>JARKOU010000202.1 GCA_029975645.1 Actinomycetales bacterium
GTGGTGGTCTTCGTGGTGGCCGTGGTCACCACGGCGGTCCTGCGGGCGCTCACCTGAGGCGCCCGGGCCCGTGCGCCCGGCGGGCGGGGTCCGAGCCTCCCGCCACACACGAACCGGCTCCCTACTCGAACCGGCCCCCTACTCGAACCGGCTCGGGTCGCCCTTGCCGACTCGCAGGATCTCCGGCTCGCCGCCGGAGAAGTCCACGATCGTGGTCGGGACCGTGCCGCAGTCCCCGGCGTCGACGACCACGTCCACGACCGCATCCAGCCGCTCCCTGACCTCCCAGCCCTCGGTCAGGGGTGCCTTCTCGCCGGGGAGCAGCAGGCTGCTCGAGAGGAGCGGCTCCCCGAGCTCGCGGACCAGCGCGCGTGCCACCGGGTGATCCGGGATCCGCACCCCGACCGTCTTCTTGGCCGGGTGCGCGAGGCGCCGCGGCACCTCCTTCGTGGCCCGGAGGATGAAGGTGTACGGGCCGGGGGTGGCCGCCTTGATCGCGCGGAACGCGGCGTTGTCCAGGATGACGAACTGGCCCACCTGGGCGATGTCCGCGCAGACCAGCGTGAAACGGTGCCGAGCGTCCAGGTGCCGGATGCGCCGGATCCGCTCGGCGCCGTCGGCGGTGTCCAGGCAGGTGCCCAGCGCATAGCAGGAGTCCGTGGGGTAGGCGATCAGCGCGCCCTCGCGCAGCAGCGCGACCACCTGGGCGATCGCGCGCGGCTGCGGATCCTTGGGGTGGACCTCGACGAGGCGCGCCATGCCGCCAGCCTAGGCGCGGGGCGACGCCGCGGCGGCGCGTTGGTCCGGGGCGCTGGGGCCCGCCTCATACGCCGGACGGCGGACCGACGGGCGCCGATCGCGGCGTGTCGCCCCTTGTGGTGTCGCTTACAGAATCCCGGATTGCCTTCCGCTGAAGATCACGCTCCGGTTACGGTCATATCAGACCGATTCCCTTCCGAGGGATTTCCCACCGACAAGGACACCCTCCGTGCCCTCCCTTCCGCGTCTCGGCGCGCGCCTTGCCGCACGTCCGTCCACGGACCGCCGCGCCGTCGTCGACCCTCGCTCCCGCGCCGTCCGCGGCGTAGCCCAGGGTGCTCTCTTGCTCGCGATTCTCGGCGGGACCAGCGCCTTTGCCGTCCAGGCCGGCGGCGTCGACGCCGGGGCGAGCACCCCGTCCGACGCCGCGACCGCGCTGGCAGCACCCGCTGCGGACGGTCGCGCCATCTTCGGCGCCGAGTCGTCCCGTTCGCAGGACCGCGCCCCGCTCGACACCGGCGCGACGATCCTGGTGGACGGCGAGACCATCCCCGTCCCGGCCGGCGTCGCGACCGTCGCCGACGCCCTCGACGTGGCGGGCGTGATCCTCGGCCACGACGACGAGGTCACGCCGCCGCTCGTCGGCGCCGTTCCCGACGGCGCGCAGATCGTCGTCTCGCGCGTGGAGTACACGGAGGTGAGCGAACGCGTCGAGGTTCCGTTCACGGTCAGCGAGCAGCCCGACGGCTCGCTCGCGGTGGGTACCCGCGTGGTCGACGTCGCCGGGCAGCCGGGCGTGCAGTCCGTCCTGTACCGCGTGAAGGTGGCCGACGGCGTCGAGGTCAGCCGCGAGGAGATCCTCCGCTCCGGCACCGACCCGGTGACCGAGGTGGTCCGCGTGGGCGCCGAGCCGCGCTCGATCGCCCGGGCGATGGTTGCCGCCCGCGGCTGGGGCGAGGACCAGTTCGCCTGCCTCGACCGGCTGTGGACCAAGGAGAGCAACTGGAACCCGAACGCCCAGAACGGCAGTTCCGGCGCCTACGGCATCCCGCAGGCACTCCCCGGCTCGAAGATGGGGACGGTCGCCGCCGACTGGCGCACCAACCCGGCCACCCAGATCACCTGGGGCCTGAACTACATCCAGGGCCGCTACGGCACCCCGTGTGGCGCGTGGGCCCACTCGCAGGCGGTCAACTGGTACTGAGCCAGACCAGCCTGAGCCAGACCAGCCTGAGCCAAGCCCGCGCCTGAGCCGAGCACAGGACGCATGAACGGGGAAGATCCGGTGGACGTGGTCCACCGGATCTTCCCCGTTCGTGCGGGACGGCCGGGGCGTCAGTAGTCGACCGCGTCCCGGATGATCGGGCAGGTCATGCAGTGCCCACCGCCGCGACCGCGGCCCAGTTCCGCCCCGACGATCGTGACCACCTCGATGCCCTCCTTGCGCAGGAGGGTGTTCGTGTAGGTGTTGCGGTCGTAGGCGAACACCACGCCCGGTGAGGCGCAGACCAGGTTGGCGCCGCTGTCCCACTGCGTCCGCTCCCGCAGGTACGCGTTCCCGCCGGTCTCCACCACCCGCAGGCGTGGCAGCCCGAGCGCCTCCGCCACGACGTCGACGAACGGCTTGGTCTCCCGGACGAGTTCCAGTCCGCTCGGGTCGTCGCTCGGGCGGTACGAGAAGGCCTTGATGCCGTAGACGATGTCCGGGTAGAGGAGCACGCAGTCGCGATCGGCGAACGTGAACACCGTGTCGAGGTGCATCGCCGCGCGCATCTTCGGCATCGCCGCGACGATCACCCGCTCGGCCGCGCCGCGTTCGAACAGGGACTTCGCCAGTTGGCTGATCGCCTGGCGCGAGGTCCGCTCGCTCATGCCGATCAGCACCACGCCCTTGCCGATGGGCATCACGTCGCCACCCTCGAGGGTGGCCAGGCCCCAGTCCTGGGTGGGGTCGCCCCACCAGACGTTGACCTTGCCGGCGAAGTCCGGGTGGAACCGGTAGATCGCCGTCGTCAGCACGGTCTCCTCGTGCCGGGCGGGCCAGTAGAGCGGGTTGAGCGTGACGCCGCCGTAGATCCAGCACGTGGTGTCGCGCGTGTACAGCGTGTTGGGCAACGGCGGCAGCAGGTACTCGGTGACCCCGGCCGCCTCGCGGACCAGCGTGATCGTCTCGCCGTGCGTCTCGGGGAACTCGAAGGTCGAGAGGCCGCCGATGAGCGTCTCGGCGAGGTCGCGCGGGGCGAGGGAGTCGAGGAAGGAGCGCACGTCGTCCACCAGATCCGCTCCCACCTGGTTCGGGACCACCTGCTCGTCGAGGATCCAGGCGCGCGCCTCGGGGATCGCCACCGTCTCCGCCAGGAGGTTGTGCATCTCCACGACGTCGACGCCGCGGTCGCGCAACTTCTGGATGAAGTCGAAGTGGTCGCGCTTGGCGTTCTCCACCCACATGACGTCGTCGAAGAGCAGGTCGTCGCAGTTGGTGGGGGTGAGGCGCTGGTGGGCGCGTCCCGGCGCGCAGACCATGACCTTGCGCAGCTGTCCGACCTCGGAGTGGACGCCGAATTCCTGAGTTCCTGTCACGGGGTCCTCCACGGCTCTGACGCGATTCCCCGCGCGGCGCACGGGGTATCGCCCGAGGTTAGCCAGGCCCTGAACGGGGGCGCGAGGTACTTCGCCGCCTGAGTTTCTCCCGCGGATCCCGTTGTCTCAGGTGCGGGGTCCCCCTAGGTTCGCCGTATGGCAGCCGACGACGTCGCCGCCCCGGTCGCCGAGGCGCCCGCACCCCCGCGGAAGAAGGCGTTCCAGTTCCCGACGGCGGTCACCACGCTCGCGCTGGTCACCGTGCTGGTCTGGGTTGCCGCCCTCTTCATCCCCGCCGGTGCCTACGAGCACGACGCCGACGGCGCGCCGATCCCCGGGAGCTACCAGCAGATCCCGTCCCCGCTCACGTTCGGCGAGCGCGTGCAGCAACTCGTCCTGGCCCCGGTCAACGGGCTCTACGGGCTCCAGGACCCCGAGTCGGGGTTCGTGGACAGCGAGATCGTCGGGCGGATGTTCGGCTCGGTCGGCGTGGTGCTGTTCATCATGTCGATCGGCGCGTTCATCTCCGTGTCCTTCGCCACCCGCAGCCTCGAGGTGGCGGTCGGCGGCCTGGCCGCGCGGCTGCGCGAGCGGGGCTGGCTCCTCATCGCCGTGATCATGGCGTTGTTCTCGCTGCTCGGCTCCACCATGGGCTTCTCCGTGGAGACGTTCGGGTTCTACGCGCTCTTCCTCCCGCTCATGGCGGCTCTGGGCTACGACCGCATGGTCACGGCGTCGATGATCATCGTCGGGTGCCTCGTGGGGGTGATGGGCTCCACGGTCAACCCCTTCTCGATCGGCGTGGCCTCGGGCGAGGCGGGCGTCTCGATCGGCGACGGCATCGCCCTGCGCGTGGTCCTCTGGGTGCTCCTCACCGGTCTCGCGATCGCCTTCGTCCTGCGGTACGCCGCGACGATCCGCCGCGACCCGGCCGCGTCGCTCGTCGGCTTCGACGCGCCGCCCGAGCAGGAGGCCGACGCCGCGCCGTCGGGCTCGTCAGCGCAGATGTCCGGGCTCCAGAAGCGGGTCCTGTGGATCACGATCCTGACCTTCGGCTTGATGATCTTCTCGGTGATCCCCTGGGGGAGCATCCTCGGGGGCGCCACGGGACCGGCCGACGACTACTACACCCACACCACGGGCGCGGAGCCCGTGTGGTTCGAGCTCGGCTGGTGGTTCCCGCAGCTCGCGATGCTCTTCGTGCTGGCGAGCGTGGTGGTCGGCCGCCTGGCCCGGATGGGCGAGAGGGAGACGGTCCGGCTCATCGGCCAGGGCGCGGCGGACATGATCGGCCCGGCGATCGTGATCCTCCTGGCGGCCGGGGTCTCCGTGATCATGACGAACACGCAGACGCTCGACACGATCCTGCACTCGATGGAGCAGGTGATCGGTGGCGCCTCGGCGGCGGTCTTCGCCGTGGTCACCATGCTCGTCAACATCCCGCTCGCCGTCCTGGTGCCGTCGAGTTCCGGCCACGCGACCCTCGCGATGCCGCTGCTCGCGCCGCTCGCCGACTTCGCCGGCGTCAGCCGGGCGCTGACCGTGACCGCGTTCCAGCTTGGGCACGGCCTGACGATCCTCTGGGCGCCCACGAGCGTGGTGGTGGTCGGTGGCCTCGCGATCGCCAAGGTGCCCTACGACCGCTACCTCCGGTTCGTCTGGCCGCTGCTGCTCATCCTCTTCGTGACGGCCGCCGTCGTCCTCGGTCTTGCCGCGGCCCTCGAATGAACGCCGACGTCCGCACCCCCACCCCCGCACCTCGCCCCGAAACCGGAGGCCCCGCGTGAGTGACGCCGCCATCAGCCTGCTCGTCCTGGGCGTCGTCGTCGCCCTCTTCGTCTGGAACAAGGTCCCGGTGGAGGTGGTGGCGATCGGCTCCGCGCTGCTGCTGCTCTTCACCGGCGTGCTGGACCTGAGCCAGGTGCTCGTCGGGTTCTCCGACCCGGCCGTCGTGATGATCGCGGCGCTGTTCGTGGTGAGCGAGGGCCTGGACGCCACCGGCGTGACCACATGGATCGGGCAGGCGCTCGCCGAGCGCTCGCGGGGCAGCACCCGGCGCCTCGTCCTGCTCACCATGCTCATGAGCGCGGGCCTGACCGCCCTGATCGGCCTCAACGGCGCCGTCGCCGCGCTCGTGCCGATGGCGGTGATCGTCGCGGTCCGGCAGCGGTACCCCACGTCGCGGCTGATGATGCCGCTCGCCTTCGCCGGCAGCGCCGGCGGCCTGCTCCTGCTCACCGGGAGCCCGGTGAACGTGGTGGTCTCGCAGGCCGCGGCCGACGCGGGCGTAGGCGCCTTCGGCCTCGCGGAGTTCGCCCTCGCCGGCGTACCGCTGGTGGCCGGCACCGTGCTGATCGTGCTGCTGCTCGGCCAGCGCCTCCTGCCCGACCGCACGAGCACCATGCTCCCGCCGGACCTCAGCGCCTACGCCGCCTCGCTCGTGCAGCAGTACTCCCTCGAGAACGTCTTCCACCTGCGCGTGGAGCCCGGGTCGCGGGTGCTCGGCGTCGACCGTCTCGACGGAGTCGACCTCGACGCCTACCCCGGCACGCGGGTGGTGACCGTGCTGGACGGCGCGACGGGTCGCCCGACGTCGGACGGCGTCTTCGCCGTCGGGGACCGGATCACCGCCGTCGGGGACCCCGGGACGGTTCGGCGGCTCGCCGGGGACAGCGCCCTGCGCGTCGAGGCGGCGCGGGGCAGCCAGGACGTGGTCCGCTCGCTGCTGACCCGCGAGACCGGGGTGGCGGAGGTGGTGGTGCCGCCGCGCTCCCGGTTCGTGGGCGAGGCGGTGCGGCCCGGCCGAGTGGTGGCCGACGGCCAGATCATCGTGCTCGCCGTGCAGCGGCAGGGGCGCGATCGCGGAGCCGGCGAGACCGTGCTGCGCACCGGCGACGTGCTCCTGGTCGAGGGTGACTGGGACGACCTCGACGCCGCAGCCGCCAACCGCGACGTCCTCCTGGTCGACTCCCCGGATCTCGTGCGGCGCCAGACCGTCCCGCTCGGGCGGCGCTCGGTCGAGGCGCTCGTGGTGCTCGCCGCGATGGTGCTCATGCTCGCCACGGGTGTGGTGGCGCCGGCCGTGGCGGCGCTGCTCAGCGCGGGCGCGATGATCGTGCTCCGGGTGGTCTCGGCCGAGCAGGCGTACCGCCGGATCTCGTGGTCCACGGTGCTCCTGGTGGCCGGGATGTTCCCGCTCTCGACGGCGATCACCGTCTCCGGGGCGGGCGAGATGGTGGCGGACGTGATCGTCGGGGTGGTGGGCGACGCCGGACCCCGGGCGCTGCTCGCGGGTCTGTTCCTGCTCACCGCGGTGTTCGGGCAGTTGATCAGCAACGTGGCGACCGCCCTCATCGTGATGCCGATCGCCGTCTCCGCGGCGGAGCAGGTGGGCGTGTCCGCCCGCCCGGTCCTGATGAGCGTGTGCATCGCGGCGGGCGCGGCGTTCCTCACGCCGGTGGCGACCCCGGCGAACATGATGGTCTTCGGCCCCGGGGGGTACCGCTTCGGTGACTACTGGAAACTCGGAGTGCCGCTCGTCCTGCTGTTCTTCGTGGTCTCCGTGGGGCTCGTGCCCCTGATCTGGCCGTTCTAGGAGGTACCCATGCTCGTGGTTCACGTCCACTGCCACGTCAAGCCCGAGAGCGTCGCCGCCTTCCGGCGGGCGAGCCTCGCGAATGCGCGGGCGAGCATCCAGGAGCCGGGGATCCTCCGCTTCGACGTCCTCGAGCAGGAGGGCGACCCCACCCGGTTCGCGTTGGTCGAGGTGTACCGCACGCCCGAGGACCCGGCCCGGCACAAGGAGACCGAGCACTACGCCCGCTGGCGCGACGCGGTGGCCCAGATGATGGCCGAGCCCCGCACGAGCACGAAGTTCGCCCCCGCCTGGCCGGTCAGCGACGAGGCCTGGGCCTGCGACCCCTCGGAGGGTTAGGTGCGGTTCGAACTGGCGACGCCGGCCCGGATCGTGGTCGGCGACGGCGTCGCCGCCGAGTTGCCCGCCCTGGTGCGCGACGCCGTCGGGGAGCAGGCGGGGCCGGTGCGGGCCGCCGTCGTCGTCGGTGCGTCCCTGGCGCGGACCGCCGCGCTGCGCCTGGCGCTCGAGGAGGCGGGGATCGCCGGTCCCGTGCTGCAGGTGCGCGGCGAGCCGACCGTCGCCTCCGCGCGGGTGGGCGCGGCGTGGCTGCGCGAGGAGGCCGTCGACGTGGTCGTCGCCATCGGCGGCGGGAGCGTGCTGGACACCGCGAAGGCGGTGGCCGTGCTCGCGGCCAACCCGGGCGACGTCCTCGACTACCTGGAGGTGGTGGGCCAGGGGCGACCGCTCGCCAGGCCGTCGATCCCGGTGGTCGCCGTGCCGACGACGGCGGGCAGCGGCTCGGAGGTGACGCGCAACGCGGTGCTGACCGCGACCGAGGAGCGCGTCAAGGTCAGCCTGCGCAGCGCGTCGATGCTGCCTCGCGTGGCGGTGGTGGACCCGCTCCTCACGCTCGGACTGCCGCCCGCCGTCACCGCCTCGACCGGCCTCGACGCCCTCACCCAGGTGATCGAGCCGTTCGTCTCGCCGTTCGCCAACCCGGTGACCGACGCGCTGGCGCGCGACGGGATCGCCCGGGCAGCGCGCTCGCTGCGGCGGGCGTACTCCCACGGCGACGACGTCGCCGCCCGCCGGGACATGGCCCTGACCAGCCTCTTCGGCGGACTCGCGCTCGCGAACGCCAAGTTGGGGGCGGTGCACGGGCTCGCCGGGGTGATCGGCGGGATGGTCGAGGCGCCGCACGGTTCGGTGTGCGCCCGCCTCCTGCCGCTGGTGATCGAGGCGAACGTCGCCGCGCTGCGGGACCGGGCGCCGTCGTCACCCGCGATCGGACGCTACGACGAGGTGGCGCGACTGCTCACCGGGCGCTCCGACGCCGTGGCCGACGACGGCGCGGCGTGGCTGCGCGAGGAGTGCGCGGTGCTGGACGTGGCTGCGCTGGGCGCGTACGGGATCGGCTGGAACGACCTCGCCGCGATCGCCGAGGGCGCCGAGCGCGCGAGCAGCACCAAGGGGAACCCCGTGGTGCTCACGCGGGGCGAGTTGCTCAGCGTGCTCGAACGGGCGTTGTGATGGCCGGTCCGCTCGGGGCGCTGACGGCCGCCCGGTGGCGGACGCGACGATCCGCCGCCGTCGCCGGAATCATCTTCGGGGTGCTCCTCATCGCGGCGCTGGTCCTGGTGCGCCTCGCGCTCGCGGACGCGACGCTCGCGCAGATCGAGTCCGACGCCGGCCGGGTCGCGGCGATCCGCACGGGCCTGGGGCTCGTGCCGTTTGCGGGGATCGCGTTCCTGTGGTTCATCGGGGTGATCCGCGACCAGGTGGGGGCGGTGGAGGACCGCCTGTTCTCCACCGTGTTCCTCGGCAGCGGGCTGCTGTTCCTCGCGATGCTCTTCGTCGGCTCGGTCCTGTCCCTGACCCTTCTGGAACTCGCGGCGGGCTCGGGCGTCGAGGAAGAGGTGTGGAACTTCGGGCGAGGCGCCACGCAGACGCTGGTCTCGGTCTACGCGATGCGGATGGCGGCGGTCTTCACCCTGTCCGTGAGCACGGTCGCGCTGCGCACGCGCGCCGTGCCGCGCTGGGTCGCGCTCCTGGGGTACGCCGTCGGGCTCGTGCTCCTCCTGGTGGGCGGGCGCAACCAGTGGGTGCAACTCGCGTTCCCGGCCTGGGTGCTGCTGCTGAGCTTGGTCATCCTGGTGACGCGCCCGGTGCGGGAGCCCGGGGCGGGGTGACCACCTTCCCCACCGGGTAGATCCGTCCCGATGGGGAAGGTCCGTCACGCCATCCGCGACGGATCTTCCCGGGACCGCCGGATCTACCCGAGATCGGTCCGACGGCTACGCGTCCAGGCCGGACAGGGCCGGCTTCGCGACCCGCGGGTTGGGGCAGCACCCCGCGCGGCACACGTCGTACCAGGGGCCGAGCGGCGTGAGGGCCGGACGCGTCCCGCACAGCGCGGCGCCGTCGGGCCCGGCGAGACGCTCGCTCACCAGGTCCACCAGCCCAGCGACGTACTCCGGGTGCACCCCCGGCGTCGGCACGCGCACGGCGACCAGCCTGGCCTCGCGCGCCGTCGTCATCGCCTCCTCGTCGAGGTCCCACAGGACCTCCATGTGGTCGCTGACGAAGCCGAGTGGCACGATCACCACGCCGCGTGCGCCGTCGGCGGCCACGGCCTCGATCGCTTCGTTGACGTCCGGCTCGAGCCAGGGGATGTGCGGGGCGCCGGAGCGGGACTGGAACACCAGGTCCCACGCCACGGCGCCGAACTCGCCGTTCAGACCCTCCATGATCACGGAGGCGACGGCGCGGTGCTGCGCCCCGTAGGCCCCGTCCGGCCCGAGCGCGGCGCCGGGCGGGCCGGAGGTGACTGCCGTCGACGTCGGGATCGAGTGAGTCGCGAACAGCACCTGGACGTCGCGGGCCGGGTCCAGGCCCTGCTCCCGCAGCCGCTCGAGCGCGCCGCGCACACCCTCGGCGAACGGCGCCACGAAGCCCGGGTGGTCGAAGTACTGGCGCACCTTGTCGATCGCGATCTCGCCCGTCAGCCCGGTATCTGCGAGCGCGCCGGCGAGGTCCTCGCGGTACTGCCGACAGCCGGAGTAGGAGGAGTAGGCGCTGGTCACGAGGGCGAGCAGCCGCTTGTGCCCGGCGGCGTGGGCCTCTCGGAGGGCGTCGGCGAGGTAGGGGTCCCAGTTGCGGTTGCCCCACAGCACCGGCAGGTCGATGCCGCGCGCCGCAAGCTCGCCCTCGAGCGCGGCCTTGAGCGCGCGGTTCTGCGCGTTGATGGGGCTCACCCCGCCGAAGGCGCGGTAGTGGTGCGCCACCTCCTCGAGGCGCTCGTCCGGGATGCCCCGACCCCGGGTGACGTTGCGCAGGAAGGGGAGCACGTCGTCCTGGCCCTCCGGCCCGCCGAAGGAGACGAGGAGCAGGGCGTCGTACCCGGCGGGCGGCTGCGGTTCGCGCGGTGGGAGCGTGCTGGGATCGACGACGGCGCTCACGCCAGCACCTCCGGGACCTCGTCGATGCCGATGAGCCGGCCCGTGAAGAACGGGACCTCTTCGCGCACGTGGCGCCGGGCCTCGGTGTCGCGGAGGTGGCGCATGAGGTCCACGAGGTCGACCACGTCGTTCGCCTCGAGCGCCAGCAGCCACTCGTAGTCCCCGAGCGCGAACGAGGCGACCGTGTTCGACTGCACCTGCGGGTACTCCCGCCCCTTGCGCCCGTGCTCGCCCAGCATGGCCCGGCGCTCCTCCACGGGGAGCAGGTACCACTCGTACGACCGCACGAAGGGGTAGATCGTCAGCCAGGCCAACGGCGGCTCCCCGCGCAGGAACGCCGGCACGTGGCTCGCACTGAACTCCGCCGGGCGGTGCACACCGATCGCGTTCCAGGTGGGGGCGAGGTCGGCCAGCTCGGCCGTGCGGCGCAGGGTGCGCCACGCCGCTTGGAGGCCGTCGGCGGTGGGGCCGTGGAGCCAGAGCAGGAGGTCGGCGTCGGCGCGCAGGCCGGAGACGTCGTAGATGCCGCGCAGCGTGACGTCCGGGCTGAGCGAGGCGGCGGCCTCGGCCAGCGAGGGGCGGGGCGAGGGTGCGGCGCCCGGGGCGGGCGCCGTCGTCGGCCGGCGCAGCACCGCCCACAGGGTGTAGCCGAACGGCTGCTCGGCGCCGGCGCCGGGCGCCGCGTCGTGGTGGGGGGAGGTCATGCGCGCAGTCTGCCCCGCGCAGGCGCGTGGGACGAACTCAGGCTCGCAGGTCGGGCGTCCCGAGCGGCGCGGGCGCTGTGAGCGAGTCGGGCGCTGCGAGCGGGAGGCGGGACGCGAGGGTCCGGGCGTCGGCGACGACGGCGGCCAGGCCGGTGCCGGCCACCCAGGACCCGGTCGCGTGGAGGCCCGGATGCCGGTCCAGCGCTGCGCGCACCCGCCCGACATCGTCCGCGTGCCCGGGCCGCGCGGAGGGCACCTGACCCGTCCAGTGCCGCCGTGCGAACCCGACCACCTGTGCCGGCACGAGCGGGACGCCGAGGAGGGCGGCGGCGTCGGCGAGGGCCTGCGAGGCGAGCGCCTCGTCCCCGAGTGCGTCGATCTCAGCGTCCGTACCGTCGGCCCGATCCCGCACCCCCCGGAGATCGCGAACATCGCGGCGGACGGCGGACATCTGACGTTCGCGATCCGACCGGATGTTCGCGGTCTGCGGAGGGGTGGAGCCCCGGCCGTAGGACAGGCGGACCACGTGCCGCCCCGGACCCGCGGCCTCGGCGAGCCAGGCCCACTTGGCCGTCGCGTGCGTGAGCGCCTTGGCGCGCACGCCGGTGGCACCCGCGGCGACGAGGACGCCGGTGCCGCGGGGTGCGACGTCGAGCGCGGGGGCGTCGAGCACGAGGGTGGCGAGGACGACGTCCGGGCCCGGGTCGGCGAGCCGCCGCACCTCGGGCACCAGGTCGCCGAGCACGCGGGCGGCGACGGCGCCGGGCACCCCGAGCACCACGTGCCGGGCGGCGAGCGCGGTTCCGTCGGCGAGATGCACCCGCCAGGCGCCGTCGTCGGCGGTGCTTCCGGGGGTGACGCGGATGACCTCGGCGCCCGTGCGGAGGCTCACCCCGCGACCGGCGAGGTCCGCGACCA
>JARKOU010000220.1 GCA_029975645.1 Actinomycetales bacterium
TCGCCCGCATCGCGTCGAGCGCGCGCACCCACGCCTGCACCTGACGTTCGGCAAGCGCCGCGAGCGCGTCGAGCCGGTCCCGGACCACCGGGGAGAGCCCGCCGGGCGGGGCGAGTGAAGCGAGGAAGCAGGCGTCCTCGAGCGCGTCCACCACGTCGTCGGCGGCTCCCGTGAGCGCGGCGTAGAAGCGCGCCCGCTCCAGCCGGCGCGACGCCGCGCGCACGCGGATGACGGCGTCGTCCGCACGGCGTTCCGCCGCCTTGGCGCGCGCCGCGACCTCCTCGCGGAGGGCGGCGTCCTCGAGGCGGAGGCACTCCCGGACCAGCGCGGCGACCTCGACGGCGATGCCCGCGTGCTCTCGGCAGACCGTGACCAGGTCCTCGCCCGCCGACCGGAACGCGTCGGCCAGTTCCACCTTGATCTCGTCACGCAGCGCAGAGCGCGACGTCCCCGCGCGGAGCCCCTCGGACGTGATCCGCAGCGCCCAGCGGAAGAACTCGGTCGTGGGCTCCGCGCCGAGCATGAGGCGGAGGGGCTCGCCGTAGTGGAGGGGGACGCACCCCACCAGGTCGAGGGCCTCGTGGATCACCCGCTCGTCCACGATCATCAGGAACGCCATGTGTCCGAGGTCGTTCTCGGCCGCCCAGCGCAGGAGGTCGACGGCGTCCGCGGTCCGCACGAACGCGCGCAGCCTCTTGCGGGCCCGGTTCCAGTCGATGAGGAAGACCAGGCGCGAACCCAGGTGCTCGAGGAATCGAGCCGTGCGGGCGACGTCGTCGCACCGGAACTCGCCGACGGCGAGGTGGTAGACGTCGGACTCGAAGCGCTCGCCCGACCGCCGGGAGACGGTATCCGGCCACTCCACCCCCCAGGACGCGAGCATCTCCTGGAAGAAGGCCAGCCGGGAGAGGTGGACGTCGGAGCAGGTGATCGTGACGTCGCCGTCCTCGACGGACATCACCAGCACGTGCGCGTCGGTCTGCCCGATGTCGTTCTGGATGACGAGCCGCTCGCCGCACCCCATCGCAGTGGTGGCCAGCCCGGGGTGGTCGAACTTGAGGGGCGCGGTGCGGTTGACGCCCCGCATGAATGCGGCCACCAGGGCGCGGTCGACGTCCGTGAGGCCGTAGGCGCTCGCGCCGTCGACGACCTCCTCGGCCAGGGCGGCCTGGACGCGGTTCAGGGCCTTGTGGAGGTCGATGACCAGGAGGTGCAGGCTGTCCCCGGCGTCGCGGTCGCCGGAGAGGATCGCGTCGAGCTGGGGGCGGGTGATCGTCGGATCGGGCTCGCGGGGCAGGACCGCCCGGAGGGCGTCGAGACGCGCAGCGAACGACGGCGCGTCGTCGCGGCAGCCGACGCGCAGTGGCCGGAGCATCGCATCGAGGCAGGCGGCGACCCGCGCGACGAGGGCGCCCGCGGCGGGCACGGAGTAGCGATCCGGTGCGCAGCGGACCGCGCCCGGGACCACCTCGTCCAGGGTGGGGTCGTCGATCCCGACGCGTTCGCGCTCGGAACGCAACGCGTCCGGGGCAGGCCGGGGCGCGTCCGCGTGGTCGCGGGCGGCGAGGAGGAGGGCGAAGAGGTACTTCACCTGGTCGTTCGCCACGAGGGCGGCGCTCACCAGGCCCGGGAGGAGGACCGCGTCCGCCCCGAGTTCCTCGATGATGGCCCGCTTCTCGGGCGCCATCCTCTGCTCCCTCCGCGCGCGGCGGGGCGGGGCGTCCCGCCGCTTCCGACCGTACGAGCGGGACGCACGGCCCGGGCAGGGCACAAGGTCCCTGCGGGGGTGTCGTCAGCCTCGTCGTCGACGTCCGCCGGCCACGTCGCCGAGGCGTCCACGCCCTCGTGCCTGGACGGCGCGCGTGGGTAGGCTGGACCGGCACCACGGGCGGTTCGACGAGGGGGGACAGCTCATGCCGCGCATTCCGGCCGAGAGCACGCAGGAACCGGCGCCGGCGCCGGCTGGTCAGGTCGAGTACTCCGACGCCGTCGTCGTCGGGTCCGGCTTCGGAGGGTCGGTCACCGCGTACCGCATGGCCCAGGCGGGGCGTTCGACGATCGTCCTCGAACGCGGCCAGCCGTATCCGCCGGGGAGCTTCGCCCGCAACCCCTACGAGATGAGCCGGGCCTTCTGGGAGCCCAAGGACAACCTCTTCGGGCTCTTCGACGTCCGCTCCTTCCGCAAGATCGAGGCGATCGTCTCCTCCGGCCTCGGTGGCGGGTCGCTGATCTACGCGAACGTGCTGCTGCGCAAGGACGAGAACTGGTTCGTCCACGATGCCCCGCTCCCCGGCGGGGGCTACGAGAACTGGCCCATCGGCCGGGCGGACCTCGACCCGCACTACGACGCGGTCGAGAAGATGCTCACCCCGACGCCGTCCCCGTACCCCGACCTGCCCAAGAGCAAGGCCCTGCGCGAGGCGGCCGAGAAGATCGGTCTCCACATCTTCCACCCGCCCCTCGCGGTGACGTTCGGACCGCCCGGCGGAGAGGCTGCGCCCAAGCAGGTGATCCCCGAGCCGGAGTACGGGAACATCCACGGCCTCACGCGCCTGACGTGCCGCCTCTGCGGGGAGTGCGACATCGGCTGCAACGAGGGGTCCAAGAACACGATGGACCACACGTACCTCTCCGCGGCCAAGTACCACGGGGCAGACATCCGCACGCTCTGCGAGGTCATGGGTGTCGCGCCGCTCGACGGCGGCGGCTACGAGGTCACGTACACGCAGTACGGCCCCGACCCCGACGACGACGGCCGGCGTTCCCGGACCACGCGCCGGATCCGGTGCGCCCAGGTCTTCCTCGGCGCCGGGACCTTCGGGACCACGGCGCTGCTCCTGCGCAACCGGATCAACCTCCCCGCGCTCGGCCGCGCGCTCGGCACCCGCTTCAGCGGCAACGGCGACCTGCTCACCTTCGCCATGGGTGCCCGCGCCGAACGTCCCTCGGGGGCCATCCGCCTCATCGACGGCTCGTACGGTCCGGTGATCACCACCGCCATCCGAGTCCCCGACGGATCCGACGACGGTGGCGAGGGCCGCGGCTACTACGTCCAGGAGGCGGGCTTCCCCGAGTTCGCGAACTGGCTCATCGAGACCACGCGGGTCACGTCCTCCCTCACCCGGTCCGTCGCCGCGGTGCGGGAACTCGTCAAGCACCGATTCGGCTCGCGGTACGAGTCCACCATCTCGGCCGAGGTGGCCAAGATGGTGTCCGACGGGATGCTCGGCAGCAGCGCCCTCCCGCTCCTCGGGATGGGTCGCGACGTCGCGGACGGCAAGATCCGGCTGCGCGACGGCGAGCTGGACGTGGACTGGACCTCCGCGACGTCGATGTCCTACTTCGCGGCGATGCGCGACACGATGCGTGCGGTCTCGGATGCGCTGCTCGCCACGTTCCACGACAACCCGCTGTGGTGGACCAAGCGCGTGGTCACCGTGCACCCGCTGGGCGGTGCGCCGATGGGCCGGCACATCCACGAGGGCGTGGTCGACTCCTACGGCGAGGCGTTCGGGCACCCCGGGCTCTTCGTGGTGGATGGCGCCGTGATGCCCGGCCCGGTCGGACCGAACCCGGCCCTGACCATCGCAGCCCTCGCCGACCGCACCGCCGACCGCGTGCTCTCCCGGCCGAAGGCCAAGCGGCCGCGGCCGGCGAAGGCCGCGGCGGCGTCGGAGGCGGCGGTGCCGGAGGCGCCACTCGAGGGGCGCAGCGTCCGGTTCACCGAGCAGATGAAGGGGTACCTCGCCCTCGGCGAGACCGACCCGGTCACGGGCTGGCAGCGCGCGCGGCAACTCGGCCACCGGTTCATGTTCGAGCTCACCATCCGGGTGCCCGACGTCGAGCGGTTCGTCGACGCCGGCGACCACCCCGGCACAGCCGAGGGCTTCGTGCGCTGCGAACTCCTCGGTGGCCGCCTGCCCGTGGAGCGCGGCTGGTTCAACCTCTTCGTGCCCGGGGCCGAGGCCGGGGTGCGGGAGATGCGCTACCGGCTCTGGCTCCACGACATCGCCGGGGCCCCGGTGACCATGTACGGGTTCAAGCGGGTGAAGGACGACCCCGGACTCGACGTCTGGACGGACACCTCCACCCTCTACATCACCCTGCTCGCCGGGCACGTGCCCCCGGGCGACGAGGGCGAGGTCCTGGGAGCCGGCGTGCTCCGGATCCTGCCGCGCGACTTCGCGAAGCAGATGACGACGTTCCGGTCCTCGGGGCAGGGCAAGGTGGGATCGCTCGCGGCGTTCGGGCAGTTCTTCGGCTCGTCCTTGCGCGACGTCTACCTCAAGCCGGCGGCCCCGGAGCAGCGGGAGGGTAGCGATGGCTGACACGGGGACCACGACGGCGCCGGTCCAGGGCGGGGGAGCGGCCGGCGGGGGAGCGGCGCGCCGGGCCCGGGCCGGGACCGGGATCCGGCCCTGGCACAGCAACGACGTCCACTTCTTCAGCGCCGACGACGGCTTGGGACTCACCCTGATCCGGGTGCGGGGCGAGCAGGAGCCGGTCAAGGGACCCGTGCTTCTCGTGCACGGCGCAGGCGTGCGGGCGGAGCTGTTCCGGCCCCCGGTGGACCGGACCATCGTGGACGCCCTGGTGGACGACGGCTTCGACGTCTGGCTGCTCAACTGGCGCGCCTCGATCGACATCGGCCCGATCCCGTGGACGCTGGACGACGCCGCGGCGTACGACCACCCGGCGGCGGTGCGGTACGTGCTGGCGCAGACGGGGGCGGAGACGCTCAAGGCGCTGGTGCACTGCCAGGGGTCCACGTCCTTCTGCATGAGCGCCGTGGCCGGCCTCGTGCCGCAGGTGGACGTCATCGTCGCCAACTCCGTGAGCCTGCACCCGGTGATCCCCGCCTTCTCGAGGTTCAAGATCGGGACCCTGCGGCCGCTCATGCAGCAGGTCACGCCCTACCTCAACCCGGCCTGGGGCGACGGTCCGGACACCCTCTTCTCGCGGCTGGCGCGAGGCACGGTCATGGCCACCCACTGGGAGTGCGACAACCCCGTCTGCCGGATGGTGAGCTTCACCTACGGTTCCGGGCGGCCCGCACTCTGGCGCCACGAGAACCTCAACGACGCCACGCACGAGTGGCTCCGAGGGGAGTTCGCCGAGGCCCCGATGAGCTTCTTCGCGCAGATGGCCGAATGCGTCAAGCAGGGCCAACTGGTCTCGGTGTCCCACCGGCCCGGCTTGCTCGACCGGTACGCGGACGCACCGCCGCGGACGGACGCGCGGTTCGCGCTGCTCGAGCCGGAGATGAACCGCTGCTTCCTCCCCGAGAGCCAGGAGCGGACCTTCGCGTTCCTCCAGGCGCACCGGCCGGGGAAGGACACGCTCCACCGCATCCCCGGGTACGGGCACCTCGACCCGTTCCTGGGCAAGGACGCCTCGCGCGACGTCCACCCGCTCATCCTCGCCGAGCTCAACGGGTAGGGGCGGGCTCTTGCGGTCGGCACGGGCTGAAGGGCCGGCGCCGGGCCACGAGGCAGGCCGGGCGCGAGCCGGTTGGGCCTTCGGTCGGGTCGTCCGGCCGGACCCGGCGGTACGGTTCCGGCGTCGGCCACGCCGACGCATGCCCAGTCGACCGGAAGGCCCCTTCGTGAACCTGCAGTTCGCCCCCGACTTCGCCAAGGCCGGAGGCCTGGTCACCGCTGTCACCGTCGACGCCGATGACGGGCAGGTGCTCATGGTCGCCTACATGAACGAGGAGGCGTTCCGGCTCACGCTCGAGACGGGAAAGGTGCACTACTACTCGCGCTCCCGGCAGGCCCTGTGGAAGAAGGGTGAGTCCTCCGGCAACATGCAGGACCTCGTGGAGATGCGGGTGGACTGCGACCTGGACGCCGTCGTCGTGGTCGCCCGGCAGTCGGGGCCCGCGTGCCACGAGGGCTACCGCAGCTGCTTCTACCGCACGGTCGCCGCCGACGGGTCGCTCGTGGTGAACGCCGAGCGGCTCATGACGCCGGAGCAGATGTACGGGAGCAAGGCGTGAGCGACGTCGCCGGGGCCGCCGCGCCCGTCCTGAGACTCGGCCTGCCGAAGGGCAGCCTCGAGGCCGCGACCGTGGAGCTGTTCGCCAAGGCCGGCTTCACCGTGTCCATCTCCAGCCGGTCCTATTTCCCCGCGATCGACGACGACGAGATCGAGTGCATGCTCATCCGTCCCCAGGAGGCCGCCCGCTACGTGGAGCACGGGCTCCTCGACCTCGCCATCACCGGGTACGACTGGATCCTCAAGCGGGACGTGGTCGAGGTGGCCGAACTCGTCTACAGCAAGCAGCTGCGCCGGCCGGTGCGCTGGGTGGTTGCCGTCCCGAACGACTCGCCCATCCGGACGGTGGGCGACCTCGCCGGGAAGCGGATCGCCACCGAGGCCGTGGAACTCACCGAGCACTTCCTCGCCGACCACGGCATCACGGCCGAGGTCGAGTACTCGTGGGGCGCCACCGAGGTCAAACCGCCCTACCTGGCAGACGCGATCGTCGAGGTCACGGAGACGGGGAGCTCGCTGCGGGCCAACAACCTGCGCGTCATCCACGAGATCCTGCAGAGCACCACCCGACTGATCGCCAACCGCGACGCCCTCGCCGATCCCTGGAAGCGCACCAAGATCGAGGACATCGCCATGCTTCTCGAGGCGGCGCTCGCCGCCCACGGCAAGTCGGGCCTCATGCTCAACGTGCACGAATCCAACCTCGCCGCCGTCGAGGGGATCCTGCCCTCGCTCAAGAGCCCCACTGTGTCCAAGCTCCAGGCCGAGGGCTGGTACGCGGTGAGCACGATCGTCGGAGTGGAACTGGTGCGCCGGCTGATCCCGCGGCTCAAGGCGGCGGGCGCGGAGGACATCGTCGAGTTCGCCCTCAACAAGGTGGTCGAGTAGCACCTCACCGCGGCACGGGAAGGCCCGCCCGCCAGAAACATCGCCGCTGGGGGAGGCCGGTGCCAGGATGCGCACGTGAGCACTGACGTTCCCCGACCCGGGACTCCGGGCCGCGACCGCTCCCCAACGGGTGGTCCGCCGCCGTCGACGGCGGCCGACACGCGCACGGACCTCCGTGCCGTCCGGCACGGCAAGGGCGTGGCGCTGGCGCTCGCGGCCCTCGGTGTGGTCTTCGGGGACATCGGAACCAGCCCGCTGTACGCGATGCAGACCGTCTTCAGCCTGGGCGGCGGCGCCGTCGAGCCGACTGCGGCGGACGTCTACGGCGTGATCTCCATGGTGATCTGGTCCATCACCATCATCGTGTCGCTCAAGTACGTGGCCCTGGCCATGCGGGCGGACAACGACGGCGAGGGCGGCATCCTCGCGCTCGTGGCCCTGCTGCGGGAGAAGTTGACCGGCCGCAAGCGGCTCGCCACCGTGCTCACCCTCGGCATGATCGGCGCCGCGCTGTTCTACGGCGACGCGGTCATCACGCCGGCGATCTCGGTGATGTCCGCCGTCGAGGGCCTCGTGGTGGTGAACGCCGGGTTCGAGGAGTTGGTGCTCCCGATCTCCGCCGTCATCCTCACCGTGCTCTTCGTGGTCCAGCGGTGGGGAACCGAGGCGGTGGGCAAGGCCTTCGGCCCGGTCATGACGGTCTGGTTCCTGACGCTCGCCGTCCTCGGGGTTCCGCACATCGTCGCGCACCCGGGGATCGTCGCGGCGATCTCGCCGACGTACGCGCTCGCGTTCGTGGTCGACAACCCCGGAGCCGCCTTCATCGCGCTCGGCGGAGTGGTCCTGACCATCACGGGCGCCGAGGCGCTGTATGCGGACATGGGCCACTTCGGGGCCGGCGCCATCCGGCGGGGCTGGTACTGGGTGGTCTTCCCCGCACTCGCGCTGAACTACCTCGGTCAGGGCGCGTTGATCGTGGAGGACCCGACGGCGATAGCGAGCCCGTTCTTCACGCTGGCGCCCGTGTGGGCCCGGCTGCCGTTGGTGATCCTCGCGACGCTCGCCACCGTCATCGCCTCCCAGGCGGTGATCTCGGGCGCCTACTCCGTCTCCCGGCAAGCCGTGCGGCTCGGGATGCTGCCCCGGCTGTCCGTGAAGCACACCTCCCGGGAGGAGGGCGGCCAGATCTACGTGCCGGTGGTGAACTGGATCCTGTTCATCGGCGTGATCCTCCTCATCGTCCTCTTCCAGAGCTCCTCTCGCCTCGCGGCGGCCTACGGGCTGGCGGTGACCGGAACCCTCATCCTCACGAGCGTCCTGTTCCTCATGCTGGCGCGCGAGGTCTGGCGGGTGCAGGCCTGGCGGATCGCGGTCTTCATCCTCGTGGTCGCCGTCATCGAGGTCGCCTTCTTCGCCTCGAACCTCACGAAGGTGGTGAGCGGCGGTTGGCTGCCGCTGCTCATCGCGGGCGTCGTCGTCGCCGTCATGACCACCTGGCGCAAGGGCAACCTCGACCTCCACGAGCGGGAGCGCCAACTCGAGGGCCCGCTCGACATCTTCGTGCGGGTGGTGCGCAGCGGCCGGGTGCCTCGCGTGCCGGGGGTGGCGATCTACCCGCACCCGAACAGCACCACCGTGCCGATCGCCATGCGCTCGAACGTGGACTTCAACCAGGTGGTCCACGAGCACGTGGTGCTCGTGCAGATCATCAACGAGAACGTGCCGCACATCCGGCACAAGGACCGGGTGAGCGTCAACGACCTCGGCTACTCGGACGACGGCATCGTCCACGTGAGCATCCGGGTGGGCTTCACGGACAGCCAGGACATCCCGCGTGGCCTCGCGCTCGCGATCGGCAGGACGCCGGAACTCGACTTCGACCTCGACCAGGCGCACTACTTCCTCTCGCTCCTCAGCGTGCACGCCGTCGGGCCGCGCGGGTGGAAGACGTGGCGGAAGCGGCTCTTCGTCTGGCTCTCGCACATCGCAGCGAACCGCACCGAGGTGTTTCACCTGCCGCCCGACCGCACCGTGGTGATGGGCGCGGCGATCGAGTTCTGAGCGTGGCCTTCCCCGGTCAGGGCTCGAACCGGTACCCGATCCCGGGCTCGGTGATCAGGTGCCGGGGGCGCGAGGGCTCGGCCTCCAGCTTGCGGCGCAACTGCGCCATGTAGACGCGCAGGTAGTTGGTCTGCTCCTCGAAGCCGGGGCCCCAGACCTCCGTCAGGAGGAAGCGCTGCGGCAGCAGCTTCCCGGGGTTGCGGACCAGGAGGTCGAGCAGGTGCCACTCGGTGGGGGTCAGGCGCACGTCCGCGCCGTCGCGGGTCACGCGCTTGTTCACGAGGTCCACCGTGACGGTCTCGGTGTGGACCACGGGTGCGGGCGGTTCGGGCGCGGCGCGGCGCAGGGACGCCCGGACCCGAGCCAGGAGCTCGTCCATCCCGAACGGCTTGGTGACGTAGTCGTCGGCGCCCGCATCGAGGGCGTCGACCTTCGCCGCCTGGGCGTCCCGCGCCGAGAGCACGATGACGGGGACCGAGGACCAGCCACGCAGCCCGCGGACCACGTCCACGCCGTCGAGGTCCGGCAGCCCGAGGTCGAGGATGACGACGTCGGGCTGGTGCTGGGCGGCGTGCCGCAAGGCCGCGCTCCCGGTCGCGACGGCGTCCACGTCGTAGTGCCGGGCGCGGAGGTTGATGGTGAGCGCGCGAAGGAGGGTCGGGTCGTCGTCGACCACCAGGACGCGGGTCATGGCGCCGCCCGGGGCAGCGTGAGGGTCATGGTCAGTCCGCCGCCGGGAGTGCGGGACGGTGTGAGCGTGCCGCCCATCGCCTCGACGAAGCCGTGGGCGATCGCGAGCCCCAGCCCCACGTGCGAACCCGCGGCGCGGTCGCCGAACCGTTGGAACGGGACGAAGAGCCGTGGCCAGTTACCTTCCGGCACGCCGGGACCCCGGTCGACGACGTCGAGCACGACGGCGTCAGCGCGGGCGCGCGCGCGGACCCGTACCGGCTGGGATGCGGGGGAGTAGCGCCGGGCGTTGTCGACCAGGTTCGCGACCGCGCGCTCGAGCAGGCCGGGGTCGGCCAGGACCAACGGAAGGTCGTCGGGGATCTCGAGGGCGACGTCGGCCCGGTTCTCGTGGAGGAGGGCGGAGGCCACCACCTCGTCCAGTCCCACGGGGGTGGGCCGGATCGGGAGCGATCCCGACTGCAGGCGGCTCAGGTCCAAGAGGTTGGCGATGATCGAACCCAGCCGATCGGTGCCCTCTTCGATCTGGGCGAGGAGTTCCGCCTCCTCCTCGGGCGACCACACGACGTCGTCCGCCCGCAGGCTGCTCACTGCGACCTTGATCCCGGCCAGCGGCGTGCGCAAGTCGTGCCCGACGGCGGCCAGGAGCGCCGAGCGCACGCGGTCGGCGGCCGCGAGGTCACGCGCGCGTGCCGCCTCCTCGGCGAGTTGCCTGGCCTCCCATGCCCGCGCGGCCGCGGCGGCGAGCCGCTGGAGGAGCGCTCGGTCCTCGGCGAAGACCGCGGGGCCGTACAGCACGAGCGAGAGTCCCTCTCCCGCGGGAACCGAGATCGTCGGCGGACCCGGCGACGGCGAGCCCACGCCGGCGATGACGTGGCCGGGGTCTTCGGCGCGGACGAGGGCGGCCGCGTCCATCCGGAAGGTGGCCCGGACGTCGTCGAGCACGTGCTCGGGGGTCTGGCTCGCCGCGGGCCGGGCCGTGAACCGCGAGAGCAACTCGTTCTCGACCTGGCTGCGGGCGGCGGTGGCGCGCTCGCGCGCGGCCAGCTGCACCGTGAGGCTCACGATGGCGGCGACCACGAAGAACACCACCAGCTCGATGACGGCGTCCTCGCTCTCCACCGTGAGGGTGTGAAAGGGAGGGACGAAGAACCAGTTCGCCAGGAGGAACGACGCCCCGGCCGCCAGGACCCCGGGGCCGAGCCCGCCGACGGCGGCGGTCACCACCACGAGGAGCAGGTAGAGCAGCAGCACGCTGCCCAGGGCGAGGTCCGAATGCGCCGCGGAGAGGATCACCGTCTCCAGCGGGGGTCCGACCACCGCGAGCGCCAGGCCGGCCCACCTGCGCCCGGCGGGGAGCCGCATCCCGGAGCGCGGGATCCGCGCCGGGGCGACGTCGACCGCCTGCGCATCAGCCGCCGCGGGAAGGGGGCGAGCCGGTGCCGCGGGACGGGCCGGGAGAGCGTCCACGGAGGTCAGACTGACACACGCTCGGGACCGAGGACCCACGGGACGCTTGTGACCATCACGCCGGGTTGGAAGAGCAGCCTGGTCTTCAGCCGCAGTGCGCTCTGGTTGTGCAGCGCGTGCTCCCACCAGTGGGCCACCACGTACTCGGGGACGAAGACCACCACGATGTCCCGCGGGCTCTCCCGCCTCAGCGAGGCGATGTAGTCCAGGGCCGGGCGGGTGATGTCCCGGTACGGGGAGTCCAGAACGGTGAGCTCCACCGGGATGCCGCGGGCGTTCCAGTCTGCGACCAGGTGCTCGGTCTCCGCGCGGTCCGCCTGCACGGTCAAGGCCGTGAGGGTGGAGGGCCGCGTCGCGCGAGCGAACGCGAGCGCCCGAAGCGTCGGGGTGTGCAGGCGGGAGACGAGCACGATCCCGTGCACGCGGCTCGGGAGCGCGACGCCGCCCGCCGGCGGGGCGAGTTCGGTGTCCACGTGCTCGTAGTGCCGCTTCACCCCGACCATGAGCGCGTAGATCACGGGCATGGCCACCACCACGATCCACGCGCCGTGCGTGAACTTGGTGAGGAGCACGATGACCAGCACCAGGGCGGTGACGGCGGCGCCGAGCCCGTTCACCAGCCGGGCCCGGATCATCGGCCGGCGTGCCGCCCGGCTGACCGCGAGCGGGATCGCGCGCGACCAGTGGCGCACCATGCCGGCCTGGCTGAGGGTGAAGGAGACGAACACGCCGAGGATGTAGAGCTGGATGAGGCGGCTCACGTCGGCGTCGAAGGCGGCGATGAGCAGGCCCGCCAGCAGCGAGAGGATCACGATCCCGTTGGAGAAGACCAGCCGGTCCCCGCGGCGGGCGAACTGCCGCGGCAGGTAGCCGTCGTGGCCCAGGATCGAGGCCAGGATCGGGAAGCCGTTGAACGCGGTGTTCGCCGCGAGGACGAGGATCGCGGCCGTGAACGCCTGCACCACGTAGAAGCCGACGCTGTCGTTGCCGAACACCGCCGCCGAGATCTGCGCGATCACGGTGCGCTGGGTGTACCCGGGGGGTGCGCCGACGAGCTGCTCCGCGTCGTGCGCCACGTGGACCTGGGAGATGAGGGCCAGGGCCGTGATCCCCACGAACATCGCGACCGTCAAGCCGCCCATGACGGCGAGCGTGCTCGCCGCGTTCTTGCTCTTGGGGTGGCGGAAGTTCGGCACGCCGTTGCTGACGGCCTCCACCCCGGTGAGCGCCGTGCAGCCCGAGGCGAACGAGCGCAGCACGATCGCCACCACCGCCAGCGGGGCGAGCGTCTCGGGGGCGGCGATGCCGATCGACGCGGACTCCGCGACCGGCGCGCTGCCGGCGAACGTCTTCAGCAGGCCGACGGCGATCATCGCGAACACGGCCAGCACGAAGCCGTAGGTGGGGATCGCGAACACCGTGCCCGACTCCTTGATGCCCCGGAGGTTCATCACTGCGAGCAGCCCCACGAGGCCGAGCGACACGCCCACGGCGTAGGGACCCAGCGCCGGGACCGCGGCGACGAGGTTCGCCACGCCTGCCGCCACGGAGACGGAGACCGTGAGGACGTAGTCGACCAGGAGCGCGCTGGCGGCGACGAGCGCGGGACGGGTCCCGAGATTCGCCCGGCTGACGGCATAGGCGCCGCCGCCGTTCGGGTAGGCGTGGCACGTCTGCCGGTAGGACGCGATGACCACCACGAGGAGGAGGACGACGGCGCCCGCCACCAGGGGCGTCAGGTGCAGCAGCGCGAACCCCCCGAGGCTGAGCATGAGCAGGATCTCCTCGGTCGCGTAGGCGTTGGAGGAGAGCGGGTCGGAGCAGAAGACCGGAAGTGCGATCCGCTTGGGCAGCAGGGTGTGGCCCATGTGCTCGCTGCGCAGCGGGGTGCCGACCAGGAGGCGCTTCGGCAGGGTGAGGACGTTGGTCACCTCGCCAGTGAACGACCGGTGCCGAGTGAAAGGCCGGGACCTTGACGGCGTCCATACGCCCAGCGAGACGATCTTGACGCCCCCCTGACGCCGGGCCGGTGCGCGTGGCAGGGTGGCCGCCATGACCACGGACTCCCCGCTCAGCGGACACCGGCTCCTCTACGGCTGCATGGGGTTGGGCGGCGACTGGACGCCCGAGCCCTACGGGCCCGAGGACGTCGCGGAGGCGGAGGCCGCCGTCGAGGCCGCGCTCGACGCCGGCATCACGGCGTTCGACCACGCCGACATCTACCGAGGCGGCAAGTCCGAGGCGGTGTTCGGCGAGGTGCTCGCTCGCGCACCGGGCCTGCGCGAGCGGATCGTGATCCAGACGAAGTGCGGCATCCGCCTGCCCGACGGCGATCGCCACGGTCTGTACGACCTGCGCCCCGAGACGATCCGGCAGAAGGTCGAGGAGAGCCTGACCCGGCTGCGCACCGACGTGATCGACGTCCTGCTGCTCCACCGTCCCGACCCGCTGGCCGATCCCGCCCTGACCGCGCGGGTGTTGAGCGCGCTGCACACCGAAGGGCTGGTCCGCGCCGTCGGCGTCTCCAACATGGCGGCGGCCCAGATCGCCGCGTTGCAGCGCCACCTCGAGGTGCCCGTGGTGGCGAACCAACTCGAGATGAGCCTCTACCGGCGCGACTGGGTGGAGGCGGGCGTCCTCGTCAACACGGCCGCCGCTGCGTCGGTGGGGTTCCCGCTCGGCACCCTCGAGCACTGTGCGGAGCACGGGATCCAGGTCCAGGCGTGGGGCTCGCTCGCGCAGGGGCGGTACACCGGGCGGGAGCAGACGCCGGAGGAGCAGGCGACCGCGCGGCTGGTCCGGGCGCTGGCCGAGGAGAAGGGCACGACGCCGGAGGCCGTCCTGCTGTGGTGGCTCCAGCGCCACCCGGTCGGCGTGGCCCCGGTGATCGGCACCGTCAACCCCGAGCGCATCCGGGCGTGCCGGGACGCCGTCGTCCGAGAGCCGGCACTGGACCACGACGAGTGGTACGCGCTCTGGCTGAGCGCCCGGGGCGCGCCGCTCCCGTAGCGCCGGTCAGCCCAGCTCCGTGCTCCCGGTCCCCGCCGAACACCCGGGCGGGGCGAAGTTGCCGCTGATGGTGAAGTCGTCGCAGGTGAGGATCCGGGGGTGCTGGCCGCCGAGCACGAAGGCCGCGACCAGCACCGCGAGGACCACCCCGCCGGCGAGGAGGGCGGAGCGGCCCTGCAGCCGCTCCGCCCCGGGAACGAGCAGGCGGACCAGGAGGGCGGCCATCGCGGGGATCCCGAGGATGGTGACCACCACGCCGAACCAGAACAACACCTGGTGCGGGATGCTCGTCCCTCCCACGGGCAGGCTCCAGGCGACCACGAGCCAGAGCGAGGGGAGGAGGAGGGTCCACAGGACAGGTCGCCGGAGGGCGCGGCGCCCCCGGGTGACGACGGCGACCACGAAGACCGTGGTCGCGACCGCCCAGAGCGAGAAGATCTGCTCGAAGAAGATCACCCCGTAGACCCCCAGGGTGAACGCCGGCCACCACCCGATCGCTGCTGCGGCGACGGCTGCGACGGCGAGGTGCCGTGTCTCGTCGTCGAGCAGGTCACGCTCCGGCGGCCCCACGGTCGGCTCGGTCATGAGCGCATGATCTCGCACCCGTCACGACCGTGTGGCGATCGGCGAGGCGCGTCGACGCCGGGGCGCGCGGGGCCCGCCGGGCGTGCTCAGCCGGTGAGGAGGACCAGGGCGGTGACGATCGACCCGAGGGCGGCGAGGGGGATCGCGGCCAGGGTGCCGAGGAGGGCGGCGATCGTGACGCGCAGGTCGTCCTTGAGGTAGGGCGCGTGCACGTGGCCGCCTGCGGCCGCGACGGCGGCCCGCTGTGCCGCCTCCACGCGCGGCATGACGCGGGCGGTGCGGATGCGGCCCTCGGCCAGAGCGGCGTCGAAGGACGCGGCGGCCTCGGACGGGGCGCTCATCGGCTCGCCGTTGACGATGACGATCTCTCGAGGGTTCGCGGACACGGTCCGGTGGACCGCCAGGCCGTCGACCTGGAGCCGCAGGCGCCGTCGGCGCTGGGCGAGCAGCACGACCGGGGCCGCGAGGAACGCCGCGAACACCAGGGGCAACCACGCGCGCCACCCGTCGAAGGCGAGAGCATGAGCAAGACCGAGGATCGCGAACGTGCCGATCCCGAACGTGGCGACCTTGAGGAGCGCGCCGCCGGGCCGGTCCGCGAGGCGCACCAGAGGAGGGACCACCTGGTTGAGGGCGTCGCCGGGCTGAGTCATGCCCTCCAGGGTCGCACGGCGCGCCGGGGAAGGCACGGCTGCTCGCGCCGAGCGAACGCAACCACGACCGAGCCCGCCGCCGCGATCGGACCCAGGAACCTGTGACACGTCCGACGGAGCGGGCGTACGGTCGTAGGTGGGAGCGGCGCCGGGGCGAGCGCGGCGCCGTCGGAAACCAGGGGTGGTCGACGGTGACCAGGCGGCTCGATCTCACATCCGCGCTCCGTGCGAGCGCTCATCCCACACGGCACCGGGCCGGTTCGGCGGTGGCCCGAACAGTCGGGTCCGGCGCAGTGGCCGCCTTGATCGGCCTCGGGATCGCTGGACCCGGCGCGGCGGAAGGCGCGGTGACGCCCTGTCCCACCGTCACTGCCGGGGCAGTTCCGGTGACGACGACGGATCCCGCTGTCACTGCCGGGGCCGTTCCGGTGACGACGACGCAACCGCTCGCCCCGGCCCCGACCACGGCGCCGACGCCCGGCCCGACGACGGACCCCGCCTCATCGCCGCAAGCCGCGTGCGGGGAACCCGCAGTCGGGGAACCCCCGGCCGCCCCGGTAGTCACCGACCCGACGGTTCCCGACCCGACGATCACCGATCCTGCGGCGACCGAGCCGGCAGTCACCGACCCGACGGTTCCCGACCCGACGATCACCGATCCTGCGGCGACCGAGACGGCAGTCACCGACCCGGCTGCCGTCGATCCGCTCGCGCAGCAACCGGCCGACCCGCAGGCCGCACCCTTGGCGACCACCGACCCCACCGCCTCGGCGAGCACGACGTCCGGTCCGACAACGGCCGAGGCACAGCCGGCGCCGTCGTCGGCCCCGACGACCGGGACCGCGAGCGAGGTCCCGGATAGCCAGGGCACCGGCGACGATCTCTCGGTCCTCGATGGCCAGGGCACCGGCGACGACGTCCCGGTGCTGGAGACCTTGCCAGCGCTACCGAGCCTGCCGGCCGTGAGCCCGACGTCGACGGCAGCCCCGACGTTGCCGACGGTGCCGGCGCCCTCGTCCGTCGCCGTGGCGATCAGCGGCTGGACGAATCCCACGATCGGACGGCTGACCTCGGCCTTCGGCCCCCGGATCCACCCGGTGCTGGGCGCGGCCGGCACGCACGCCGGACAGGACATCGCCGCGCGGTGCGGGTCCCCGGTGTACGCCGCGGCGAGCGGTGAGGTCGTGTGGGCGGGCGGCGCGCTGCAAGGCCGGACGGGGAACCAAGTGGTGATCGCCCACGGCGACGGCGTCCTGACGCGGTACGGGCACCTGCTCACCGGAACGGTGCTCGTCCGGCAGGGCGACACGGTCCAGGCGGGGCAGCGGATCGCGAGCGTCGGCGGCGACCGGGCGCTCGATCCGCTCGGCGCCGGCAACTCCACGGGCTGCCACCTGCACTTCGAGGTGAACCTCGCCAACGGCGCCAGCCCGGTGGATCCGCTCGCCTTCCTCGCGTCGCGCGGCGTGCGGCTGGGGAGTGATCAACCGGTCGTCGTCGTGGCCCCGGTCGATGTCGCGGTCCTGGACATCGCCGCGCCGCAGGCAACCGATGCCCAGCTCACCACGTGGCGCACGCCGCTGCAGCCGGGTTTCGAGACCCTGCTCGAAGGGCGCCTCCCGGTGGTCGCCGTCCGGACCGTCGGCTGACGCCAGGTGGTCGAAGGAAGCCAGGAATCGGCATGTGGGTGTCACTCGTGTGGCCGGCGGGCGTGATGTGCGCCACAATGGCGACCGTCGCCGCCGGTGGCGACCCCCAGCGCCGCATGGCGTTGGTGCGGGGATGCCGCCGGGCGGTCGGACGCCGGGGGCGACGGGAGCGAGGTACCGCGTGAGGTCTGGACGAGTGGCGTCGTCGTCGGTGACCACGCACAACGCTCCCGGATCGTGGGCCAGTCTGACGAGGGCGCGGCGCGGCGCCGTTCTGGCGCTCACCGGGGCACTCATGCTCGGCCTGGTCGGCCCGGCATTCGCCGAGGACCCCGTCCCGTGCCCGACCGACGGCACCGGCGATCCGACGCTCTGCCCGAGCGGGCCCACGCCCGAACCGACCTCGACGAGCAACGGCAGCACGCCGGACACCACGACGACGACCGATCCGGCGACCACGCCGACCGACGGCGGGACGACGGCACCAGGACCCACCCAGACCCCGACCGACCCAGCGACCACGCCGGCCGGCCCGACCGGCACGCCAACCGCTGGCGCGTCGAGCGACCCGACCGGTGCGACGTCGGGGACCAGCACGCCGAGTCCGGCGCCGGTCGCGCCGGCGCCCGTCGCCGCAACCGCCACCACACCCGTCCCGTCCGCCGTCGCAGCGTTGCCCGGGGCGGCGCGCTCCTTCGGATACCCCGTCCTCGCCCCGCCCACCGCCGTCGGCGTGAGCACCCTCGGCTGGAGCAACCCGGCGGTCGGCAGGCTCACCTCGGGCTTCGGAATGCGCGTCCATCCCATCTTCGGAGTCGTGAGCCTGCACTCCGGTCAGGACATTGCGGCCCGCTGCGGAGCGCCCGTGCACGCGGCTGCCGGCGGTGTGGTCGCCTGGGTCGGGGGGTCCTTCCAGGGGCGTACCGGCAACCAGGTGGTCATCGCGAACGGGAACGGCATCGTCACCCGCTACGGGCACCTGCTCTCGGGGAGCGTCCTGGTGAAGTACGGCCAGGTGGTGGAGCCCGGGCAGCAGATCGCCGCCGTCGGCGGGGACGCCGGGATCGACCCCTCCGGAGCGGGCCTCTCGACCGGCTGCCACCTGCACTTCGAGGTCAACGAGAACGACGGGATGACCCCGGTGAACCCGGTCGACTTCCTCGCCGCCCGCGGCGTGGGTCTTGGCGTGGACATGCCTTTCGTCTTCACCGGCCCGGCCGCGCCTGCCGCTCCGACGCTCGCGACGTCCGCAGCTGATCTCGACCGGATCAAGGCCATCGTCGCGGCGCGTAAGCCGGCGGCTGCGATCCGGCCGCTGGGCTGAGACCGCTTTGCCGCCGTCGGACGCCGGCACTCCGGCCGGCGATCGTGCGCCTGAGCCGCCGCCCCGGCGGCAGCACGCTGCGATGATGACTGCGTGACCAGTCCCTGGGACGGCGCCGGTTCTCTCCCCGTCTTCGAGCCCACGCCCGACATCCGCCTCATCGCCGCCGACATGGACGGCACCCTCCTGGACGACGAGAAGGAGCTCCACGACCACTTCTGGCCGCTGGTGGACGAGTTGTTCCAGCGGGGGATCCTCTTCTGCCCCGCCTCCGGACGGCAGTACTACAACCTGCGTGAACGCTTCGGCGACGTGGCCGACGAGATGGTCTTCATCGCGGAGAACGGCTCGTACGTGGTCAAGAACGATCGCGAGATCAGTTCGTACACGCTCGAGCGGGACCTGGTGCGCCGCCTCGTCACGGCCATCCGCCGCCTCGCGGCCGACGGCGCCGACGTGGGCGTGGTGGTCTGCGGCAAGGCGTCGGCCTACATCGAGCGCACCGACCCACCGTTCCGCGCCCAGGTGGACCACTACTACGCGCGCCTCGCGGTGCTCGACGACCTGCTCGACCTCCCGGATGACCCGGTCCTCAAGGTCGCCGTCTACGACTTCGTCTCGGCCGAGCACTCGACGGCGCCGGGACTGGCCGCCTTCCGGGACGAGGCGCAGGTGGTGGTCTCCGGCGAGCACTGGGTGGACGTCATGAACCTGCTCACCAACAAGGGCGAGGGCATCCGCCAGATCCAGCGGGCTCTCGGGATCACGCCCGCGCAGACCATGGTGTTCGGGGACTTCCTCAACGACCTCGAGATGATGGACGCCGCGGAGTACTCCTTCGCGATGGACAACGCGCACCCGGTGCTCCGCGAGCGCGCGCGGTTCATCGCGCCCCCCAACACCGAGAACGGCGTGGTCCGGACCATCTCCTCGGTCCTGGGGCTGCCCTGGACCGGCTGACCGGTTCTCCGCGGATCGACGCGCCCCGGCCCTAGCCTGGGCGCTGATGAGCGAGCCGACGACGGCGCCCCGCCTTGGCGTCCGGAGCCGCCGGGTGGAGGCGGTCCTGCCGGGCCTGGCCGTGCTGCGCCGCTACGACCGCGGGTGGCTGCGGGGAGACCTGGTGGCGGGCGTGACGGTCGCGGCCTATCTGGTCCCCCAGGTGATGGCCTACGCGACGCTGGCCGGGCTCGACCCCGTGACCGGGCTGTGGGCCAGCCTGGTCCCGCTCGCGACATACGCGTTCGTCGGCTCCTCGCGGCAGCTCTCCGTGGGCCCGGAGTCGACGACGGCGCTCTTCACCGTCGCCACCATCGCCCCCCTGGCGGCGGGTGACCCCGGGCGGTATGCCGCGCTCGCCGCGGCGCTCGCTGTCGTCGTCGGCGGCTACTTCGTGCTGGCGTGGGCGGCGCGCCTCGGGTTCGTCGCCGACCTGCTCTCGCGGCCGATCCTCGTCGGCTACCTCGCCGGCGTGGCCGCGCTCATGGTGATGAGCCAGGTCGGCAAAGTCACGGGCGTGGACGTCGACGGCGATTCCTTCTTCGCGCAGGCGGCGTCGCTCGTCGGGCAACTCGGCGAGGTGAACGGGCCCACCGTGCTGCTCGCGGCCGGCGTTCTGGCATTCCTCTTCCTGGTGCAGCGGCGGTTCCCCCGGGCGCCGGGTCCGCTGATCGCGGTGCTGCTGGCGACACTCGCGGTCAGCGTGCTCGGCCTGCAGGCGGCCGGGCTCGTGGTGGTCGGGCCGATGCCGTCGGGGCTCCCGAGCCCGCAGTGGCCGGCGGTCGGGGCGCAGGACCTCCAGAGCCTGCTCCTTCCGGCCCTCGGCGTGCTCATCGTGGGCTACAGCGACTCCATCACCACGTCGCGGGCCTTTGCCCGGCGCCATCACCAGTCCATCGACGCGAACGCCGAGCTCCTCGCCCTCGGGGTGGCCAACGTCGGCGCGGGTCTCAGCCAGGGCTTCCCGGTGAGCAGCAGCGCGAGCCGGACAGCGTTGGGCGACGCCGCCGGCAGCCGCACCCAGGTCCACTCGCTGGCCGCCTTGGTCTGTGTGGTGGCCGTGCTCCTGGTGGTCGGGCCGGTCCTGGAGAACTTCCCGCTCGCCGCCCTCGGTGCGCTGGTGATCTACGCGGCCACCCGCCTGGTGGACCTCGCCGAGTTCCGCCGCCTGGCGGCCTTCCGCCGTTCGGAACTCGCGATCGCCGTGGTCACGACGGCGGGCGTGCTGGTCCTGGACATCCTCAGCGGGCTGCTGCTCGCGATCGCGATCTCCGCCGTCGTCCTCCTGGCGAGGGTCGCCCGACCGCACTACGCGGTCCTCGGGCTGGTGCCCGGATTGGCCGGGATGCACGACGTCGACGACTGGCCCGGCTCGCGGACGATCCCCGGCCTCGTGATCTTCCGCTACGACTCCCCGCTCTTCTTCGCCAACGCGGACGACTTCCACCGCCGCGCCGTCGACGCCGTCGACGAGGCCGAGGACTCGCAGGACCGGGTCCGATGGTTCGTCCTCAACGCGGAGGCGAACATCCACGTCGACATCACGGCGCTCGACGCCCTGGAGGACCTGCGGCGGGAACTCGCGGAGCGGGGCGTCGTCGTCGCCCTCGCGCGCGTGAAGCAGGAACTCCTCGCTGACCTTCGCGCCGCCGGGCTGGCCGAACGCATCGGTGAGGACCGGATCTACCCCACCCTGCCGACCGCCGTCGCCGCCTACGAGGCGTGGCGGGCTGCGGGCGAACCGGGATCACCGGCCTAGATGTAGCTGCCCTTGCGTAGCCAGCTCATCGCCGGGGCGCCGTAGAGCGGCGGCAGGTAGTACGTCGCGACGCGGTAGACGATGGCGGCCGAGATCGCGGCCGAATCGGGGATCCCGATCGCGACGAGGCCGGCGGTCAGGGCAGCCTCCGTCACCCCGATACCGCCGGGCACCGGCATCAACCCGGCGAAGAGCGAGACGAGGGTGTTCACCAGGAGCAGCTGCGCGAACGAGGCGTGCTGGCCGAAGGCGAGGAGGGAGAGCCAGAGGACGCCGGCGAACATGGCCTGGGCCGCGAGGTTGCCGAGGAAGAGCAGCACCACGTTCCGGCGGGAGCGCAGCACGTAGAGGGCGGCCTTGCCGTCGGCGGCGCGCGCCCTGAGGTAACGCCGGACGCGGGGGATCGAGAGGGCGACGATGACCGCGACGAGGGCGAGCACCACCACGAGCACGATGACGGCGCCGTTGAATCCGGTGCCACTCGTGCGGGCGGCCGTGATCGGCGTGGCGCCCGAGATCAGCATGACGATGATGATGATCGCCTGGATCACGAAGCCGGAGAGGCTGTCGATGAGTCCCACGGCCATGGCCTCGGTGGTGTTCGCGCCCATCTTCTGGAAGAACCGGACGGCGAGCGCCACGCGTGCCGCGGAACTCGGCACCGCCAGCGCCAGGAACTGCGTGGCGAACTGCAGAGCCAGCGAGGGGCCGAACCGCACGGGACGGATCGAGGCGCCCATCGTCGAGAAGGCCTGGGCCACCTGGATGAGCGGCGCGGCGAGGATCGCGGCGACCAGCCAGCCGAACTGGGCGGAGCGGAACTCCTCCACCAGGGTGTCGAACCCGATCCCGCTGATCGCCGAGATGAGCACCCAGGCCACGAGGACCACCAGCGCCACCTGGAGGAGGGAGGCGAGCGAGACGCGACGCACCTTCTCGAGCTCGGGCAGGTCCCGGCCGACCACGGCGGCCGCGCGCGCACGCAGGTCACCGACGTCCCAGTCCTGGGCGCGCACGTCACGACGCAGCGACGGTTCGAGGGCAGCGGGCTGGAGGAGGGGCAGCACCTCGCCCAGGCCGTCCGGTCCGATGGCCTGGGCGGCGGCCTGGACGGCGCGCTCGGGGCCGACCAGCAGCGCCGTGGTGACCAGGAGCTCCGCGCTGTCCGAGCGCAGCTCCACGTCCTTGGCCGCCACGACCGACGCCCCGAAGTCGGCGAGTGCCGGGGTGCCGTCGGGACGAAGCGTGAGACGGTCCGGCGTGAGCCGCCCGTGCGCGATCCCGGTGGTGTGCAGGTCGGTCAGGGCCGCCCAGAGGCGCGCGAGGAGCGCGTCGTCGAGCCGCTCCGGCACCACTTCGGTGAGCGGGACGGCGTCGTCCTCGAGCACGAGGAGCGCGTCACGTCCGGTCGCCAGGCCCGCCGCGACCACCGGAAGGACCGGGACCCCGGCACGTTCGGCGAAGAGTGTGGCGAACGCTTCGTGCTCCACCTGCTGGAGTCGGTTGAGCCGGGTGGACGGCAGCGTGTCGCGATACCACAACGATGCCCAGATCGAGGAGATCAACTGACCGTCCCAGGCGTCCCGGCCATAGACCTTGACCAGGAGCGGTCGCCCCGCTGCGGAGAGCCCGGTGACCAGGCCGACCCCGCGCGGGGCCAGGTCGGCGTGGCGCAGGTCGGTCGCCGTGACGCCGAGGTCGGCCAGGGCGTCGCCGACCTGGGAGAGGGAGAGCCGTCCCCCCGGTGAACCGAACACGAGGTTGGTCAGGGAGCCCGCGGCCATCCCGACGGCAAGGCCGGCGATCGCGCCGAGCGGACTGGTGACCCCCAGGGCGATCACCCCGAGCGCGCCGACCGCGAGAATCGCCCGGCCCGAGTGGCGCAGGGGCCGGGAGAGGTGCGGCGACGTCGTGACGATCAGCGCGGTTGCCAGGGCGAGCCTCATGCCCGGGTAGACCGCGGGCGGCGCCGTCGCGAGGACCGAGCCCACCATCGCCGTCCAGTCCGCCCCTGCGGCGCTCCCCGCGAGCAGCGCGGCGCCGAGGGCGAGCATGCCGGCGACCACTTGTTGGAGAGCCAGGCGGTGCCGTGCGACGACGGCGATCACGAGGAAGACCACGGCCCAGACCAGGAGGGCGTCGACCGTGAGCGACCAGAACCAGTCGAGGTTCACCGGGATGGCGTCGATGAAGCCGGCCACCGCATCGTTGACCGGCGTGGCCCCAGCCGAGACGAGCAGGGTCAGGATGGCGATCGTGATCGACGTGCCGGCGAGCAGGACCACGTCCGTGGGACGCCTCGCGCGGGGTGCGGACGCCTCCGAGCCGAAGACACGGATGTCCGCTGCACGCCAGAGGGCGGCGTCACGGATGCCGCCACGCTGTCGCGGCGCCGGCGCGGAGATCTCGGTCACGGCGTGCTGGCCTCCGGTCGGTGGGCGGTCTCGCCTGGCGTCCGGCCTGGGCCGGCTGTGGAATCGTACAAAGGACCACGGCTCCAGACGGCTGGGCGAGCGGCCCGGCGCGGCGCCGTCGACGGCGGGAGGCGAGGCGTCGACGCAGGTGGAGCCCCGATACGGGGCCGAGATACCCGCCCAGTGAGACGGTCGACACACCCTTCCCGTTCGGCGGGCATGGCCGTTACGGTGGACGACACCCAACGACGGGAGAGCCGAGATGAGCTGGTTGGTCCGGGAGTACCAGGACGACGACATGGAGGCGGTGGTCCGGCTCTGGGATGCGACCAGCCCGCATCGCTACGGGTCTGTCTTCAGCCTCGCCGAGTGCATCGGGGCGCTTCGATCGGGGGAGCCCGCCGTCGTGGCGGTCTCGGGCGGCGAGATCCTCGGGGCCGCTCTCGCGATCGTCACCGGCGAACGAGCCTGGATCGTCCGGATCGCGGTCGCGCCCGAGCACCGGGGTGAGGGCCTGCGGGCGGCGCTGCTCCCGGCGCTCGAGCGACTCGCGGTGGAACGCGGAGCGCGGCGCATCGGCTTCGTGGCGCCGCCGGAGCAGGACGTCGCGGAGGACCTGGAGGGTGCGGGCTTCACCATGCGACCCGCCATGGCGTTCTTCGAGAAGGTGCAGGCGGTGGGACCGGGGGAGACGGCGCTCCTCGAGGCCCTCGGCGGACGGGTCCTGCCGTCCGGGCTGTGGGACCGGATCTCCGGCATGGAGACGGAGAAGACGCTGATCGAGCGGCGCGTGGTCCTTCCGCTCGCCGAACCCGAGCTCGCGCAGGCGCACGGCGTCATGCCGCCGCGCGCCATCGTGCTGTTCGGGCCGCCCGGGACCGGGAAGACCACCTTCGCGCGCGGGATCGCGTCGCGGCTCGGCTGGCCGTTCGTCGAGATCTTCCCGTCTCGGCTCGCGGCCGACGCCGGAGGGCTGGCGAATGCCTTGCGCGAGGTCTTCGCCCAGATCGCCGAGTTCGAACGGGTGCTCTTGTTCATGGACGAGGTCGAGGAGATCGCGCCGCGCCGCGAGGGGGTGCCGACTTCCGCCGTGCACGGAGTCACGAACGAGCTGCTCAAGTTGATCCCGGCGTTCCGGGAACGGGACACCCGTCTGCTCGTCGCGGCGACGAACTCCGTCCGCTCGCTCGACTCCGCGTTCCTGCGGCCCGGCCGGTTCGACTACCTCATCCCGGTTGGCCCGCCGGACGCTTCGGCCCGCCGGGCGCTGTGGAAGCGCTTCGTGGACGTCTCCGGCCGGAGCGACGTGGACCTCGACGCCCTCGTGGGCGCCACCGACGGCTTCACGCCTGCCGACATCGAGTACGCCGCCCGCGTGGCGGCGCAGACCGCGTTCGAGCGCGAGGTGGTCCACGGGCACGCGACGCGCACGCCCGGGGCAAGCACCGACGACTACCTGGCCGCCCAGCGCCAGGTCAGGCCGACGGTGACACCTGCGATCCGCCAGGAGTTCCTGGAGGACATCGCGGCGTTCGCGCGGACCTGACGAGGACTTTCTGCCGAACGGGGGGTTCTTCGGGGAATGGGCGCCCATTCCCCGAAGAACCCCCCGTTCGGCAGAAAGTCCTCGTCAGGTCCGCGCGAACGC
>JARKOU010000223.1 GCA_029975645.1 Actinomycetales bacterium
TCGCCCGATTGCCGAACCGGCGCCGCGCCGTCGTCGTCCGCCGCCCGATCCCTATGGACCGGCGACGTCGCGTAGACAGGCTCGGGCACGGGAGACGGGCAGGATCAGGGGTCGACAGCGAGGGTGCGCCGCGCGTCGAACACCTCGGCCAGGCGCGCCGTCAGCGGCCCCGGCTCGAGTGGGCGGCCGTCCACCGCCACCACCGGGACCACGCCCTTGAGGCTGGAGGTGATCGCGGCGTGCCGCGCCTCGCGCAACGCGCCCAGCGGCATCGCGACCTCGCGCACCGGCAGACCCGCCTCCCGGGCCCATTCGAGGACGAGTTCGCGCGTCACCCCGGCGAGGCACCCCGAGTCCAGCGGCGGGGTGCGGACCTCGCCGTCGGCCTCCACGAACACGTTGGAGAAGCTCCCCTCGCACAACTCCCCGCGGGTGTTGGCGAAGATCGCCTCGTCCGCGCCGCGCGCGTGCGCGCGGGCCAAGGCGACCACGTTCTCGGCGTACGACGTCGTCTTGAGACCGGCGACGGCGCTGCGCTCGTTGCGCGTCCACTCCACGATGTGCACCCGCATCGGTCCGGGCGCGCGCGCCGCGGCCGCGGCCACCACGAGGGTGGGCGTGGCGCTCCCGCGATCGGAGCCGAGCGCCGCCGCGCCCGCCGTCACGGTGATGCGCAGTCGCCCGGGGGCGCTTCCCCACGCCGCGGCGACCTCGGCAACGGCCCCGCGCAGCACGCCGTCGTCCGGGAGTCCGAGCCCCAGGCCGGACGCCGAGCGCTCCAGCCGGCGCAGGTGCCGGGTGAGGGCGAAGACCTGGCCGTCCAGCAACTCGCACGTCTCGAACACGCCGTCACCCACGGTGAAGCCGTGGTCCAGCACGGTGACGAGGGGGGTCTCGGGGTCTCGGAGTGCGCCGTCGAACCACACGATCGTGCTCATTCGTGCACCTTCTCACGCGAGGCGAGGGCGATGAGTCGGCTTGCCTTCAACTCGGTCTCGGCCCATTCCGCCTCCGGGTCGCTCCCCCACGTGATGCCCGCGCCCGTGCCGAATCGCAGCACGCCGTCGTGCCACCAGAACGTCCGGATGCCGACGGCCAGTTCCGCCGTCCCGGCGTCCGCGTCGATCCAGCCGATCCCCCCGCAGTAGGGGCCGCGGCGCACGGGCTCGAGCCGGCGGATGAGCCGCAGCGCGCTCGACTTCGGCGCGCCCGAGACCGAGCCGGCCGGGAGCGCGGCGTCGATCAGGCCGCGCCAGACCGCGACGGGATCCTCTGCCGCCAGCCGCCCGCGGACCGTGGAGACCAGGTGCACCAGGCCGGGGTGGTGCTCCACCTCGAGGAGATGGGTCACCTCGACCGTTCCGGGGCGGCACACGCGTTGGAGGTCGTTGCGGACCAGGTCGGTGATCATGAGGTTTTCGGCGCGATCCTTCTCCTGCAGGTCCGCCGCCGTGCGTCCGGTGCCCTTGATCGGGCGGGAGGTGACGTATCCGCCGTCGACGGCGAGCGACAGCTCCGGCGAGGCGCTCACCACCCACACGGGCGGGGTGCCGGGGTGTGCGGCCGCGGCGTCGATCGGGACGTGGATGCCGCCGGCATAGGGCGCGGGGTTGCCGGCGGCGAGCACGGCAGCCAGGGCGCCGGCGGAGGGTTCGGCGTCGGCGTCGGCGTCGCCAGGGCCGTCGCCGTCGGGCATGAGGGGCGCGCTCAGCACCCGGCAGATGTTCGCCTGGTAGACCTCGCCCTCCTTCACGGCCCGGCGGACCGCGTCGACGGCGGCGCAGTACGCCTCGCGCGTCATGGAACTCGTCCAGGCCTCGGTCGCCGGGCCGCGCCACGAGAGCGTCGAGGGAGGTCCCGCGGGGCCGGCGCCTGCGCCGTCGGGCACGGGGAGGGCGCCGTCGGGCACTCGTTCGACGTCGTCGAAGCGCCAGGCGTGCACCGTGCCCTCGAACTCGGCGACCACCGCCCACCACCCGCCGGTGGCGAGGGCCTCGGGATGGGAGCGCAGGTCGGCGTACGCGGACACGCCCCGGGCGCGCCACCCCCGGAACCACGCACGCCCCTCCGACATGCGCACCACCGTAGCCGTGGGTTTGGACTCGGCCCGATCCCTCGGCTAAAGTCTGCGAGGCGCTGATGAGCCGGGGAGACCCGGTGCAGTGCACGCGGACGTGGCTCAGTTGGTAGAGCATCACCTTGCCAAGGTGAGGGTCGCGGGTTCGAATCCCGTCGTCCGCTCGAAAGGCTCCACCACCACCCAGGGTGGGTCCTGAAGCCTCAGGGTGGAGTGGCCGAGAGGCGAGGCAGCGGCCTGCAAAGCCGTCTACACGGGTTCGAATCCCGTCTCCACCTCGCATCGTTCGGGCGATTGGCGCAGTGGTAGCGCGCTTCCTTGACACGGAAGAGGTCACTGGTTCGAACCCAGTATCGCCCACCAGCACGAACGGCCCCCGCCTGCGGAAACGCAGGACCGGGGGCCGTCGTCATATCGGCGTCGGAACGCTCCGTGCCCCAGATTCTGCCCACGCCCTGGTCAGAAGCAGCCGCTTCCAGGGGCATGGCGAGGCCCCCAACGGCAGCCATCGGAGGACTCCCATCCCGCCGTTATCGCATCGTGCGATAGCGTGACGGGGTGTTCCGCTACCCGTTGTCCGATGCGCCCGAACTCGTGCGCGCGGCGCGGCTGGACGCCGGGATGACGCAGGCGGAGCTGGCGCGCGCGGCGGGAACCACCCAATCGGTCGTGTCGGCGGTGGAATCCGGGAGGCGTGCCGCGTCGGCCGACCTGTTCGACCGGCTCCTGCGCGCGGCCGGCCTCCGCCCCTCGCTGCCGCTCGAGCGCTACGCGGACGCCGTGCTCGATGCCGCGCGAGCCCGGCACCTCCGCGCGGTGCGCGCGTTCGGTTCGGTCGTGGCGGGGACCGATGACGCGTCGTCGGACGTGGACCTCGTCGTCACGCCCGAGCCGGACGCAGGACTGTTCGCCCTGCTGGGGTTCGCGGCCGATGCCGAGCGGATCCTCGGGTTCCCGGTGGACGTCCTCACCGCAGACGAGGCCCGCGCCGTCGGCGTCGACCGCGAGGCCGTGCCGCTATGACCGGCGCCGACGGTCCGGACGGCGTGCGAGGCGACCGGTTCACCCGTCGTCCCCGCTCACGCCCCGACCCTGCCACCACTGCCGAACGCGCCCAGCGCGACGCCGAGAACCTGACCGCCGAGTTCCGTCGCCTCCAGCGCTGGGCGGCCACGATCACCGGTCGTGGCCGCGAGACCTTCTTGGACCCGACCGACGAGACGAACTACCTCGCGGCACAGGCCGTCGTGATCAACCTTGCCGAGGCGCTCGAGCGCCGCACCCCCGACGCCGTCCTCGGGGCGGCGATCCCGGACGGTGCGGGCGCCGTGCGTGGGATGCGCAACCGGTTGGCGCACGACTACCTGTTTGTCGACAAGGCAATCGTGTGGGACGCCGTCTCGCGGGGCGTCCCACACCTGCTCGACCGACTCCTCGCCGACGGCGTCATCGTCCCCGAGCGCTTCGCTCGCTGACGCAACTCTCACGACCCGGATACCCGGCGCGACGCCTCCAGGAGTTCGACCGGGCGGAGCTTGCCTGACCCACTGGGTGGCCCGGTCTCCGGGCGACGGACGTCGGTGCGCCACCACGAACGCGAAGGCGGGCCGGAGCGCGGTCCCGCACCTGGGATCATGACCTCCCATCCCCGTCCGGCCGGCGGGGTCGCATCACGCCCGCCCGGCAGAGTGGAGCCCTCCCGTGAGCGCAGCACCGGACGTCGACGCGCGCCCAGCCACCGTCGCCGCTGAGGGCAAGCCCCGACGCCGTCGGCGGCACCTGCTGCGCGCCGTCGTCGCCCTCGTCCTCGTCGTCACCCTCGGCTGGCTCGCCGCGGCTTGGTACTTCAGCGACGTCCTGTACGACGACGCGCTGCGCGTGAGCCCGCCCCCCGCCGGGCCGACGTTCGACGTCGAGGTCCTCGCCGTCACCCCGGACACCGTCACGCTCGCTACCGGGCCCGACGCGTCCGCCGAGGTGAGCGCCCCCGGGACGTGGGGTCTGCGCTGGGAGGGCGGCGACGGCACCCTGACCGACGTGCGCGCGGACGACGGCGAACGGGTCACCCGCACGTTCACGCTGCTCGACGGCGCACCCCCGGAAGCGGGCGACCTCGCCGACGTCGACAAGTACCTGTTCGGCGACACGCCCGACGAGATCCTCGGCCTCGACTGGCAACCGGTCGATATCCCGACGCCGCTCGGCACGCAGGACGCCTGGTTCGTGCCGGCCGACGGCGCGCTCGACGGCGCTCCCGACGGCGACGCGACGGCCGCGGACCGGGCCCGTCGCTGGGCGATCCTCGTGCATGGCAAGGGCGCCGACCGGGACGAGATGCTCCGCACCCTCCGCACCGTGCACTCCCAGGGCCTGCCTGCCCTGGTGATCACCTATCGCGGCGACCGAGACCAGCCGATCGACCCCTCCGGCAGGTACGGCTATGGCACCACCGAGTGGGCAGACCTTGACGCCGCCGTGGCGTACGCGCTGGACCGGGGCGCGACCGACCTCGTGCTCGTCGGCTCGAGCACCGGTGCCGCGCTGATCGGCGCCTGGTTCGACCACAGTGCGAACACCGACGCCGCCGTCGCCGTCGTGCTCGATTCCCAGAACGCCGACGTCGAACGCACCTTCGCCTACGGCGCGTCGCAGCGCACGATCCCCGGCACCTCAGTGCCGCTGCCCCCGGCGCTCACGTGGACCGCTTTCCGGGTGTCGGAACTGCGCTTCGGCCTCGACCTCGAGGCGGCGGACACCAGCGACACCCTGGCCCGCATCGGCGTGCCGGTGCTTGCGTTCCACGGGACCGGAGACCGCACCGTCCCGGTCGGTGCCACCCGCGACCTCGTCGCCGCGCGCGACGTCGCGGGCCTGCCCACCACCTACGTCGAGACGGACGCCGGCGAGCACGTCGGGTCCTACAACCGCGATCCGGAGCGGTACGAGGAGGCGCTCGGCGCCTTCCTGTCCGACGCCGTCGCGCAGGCCGAGAGTCCCTGACCGGCGCGCACACCGCGCGTCGGGCGCTCCAGACGACGGCGCGGCCGACGGCGTCCCGCCCCGCGGCCGACCGCCGCCTCAGGTGGGGGTCACCTCAGGCGAGGGTCACCTCGCGCCGGGCCAGGTGGAACGACCCGCCCGAGGCGTCATGCGTGCAGGTGACGCCGTCGTGCTCGCTGACGCACGTGTAGCCGTAGGCGGTGATGCTGTCGCCCCAGTCGAGGTTCGCGACCTCCGGACCCGGCGTAGGCGGCGGCGAGCCGGTGCGGCAGACCCAGTGCGCGCCGTCGGGCGTGACCTCGATCTCGTGGCCGACGTCGCCGGTGCAGCCCTCGAGGGTGGGCGTCGCGTACATGTACTGCGCGATCTGGCAGTTCGCCGCGTCCGGGGTGATGGAGCAGGCGATGTTCCGGGTCGGCGAGGCGAAGATCACCGGCTCGGCGGTCGGCGTCGGCGTCGAACTCGCGGTCGCCGTCGAACCACCGGAACCGCCCGTGCCGCCGCTGAGGTAACCGGCCTGGCCGAGCATGAACGCCAACGTCACCACGAGCACGGCGTCGATCACCATCAGCGTGACGACGCCCGCCCCCAACGGCCGTCGCGGTGCACCCATCGATTACCCCCGGATCACGAAGTACCCGGCTCCGGCGAGGGCCGGGCCGACGTCTCCACGGTAGGTCCTTGATCGCCCGATCCTTCGCGGGCGCCGCCGTCGCCGCGTATGAGATCCGCCACTGGCGTTTCGCGCCGCGCGCGGTCTCCAGCGACGGCACGTCGCGAACATGTGGGCAGCCCGCGAACGTCCGGAGTTCGCCACCTGCCCGCATGTTCGCAACCTGCGGCGGTGGACCTACCGCCACCCCAGCCCCGGCGCGACGTGCTTCACCACGCTCTCGAGAAGGTGCGCGTTGTAGTCGACGCCGAGTTGGTTGGGAACGGTGAGCAGGAGCGTGTCGGCGGCGGCGATCGCCTCGTCCTCGGCGAGTTCCTCGATCAACCGGTCCGGCTCCCCTGCGTACGTCTTGCCGAAACGCGCGTTGCCGCCGTCGAGGTAGCCCACCGAGTCCCGCCCCCCGGTCTCGCGGCCGAAGTACGCCCGGTCAAGGTCGCTGACCAGCGGGAAGACGCTGCGGCTGACGGACACGCGCGGCTCCCAGTCGTGCCCGGCAGCTTTCCACGCGGCCCGGAACCGCTCGATCTGCTCGGCCTGGAGGCGGTGGAACGGAACACCGGTGTCCTCGGTGAGGAGCGTCGAGCTCATGAGGTTCATGCCCTTCTCGGCGGCCCACTCGGCGGTGGCACGCGTGCCGGCGCCCCACCAGATCCGTTGCCGCAGCCCGGGCGAGTGCGGCTCGATTCGCAGCAGCCCCGGCGGGTTCGGGAACATCGGGCGGGGGTTCGGCTCGGCGAATCCGAGGCCCTCGATGACCTGGAGGAACACCTCGGCGTGCTGGCGGGCCATCGCGGCGTGGTCCGACCCCTCCGGCGGGACGTACCCGAAGTAGCGGTACCCCTCGATCACCTGCTCCGGTGACCCGCGGCTGATCCCGAGTTGCAGCCGCCCGCCTGCGAGGAGGTCCGCCGCGCCGGCGTCCTCGGCCATGTAGAGCGGGTTCTCGTACCGCATGTCGATCACGCCGGTGCCGATCTCGATCCGGCTCGTCCGCGCTCCGACGGCGGCGAGCAGCGGGAACGGCGAGGCGAGTTGCCGAGCGAAGTGGTGCACACGGTAGAACGCGCCGTCGGCACCCACCTCCTCGGCCGCCACGGCGAGTTCGAGTGCCTGCAGCATCGCATCCGACGCCGAGCGCGTCTGCGAGTGGGGCGAGGGAGACCAATGGCCGAAGGACAGGAATCCGATCTTCTTCACGGGACGCACAACAGCAGCCGGCACCGCGGGCTTCCCGGTGACCATCAGGCGAGATGTTTGAACAGTCGGAGGAGTACGGGTTCGCGTGAGCGCGCACGCGTGTGAGCGCCTCCTCGTGTGAGCGCGTACGCGCAGCCGAGGGGCGCCGCACTGGGGGACGCCCTCCACCCCGCTCTTGCCCAGCGCGTACGCGCAGGCGAGGGGCGCCGTCGTCCTTCCTCCGCCCCCCGGCCGTCTGCTTACCATCACCGACATGAGCACCTTTCCCTTCCCCTCGGCCCCCGCTCCCCTCGCCGTCGACGACACCACCGCAGCAGGTCAGTACCAGCCCGGCGTCTGCAACATCGGCCCCGCGGACATCGCGTTCCGACGGCGATCCGGCCACCTCGCCGCGGCAGCGGCCGCGGGCCTGCTCGGCCTCCTCCTCGCGACCCGCGCACCGCGCATCGCGCGACTGCTCGTAGCAATTCCGGCCGCGGGCGCCGCGTCGGGGTACATCCAGGCGCGGTCGCATTTCTGCGCGGGGTACGGCTCGGCCGGGGTCTACAACTTCGGAGCGCTCGGAGGCCAGCAGAAGGTGACCGACGACGCCGACCGCGCACTCGACGCCGCCCGCGCCCGCCGGATCGGGCAGCAGAGCCTCGCGATCGGACTCGCGGTGGCGGGGCTCGCGGTGGCGCTTCCGGGTCTCCCGGGGCGCCGTCGTCCCTGAGCCTGGCGGCGGCTGGGAGGCCACCCGGGGCTGTGAGGCCACCCGCGGCTGGTTCGCTGCTGCTCGGTGCCCGTGATCACATCTGCGAAAACGGGCGTCGCGGCGGTACCGGACGCCCGCAAACGCAGAGGTGATCACCACCGGCGAGACACTCCCCGTGGGGTTGTCCACAGGTGTTGTGGTGGGGTTGCGTGGATGTCAGTGGGGTTGCGTACACTCGTTCGAGTCAGGTGATGGTGCTGGTCACGGGCTCGAGCGGGGGTGTGCGGGGTGGGTGGCAGGGTAGCCGGCGACGCCGAGACGCCCCCGGGCGGGCGGGGTGGCGCGCGGCTCGGGGACGGTCCGGTGACGCGGGGCGGCGCGGTCGGGACCGGCCCGGTTGCGCCTGGGGCGCCGTCCGGGACGGCCGATGCCGCGGGGTCCCGTGCGGGCGGGACCGTGTCGGTGCGGCCGCCGGCCGCGCTCGCGGCCCCCGATCCCGTCCCGGTCACTGCTCCTGCTCCTGCCGCGGTTCCCGTCCCGGTCCCTGCTCCTGCTCCTGCTCCTGCTCCTGCTCCTGCTCCTGGGGGCGAGTCGATCACGGCGATGGCGCAGGAGCTGGACGGGCTCGTCGCGCGCCTGGTGGCGTGCCCGGTGGCGGATCTGGTGGAGCCGGACGCCTCCCGGGTGCACGGGGTGCTGACCCGGGCGGTGAACACCCTGGGGGTGGTCGCGGCCGGGGTGCTGGGCCGGGTGCAGGCGGACGGGCGGTGGGCCACCACCCCGGACGGGCGCTCGGCCCGGGACTTCGAGGACTACCTCACCCGCACCACCCGGGGCTCGCGCGCCGGGGCGAAACGCCAGACCCGCCTCGCTCAGACCCTGCAGAACGAGGCGGTGCCGGGCCTGGCCGGCGCGGTCAGCACCGGTGGGGTGTCGTTGGAGCACGCCGACGTCCTCACCCGCCTCGGCCCGACCACGACCGCCCGCCGGGACGCCCTCACCTCGACCGACCCGCAGACGAACGCCGGCTTCTTGTTGGCGCGGGCCGCCGAGCAGGGGGTGGAGGAGTTCACCCGCGAGATCAAACGCTGGGCCGCCAAGATCGACCCGGACGCGGACGAACGCGGCCACCGCACCGCCACCGCGAAAACCTCGTGCGTGCTGTCCGAGCGGGACGACGGCGTCGCCATCACCGGGTTCATGACGGCGGTGGACGGCGCCGCGTTCGACACCGCCCTGCGCGCCGTGGCCGGGATCCCCGCCGCCGACGACCCCCGCACGGTGGAGCAGCGGATGGGCGCCGCGCTGGGCGACATGGCCCGCCTCGTCCTGGACCACGGCCTCGCCGCGACCTCCTCCGGCGGGCAACGCCCCCACCTGACCGTCACCATCACCCTGGACTCCCTCATCGCGCAGGTGAACGCCCTCGCCTCGACGCAGCGCGCCGA
>JARKOU010000177.1 GCA_029975645.1 Actinomycetales bacterium
GCGGCCGATGCCACGCCCGCGTCGCTGCGGGTCGACGGCGAGGTAGTACACCCAGCCGCGATGACCGTCGCCCCCGACCATGACGGTGCCCACGAGCTGCTCGCCCCCGAAGGCGCCGAGCACCGTCGACGAGGGTCCCGCGAGGGCGCGGGCGTAGTCGGCGCGCGGATCGTTCCAGGGGCGGGTGAGGCCGCACGCCTCCCACAAGGCCACGGCGGCGTCCGCATCGGCAGGAGAGAGGGGCGTCACATCCACGGCGTGACCCTACAACTGGGGCAGGATGGGTGTCATGGATGTCCGAGCCCACGCCGACGACCTCGCAGCCTTCATCACCGCCTCGCCCTCGTCGTTCCACGCCGCCGCCGAGGTGGCCCGGCGCTTGGACGCCGCCGGTTTCACCGCCCAGGCAGAGCAGGACGCCTTCGCCGACGAACCCCGCGGCGGCTACGTGGTTCGCGACGGAGCGCTCGTCGCGTGGCACGTCCCCTCCGGGGTGGACGCCGCCGCCACCGGCTTCCGCATCGTCGGCGCGCACACCGACTCGCCGGCCCTGAAGCTCAAGCCGGCGCCGACGGCGTCCGGCTTCGGCTACCAGCAGGCGGCCGTGGAGGTGTACGGCGGGCCGCTGCCCAACCAGTGGCTCGACCGCGAGCTCGGCGTCGCGGGCCGCCTCGTCACGACCGGCGGCGAGCAGCGCCTTGTCGCGACGCCCGCGTGGCTGCGGGTGCCGCAGGTCGCGCCGCACCTCGACCGGTCCGTCAACGAGAAGCTCGCGCTCGACCGGCAGGCTCACCTCAAGCCCATCTTCGCCGTCGGACGCCCCGACCTCGACCTGCTCGAGCTGGTCGCCGCCGAGGCGGGCCTGGACGCCGACGACATCGCCGGCCACGACCTCATCTGCTACCCGACCGAGGCGCCCGCCGTGTTCGGCCCGACGGGGGAGTTCTTCGCCTCGTCCCGCCTCGACAACCTCTCGTCGGTGCACGCCGGCCTCACCGCGCTGCTCGCCGCCGATGAGGGCGACGACATCACCGTCCTGGCCTGCTTCGACCACGAGGAGGTGGGTTCGTCGTCCCGCTCCGGCGCCGCCGGGCCGCTCCTGGAGCAGGTGATGTGCCGCTTGGCCGGCGTGCTCGGCGTCACGGGCGACGGCTGGCACCGCCTGCTCGCCCGCAGCTCGTGCATCAGCTCCGACGCCGGCCACGCGATCCACCCCAACTACCCGCACCTGCACGACCCCGACCACCGGCCCCTCCTCAACTCCGGCCCACTGCTCAAGCACAACGCGAACCTCCGCTACCCCTCGGACGCCGCCTCCTCGGCCCTGTGGCGGCGCGCCTGCGCGGCGACCGGCGTCCCGACGCAGGATTTCGTCTCGAACAACGCGGTGCCCTGCGGCTCGACGATCGGCCCGATGACGGCCGAGCGACTCGGGGTGGTCATGTGCGACGTAGGGGTCCCGCTGCTGAGCATGCACTCGGTGCGGGAGCTCGCAGGCGTCGACGACCTGGCGTGGCTCGCGGACGCCCTGACCGCCTACTACGCGGGGGCCTGATGGACGCACGGCAGCCGCTCTCGCCGGCGATCGCGGCCGCCGTCGCTGCGGTGGCGGGGTTGATCGGCCTCGCACCGTGGCTGGCGTCGGGCGCTCGCTTGCCGGTCCAGAACTTGTGGACCCGGGCGGCCGGACCGGACGACATGCCCCTCGTCCTGCTCCCGGTCAGCCAGTACGCGACGACGACGATCGTCGCCCTGCTCATCACGGGAGCGGCCCTCGGGGGCCTGGCCGTCCGCGTCCTGCGCAAGGGTACGGACGGGGCGCGGCGTCCCCTCATCGGCGGTGCCGTGGGGCTCAGCGCGGTCCAGCTGCTGGCCATCGGCCAGAGCTTCTGGGTGGTCGCCGAGGGGCACGGACTGCTCGACGACACGGCCGATCCCCGGGCGCATCTCTACGTCGGCGCCCTCCTAGCGGGTGCCCTGCTCACGTGGCTGGTGGCGCTGACCGTCCATGCCCTCACCGCTTCGCGGCGCCGCGGCCGCGTGGCCTTCGGCCTGGCCCTCGCCACGGTGCCGTTCGCCGCCTGGTTGGGAGCCTGGGCGACGCCGTTCGTCCATGTCGGGCAGGGTCCCGGCCCGCTGGGCGTCGTCATGGCGTGGCTTCCGGCGGTCGTCGTGGGTGGGGCGCTCGGCTGGGCGGGCTTCCGCCGCGGCGACCGGTGGAGCTGGTTCTGGAGCCTCGGCGTCCTGTGGCTGCTGCCCCCTGTCCTGATCGCGTGTGAGGCGGCGCTGGGCGCCCGCAACGAACTGGGCAACTGGGGCGCGATGCTCGACACGGCGTCCATGTTGTTCCTCGCGACGCTGGACACCAGCTGGCACAAGGTGGCCGTGGCACTCGGCATCGCCCTCGTGGTCGCGCTGGTCCTGCACCTGACGGGCCGATCCGGA
>JARKOU010000244.1 GCA_029975645.1 Actinomycetales bacterium
CCGGCGCGCGCGCCCGGCGCGCGCGGGTCTCCGCACCAGGACCGGAGCTTGCGGTCCGAGCCCCGATCTACCTACGGGGCCCGCACCGACGTGGCGTCGAGGAGGTCACCACCGTCCGAGTAGACGCCGATCGCGGCGTGCGGGAAGGTGGCCCGGCCCCCGGAGGCCCAACTCGGAATCCGCAGTGCGAGGTAGCCGTCCGGGGCGTCGCTGGTCAGGGCCAGTCCCACCGAGGAGCCGCCGAGGGACGTCTCGTTGACGGCAAGAGCGTCACCCCAGTGCAACCGGTAGCGCAGCCAACTCGGCTCCCAGCCCGACGGAACCCGGGAGATCGGGTAGGCGATAGTCCGAGAGTTGAGCCAGTAGGCGTCCGCGACCGCGAGGTCCGGCCGAGCCGGCGGTGGTGCGACGCCGACCGAGGGAACCTTCGTGGCCGAGGCCCACCCGAACGTCGTCACCGAGCCGTCGACCGGGACCGTGAAGGGGACGTTGTCCCCGCCGCCACCGGCGCCGTAGGACTCGTCCCACGTGCCATCGAGGGCGACCTTGAAGGCGTACGAGCCGGCAGGGACCTGCACCGTCGCGAGGGTGAAGACGCCGTCTCCGTCCGGGTCCTGGAGCCAGGACCGCATACACGCGGGGTCCCAGTCCGCCGCGCAGCCCATCTCGGACTGGAAGTCGCCGACGGCGACCACCAACCGGTTCTCCAGCGACGACGTCACCCAGTGAGTGCGGTGGTCGTACCAGAAGGTGACGGACGCACCGCCCGCCGGCACGGTGATCTCGACGTTGCCGCCGTTGCGGACCCCGCCCGTGCCGTAGTTCTCGTCCCAGTTGCCGTTGATCGCCGCCTTGTACTGGTAGTCGCCGGCGGGGAGGTTGAACGTGCGCTTCCAGATGTTGTCGTTGGTGTCGAGGGTGAGCTGTGCCTCGGCGCACGCCGGGTCCCAGTCGCCTCCGCAGCCCATCTCGGAGTTCAGGTTGCCGGGAACGGACACGGCGGACGGCTGCTCGACGTCGTCGACGCCGGGGCCGGCGGGGGGCGGCGGCGGGTCGCCGACGATGCCGAAGGACGAGCGGGCCGCCATCTTCCCGGTCGAGTCCTCGACCACGGCCCGATACTCCACGAGCGTGCCCTTGGCCAGGCCGCTCACGTCGTGGAACACCCGATACGGGGCGTTGTCGTCCGTGCCGAGCATCAGCCATTCCGACGTCCCGACCACCCGGTAGGCCAGCGTCGCCTGGGCGAACTCGTCGTCGGGCGCCGCGACCCGGACCTCCGCGCGGCCGGCGACGGCATCGCCCATCTGCGGTGAGACGAAGCCCGCCGACGGCGCACCCGAGACGGCGCTCATCGCGCGGTCCGCGCGGAACACCCGCACGCTCATCGCCGGCACCTGGACCGTCACGGCGCCCTGCTGGTCGGCGCGCACCGCGGAGCCACCGCCGTAGATGCTCTGGAAGCGCCCGTTGTTGGTGAAGGTGTCGAAGGCGGCCGTCATCGGCGTCCCCGCGTTGTTGGCCACCACGAGGTACTCACGGTTCGCCGCGGCGTCGATCCGGCTCACCGCGAAGATGCCCGCCGCGTCACTCGAGTACCGGGCGACCTGCGCGCCGTCGGCCAGCGCGGGGTGCTCCGCCCGCAACGCGGCGAGGGCGCTGATGTCCTCGTACAACGGTGCGGATGTGTTGTAGCGGTCCGCGCTGCCCGGCGTGCCGCCCATGACGGGTTCGGCGTTGTACTCGTCCACCTGGCTGGCGAACATGTCCTGGCGTGCGGCCTTGTCTCCGCCCGTTCCGGTGAACCCCTGCTCGTCGCCGTAGTAGACCACCGGCTGCCCGCGCAGCGTGTACATGAGTTCGTGGGCGAAGCGCGCCTTGGCGAGGTCGCCGCCCAAGAAGTACCCGACGCGGCCCATGTCGTGGTTGCCCAGGAACGTGGGCGAGTCGTAGGCGTTGGAGTCGGCGTCGGTGTAGTAGTCGTCGGCGGCGAACAGGTCGGCGAGGGCCTGTGTCGCCGCGCCGTTCGTCACCGCGACTGCCTGTCCCTGGAAGCCGAAGTCGAGCGTCGCGGGAAGCCGTCCGGCGGTGCTGAATGTGCTGAGATACGCGGGGTTGCCGTCGTAGACCTCGCCGAACATGAAGAAGTCCTCGTTGCCGATGGACGACGCGTGGTTCATCAGCGCGGGGGAGAACTCCTGCCAGAAGCCCAGGTTGACGTGCTTGACCGTGTCGATGCGGAATCCGTCGATGCCGAGGTCCACCCAGGTCTTGTAGATCTCCTGCATGCCCTGCTGGACGGTCGGGTGCTCGGTGAAGAGGTCATCCAGCCCCACGAAGTCGCCGTACGTGGAGGACTCCCCGGCGAAGGTCGAGTCACCACGGTTGTGGTAGAGCGTGACGTCGTTGAGCCAGGCCGGGGTCTTGGCGTCCGCCTCCTCCGGGGCGACCACTGGCGTGTAGGGGAAGGACACCGCCGGGTCGAGCGCGGGGAAGTCCGGGGAATTGACGTAGTCGACGTCGTCGAACGGGTTCCCGTCGGCGTCGCGATACGGCTCGGCCGTCTTCGAGACGTAGGAGGACTGCCCCTCCTCGTACGAGATGACGTCTGCGGTGTGGTTGGTGATGATGTCGAAGAAGACCTTCATCCCGCGCGAGTGCGCCGCGTCGATGAGCTGCTTCATCTCCTCGTTGGTGCCGAGGTGCGGGTCGATCCGGGTGAAGTCCGTCACCCAGTAGCCGTGGTAGCCCGCGGAGGCGTTCTCGCCCTCGCCCTGGACCGGCTTGTTGGCGAAGGACGGGGTGAGCCAGATCGCCGTGGTGCCGAGGCCCTCGATGTAGTCGAGGTTCTCGATGAGACCGCGCAGGTCACCGCCGTGGAAGAAGCCCCAGTCGGTGGGGTCGAACCCGGTGGCGAGCCGGTCGCCGGTGAAGCCGCCCTCGTCGTTGCTTGGGTCGGCGTTCGCGAACCGGTCCGTCATCACGAAGTAGAACCGCTCGCGGGTGAGCGGAGTCCGCAGCGAGTCACCGGCGAGGGCGCGGTCCGTGTCGTTGACCGAGTCGGCCGGCAGGTCGGTGGGCGCCACGGTCACCACGTGCGTGGCGTCGTCGTAAGTGAAATCGAGGGTGGCCGGGCCGGCGATGACCAGCGGGAGGTTCGGTCCACCGAGGACTCCGCCGGCGCCGTAGTTCTCCGCCCACCCCCCGTTGATGGTCACCTTGAACTCGTAGGAGCCCTCGGGGAGCGAGAACCGTCCCGTGTACCTGGTCCCCTCGGACCAGTCGAGCTCGGATGCATCACAGGCGGGCAGCCAGTCGCCGGCGCACCCGATCTCGCTCTGCAACGAGCCGACGAGCGTGACGGTGCGGTCCGCCGGATCGGCGGCAACGGTGGTGGCGGTCAGCCCGATCGCGAGACCCGCCGTGGTGGCGAGCGCGAGGGCACGGCGACGAGCGACTCTGCTCATGTGGCTGCTCCAAAGGGCACCGCGCCGCTGGACAGCGGCGCTGAAGGATGGTGAAGCGTCCCACACGCCTCTCCGCCTCGCACCGGGTTCAGCGGACCATCCTGCAACTTTCTTCAGCGATGAAGCGCAGACGGCGTGGGCAGGGGCGCCCCAGGGCCTCGGCAACGTCGCGATTAACGGCGTGTCGGGCAGCGACACGCCGGTTAGGGCGTAAGCGGAGCGGGCGCGGCACCGCTGCTGATCATGGAGGTTCTTACGCCATCATGATCGGGAAGCTGGTGCCGCGCCCGTGTCCGCATCTTCGCGCATCTCGTCCATGGCCCGCCACGCGCCGGCCGCCGCCCAGGACATGGATGGCGTCCCCGACAGCCTTCTTGTGGTCCTGGCCACGGTGAAGGATCCGCGCGGGGCCCCGGGGAGTGCGGCATCGTTTCGCGACACTGAACGGTGCGGCGTGGGGGTCACCGGCCGTTGAGCAGGGCATACGTCGTCCGGACGGATGTCGCCAAGGCGCGGGGTGAATCTGGCACGTATCTGGCACGCCAGGATGTTTGCCCTGCTCAGACCCGCGCCCCGGCAGGACTCCACCCCCCAACCTCCTCCTGATCCGCACGTCGACGGGGGCAGGTCAGCCGCCCTTCCGGGGGTCGCCCGGGTCCGCCATCGTCCGCTCGGCTGCACCGGTGACGGCTCCCGTGTCGGCTCCCAGCAGTTCGGAGGGGCTAGGAAACTGCTGAAGAAGGGGCCGCCTGGGGGTGTGGGCGAGTCGGTCGGGGTTCGGTGGCCGTGGGCTGGGGCTTCGGGGGCCGTGGTCGTTCGGGATGGTTGGGGGCGTCGGGG
>JARKOU010000255.1 GCA_029975645.1 Actinomycetales bacterium
ACCCGACCCGGCGCCGCGCGCAGCAACGGCCAGTGGGCGGTGGACGGAACCACGCCGCTGAACCACAACGAAGAGTTCAAGCAGGCCGACGGCGGCCTCAACGTCCGCGCCCGGATCGAGGAGGTCTACGCGCGCGAGGGCTTCGACTCGATCCCCGGCGACGACCTGCACGGCCGGTTCCGCTGGTGGGGCCTCTACACGCAGCGCAAGCCCGGGATCGACGGCGGCAAGACCGCCACGCTCGAGCCGCACGAGCTCGAGGACCGCTACTTCATGCTCCGGGTGCGAGTGGACGGCGGGGCCCTGACCACCGAGCAGGTGCGCGTGATCGCCGGCGTCTCGCGCGACTTCGCCCGCGGCACCGCGGACATCACGGACCGCCAGAACATCCAGCTGCACTGGGTGCGCGTGGAGGACGTCCCGGAGATCTGGCGCCGGCTCGAGGCGGTGGGCCTGTCCACCACGGAGGCCTGCGGCGACACCCCGCGCGTGATCCTCGGCAGCCCGGTGGCCGGGATCGCGGCCGACGAGATCCTCGACTGCACCCCCGCCATCACCGCGATCACGAGTCGCTACATCGGCGACCCCCAGTTCGCGAACCTGCCCCGCAAGTTCAAGACAGCGATCACCGGCCACCCGAGCCAGGACGTGGTCCACGAGATCAACGACGTCTCGTTCGTCGGGGTGGTCCACCCGGACCTCGGCCCCGGCTACGACGTCTGGGTGGGCGGCGGCCTGTCCACCAGCGCCCACCTCGCCCTCCGGCTCGGCGCGTTCGTGACGCAGGAGGAGGTGCCCGAGGTGTGGGCCGGCGTCGTCGGCATCTTCCGCGACTACGGCTACCGCCGCCTGCGCAACCGGGCGCGGTTGAAGTACCTGGTGGCGGACTGGGGCGCGGAGAAGTTCCGCGCGGTGCTCGAGGCCGAGTACCTGCACCGCTCCCTCACGGACGGCCCACCGCCGCCCCCGCCGTCGGCCCCCGGCGACCACGTGGGCGTGCACGCCCAGAAGGACGGCCTCTTCTACGTGGGTGCCGCTCCCACGGTGGGGCGGATCTCGGGCGCCGTGCTGGAGGGCGTCGCGGACCTCGCCGAACGCGCCGGCTCCGACCGGGTGCGCCTCACCCCGCACCAGAAGCTGCTGGTGCTGGACGTGCCGCCGGACCAGGTGAGCACGGTCGTGGCCAACCTCGCGGACCTGGGGCTCTCCAGCCAGCCCAGCCCGTTCCGCCGCCACACGATCGCCTGCACCGGCATCGAGTACTGCAAGTTGGCGATCGTCGAGACCAAGGCCACCGCCGCGAGCGCCATCGACGACCTCGAGCGCCGCCTCGCCGGCGTCGCGATCGACACGCCCATCACCCTGCACGTCAACGGCTGCCCCAACTCCTGCGCCCGAATCCAGACGGCGGACATCGGGCTGAAGGGCCAGTTGGTGACGGACGACGACGGCGTCCAGCGGCCCGGCTTCCAGGTGCACCTGGGCGGGGGGCTGGCCTCACGCGACCGCGAGGACCCCGGCCTCGGCCGGACGGTCCGCGGCCTCAAGGTGACCGCCGAGGACCTGCCCGACTACGTCGAGCGCGTGGTGCGGCGCTACCTCGCCGAGCGCGCCGCCGGCGAGACCTTCGCGACCTGGGCGCACCGCGCCGAGGAAGGAGCCCTGCGATGAGCACGGACATCACCGGCGCGCGGCGGGCGCGGCGCAGCAGCGAGGACCTGCGCGACGTCGTCGAACGCGCCGCTCCGCGCCTGGCCCGCGCGAGCGCGGAGGAGGTACTCGCCTGGGCTGCCGAGGAGTTCGGCACGCAGATGGCCGTGGCGTGCAGCATGGCCGACGCCGTGCTCCCGCACCTGGTCTCCCGGTTCGTGCCCGGCGTGGACGTGCTCTTCCTCGACACCGGCTACCACTTCCCCGAGACGATCGGGACCCGGGACGCCGTCGAGGTCACGCTCCCGGTGCGCATCGTGGACGTCAAGCCGCTGCTCACCGTGGCGGAGCAGGACGAGCGCTATGGCAAGGACCTCTTCTCCCACGACCCCACGGCCTGCTGCCGGATGCGCAAGGTGGAGCCGCTCGCCGAACAGCTGATCGGCTACGAGGCCTGGGTGACCGGGGTGCGCCGCGAGGAGTCGCCCACGCGCACCGACACGCCGCTGGTGGGCTGGGACCACACACACAGCCTGGTCAAGATCAACCCGCTGGCGGCGTGGACGTTCGACGAGTTGGTCGACTACGCCCACACGCACGGCGTCCTGGTCAACCCGCTGCTGGAGGACGGCTACCCCTCGATCGGCTGCGCGCCCTGCACGCGCCGCGTCGCCCCCGGCGAGGACCTGCGCTCGGGTCGCTGGTCCGGCTTCTCCAAGGTCGAGTGCGGGATCCACCTGTGACGATCACCAACCCGGTGACGATCACCGACCACACCGGTACCGACGCCCGCACGGGCACCAGAGAGGCGGACGTGAGCGCCCAGACGACGACGGCGCCCGGCACGGCCGGGCAGCGCCGGCTCACCCAGTTGCAGGCGCTCGAGAGCGAGGCCATCCACATCATCCGCGAGGTGGTGGCGGAGTTCGAACGGCCGGTGCTGCTCTTCAGCGGCGGCAAGGACTCCGTGGTCATGCTCCACCTCGCCGCCAAGGCGTTCTGGCCCGCACCGGTGCCGTTCCCCGTGCTCCACGTCGACACCGGGCACAACTTCCCCGAGGTCCTCGCCTACCGGGACGAAACGGTCGAGCGCCTGGGCCTGCGGCTGGTGGTGGCCCGGGTGCAGGACTACATCGACGACGGCCGCCTGCGCGAGCGGGCGGACGGCACCCGCAACCCGCTGCAGACCCAGCCCCTGCTCGACGCGATCGCAGAGGGCCGCTTCGACGCCGTGTTCGGCGGCGGCCGGCGGGACGAGGAGAAGGCGCGCGCCAAGGAGCGCGTACTGAGCCTGCGGGACGAGTTCGGGCAGTGGGACCCCCGCAACCAGCGCCCGGAGCTGTGGAACCTCTACAACGGCCGCCACCGGCCCGGGGAGCACGTGCGCGCGTTCCCGCTGAGCAACTGGACCGAGTTGGACGTCTGGCAGTACATCGAGACCGAGGGCATCGAGTTGCCGTCCCTGTACTACGCCCATGACCGGGCCGTGTACGTCCGGGACGGGATGCTGCTGGCCGACACGCCCTACTCCCGCCCGCGAGAGGGCGAGGCAGTCCACGTCCGGACCGTGCGCTACCGGACCGTGGGCGACGCCTCTTGCACGGGCGCCGTCGAGAGCGACGCACGGACGGTGGCCGACGTGGTGCGCGAGGTCTCTGCCACCCGCCTGACCGAGCGTGGCGCCACCCGCGCCGACGACCGCCTCTCCGAGGCCGCCATGGAAGACCGCAAGAAGGAGGGGTACTTCTGATGGGCGCTCCCGCCACCGCCTCGCGCGCCGAGACCGCGACCCTGCTGCGCCTGGCGACCGCCGGCTCGGTGGACGACGGCAAGTCCACGCTCGTGGGCCGCCTCCTCTACGACAGCAAGAGCGTGCTCACGGACCAGTTGGCCGCCGTCGAGCGCGTCTCGCGCGACCGCGGCCTCGAGAGCGCCGACCTCGCCCTCCTCACGGACGGCCTGCGGGCCGAGCGCGAGCAGGGCATCACGATCGACGTCGCCTACCGGTACTTCGCGACCGCGCGGCGCTCGTTTATCCTCGCCGACTGCCCAGGGCACGTGCAGTACACCCGCAACACGGTGACGGGCGCGAGCACCGCGGACGCCGTCGTCCTCCTCGTCGACGCCCGCAAGGGGCTGCTCGAGCAGACGCGGCGGCACCTCGCCGTCGCCTCGCTGCTGCGGGTGGCGCACGTGATCGTGGCGGTCAACAAGATCGACCTGGTGAGCTTCGACGGCGCGGTGTTCGACCGCGTGGCGGCCCAGGTCGCGGACGCGGCAGTAGCCCTGGGCCTGCCCGACGTGCGGACCATCCCGGTCTCCGCCCTGCTCGGGGACAACGTGGTGGACCGCTCCGAGCGGACGCCCTTCTACGACGGGCCGAGCCTGCTCGAGCTCCTCGAGGACCTGCCGACGGCGGACGACCCCTCGGCGGAGGCGTTCCGCTTCCCGGTCCAGGTGGTGATCCGCCCGCAGGGCGCGGCGCGCGACCCGCGCTACGTGGACTACCGCGGCTACGCCGGCCAGGTGGCCTCCGGCGTCGTCCGCGTCGGTGACCCGGTGGTGGTGCTGCCCTCGGGCCGCACCACCACGGTTGCCGGCATCGACACCGCAGACGGCGAGCTGACCGAGGCCTTCGCCCCGCAGTCGGTGACGCTGCGCCTGGCCGACGACGTGGACGTGGCCCGCGGCGACCTCGTCGCCGCCATCGAGGACGCCCCGCTGCCCACGCAGGAGATCGAAGGGACGGTGTGCTGGCTCGCGGAGCGCGAGCTGCGTCCGGGCGCCCGCCTGCTGCTCAAGCACACCACCCGCACGGTGCAGGCGATCGTGCGCGACGTCGTCGGGCGCCTCGACCTGGACGCCGCCGAGCTGGTGCCCGCCGAGTCGCTCGGTCTCAACGACATCGGCCGGGTGGAGGTGCGCCTGGCCTCCCCAGTGGTGGCCGAGCACTACGCGACGTCGCGGCGTACCGGGTCCTTCCTCCTCATCGACCCGCACGACGGGCGCACGCTGGCCGCGGGCATGGTCGGCGACGCGCTCGCCGAGGCCCGCCACCCCGAGCAGCGCCCGCTGCAGTACGCGATCTGAGTCGGTCCCACCCATGCCTCCGAGGTCCGCGTTCAGCTGGCGGCGCGCCCTCGCGGTCGTCCTCGCGGCGATCGTGAGCGCGCTCGCCGGGTGCGCGCCGGCCGTCACGAGTGCGGAGGGCGTCACCGACGTCGGACCGGCCGAGGAAGTGCGCCTCGGCTACTTCCCCGCCGTGACGCACGCGCCGGCGCTCGTTGGCGTCGCGAGCGGGACGTTCGAGGCAGCCCTGGGCGAGACCACCCTGTCCACCCAGGTGTTCTCCGCCGGGCCCGCCGCGATCGAGGCGCTCAACGCCGGGGCGATCGACGCCGCGTTCGTGGGCCCCAACCCGGCGATCAACGGGTTCCTGGCCTCCGACGGCGAGGCGCTGCGGATCGTCGCGGGGTCCACCTCGGGCGGCGCGCAGCTCGTGGTCCGCCCGGGGATCGAGGCGCCCGCGGACCTGGTGGGGGCGACGCTCGCCACGCCGCAACTCGGCGGCACCCAGGACGTCGCGCTTCGCACCTGGCTCGCCGAGAACGGCCTCGAGGCCACCTTGCGCGGCGACGGCGAGGTGCGGATCACCCCCACCGAGAACGCGGTCACGCTCCAGCTCTTCCGGGACGGGACGATCGACGGCGCCTGGGTTCCGGAGCCGTGGGCCTCTCGCCTGGTGCTCGAGGAGGGCGCGCACGTGCTGGTGGACGAGCGGGACCTGTGGCCGGACGGAGAGTTCCCGACCACCGTGCTCATCGTCTCGAGCCGCTTCCTGGCCGCGCACCCGGAGACGGTACGGGCCCTGGTGAGCGCGACCGTCGACTCGATCGACTGGATCACGGCCCACCCCGAGGAGGTGGGCGACGTGGTGAACGCGCAGATCGACGCGTTGACGGGGAAGCCGCTGAGCGACGACGTGCTGGACCGCGCGCTGAGCGGGGTGTCGTTCACGGCCGATCCGCTGGCCGAGGCGCTCGACGACCTCCTGGCCGACGGCGTCCGCGCGGGAACGGCTCCCGACGGCTCGCTCGCCGGGATCTACGACCTGCGCCTTCTCAACTCCGTGCTCACCGAGCGAGGGCGGGAGCCGGTGGACGCGGCCGGGCTCGGCGAGGAATGACCGGCGTGGGCGGAACGGAGGGACCGGAGATGACGACGACGGTCGGTGCGGCGCAGGACGCGGCCGCCACGGCACCCGCGGGTCGCGGCGCTTCGCCCGGGCCGGCCGCGGTTCGCCTGGCGGGGGTGTCCAAGCGGTTCGGGCAGGCCGGTCCGACGATCCTGGAGGGGATCGACCTGGCGATCGCGCCAGGGGAGTTCGTCTGCCTCCTCGGCGCCTCCGGGTGCGGCAAGTCCACGCTGCTCAACCTCATCGCCGGACTGGAGGCACCGACGTCGGGCACCATCACCGTCGCCGGGCCGGGCGCCGCCCTGATGTTCCAGGAACCCGCCCTCTTCCCCTGGCTCACCGCCCGCGCCAACGTCGAACTCGCCCTGCGCCTGCGCGGCGTCCCCCGCGCCGAACGTCGCGACCGTGCCAACGCCCTGCTCGACCTGGTCCGCCTGTCCGGCGCCGGCGACAAACGCGTCCACGAGCTCTCCGGCGGCATGCGCCAACGCGTGGCCATGGCCCGCTCCCTGGCCCAAGACCGCCCCGTCCTGCTCATGGACGAACCCTTCGCCGCCCTCGACGCCATCACCCGCGACCTCCTCCACGACGAACTCGACCGCATCTGGGCCGAGACCCACCGCACCGTCGTCTTCGTCACCCACAACGTCCGCGAAGCCGTCCGCCTCGGCCAACGCGTCCTGCTCATGTCCTCCCGCCCCGGCCGCATCGTCCGCGAATGGCACGTCCAGGTCAGCGGCGAACGCCGCATCGAAGCCCCCGACGTCTCCCGCCTGTCCGTCGAGATCACCGACCACCTCCGCCAGGAGATCCGCCGCCATGCCCACTGACGCCACCACCCCTGGGGGTGCCGTCCGGGGGGGCACCACGACGGCGCCCGCAGCCTCCGACACCCGCGAGCTCGAGGCCGGCCTCGACGCCCTCCAGACCGAGAAGTCCACCGCGGCGCGCGGCCGGTGGCGGGGGCGCGCCGTCCTCGGGCCGCTGCTCGCCGTCGGCGTCTTCCTCGCGATCTGGCAGGTGGTGGTCTGGCTCGACCTCAAGCCCACGTACGTGCTGCCCGGCCCGGCCGACGTCGCCCGCGCCTTCGGCCTCATGTGGCAGCGCGGCGACGTCCAGGTGGCCATCCTCACGAGCCTCGAGCGCGGTCTCATCGGGTTCGTGGTCGCCGTGCTCATCGGCACGCCGCTGGGGTTCCTCGTGGCCCGCGTGGCGTGGGTGCGCACCGCGTTCGGGCCGATCATCACGGGTCTTCAGGTGCTCCCCTCGGTCGCGTGGGTGCCGGCCGCGATCATCTGGTTCGGGCTCTCGGACGCCACGGTCTACTTCGTCATCCTCATGGGGGCCGTCCCGTCGGTGATCAATGGCCTCGTGGCGGGCGTGGACCACGTGCCGCCGCTCTTCCGGGGCGTGGGGCGCGTGCTCGGCGCCGGGCCGATCCAGATGGTGCGCTGGGTGATCCTGCCCGCTGCCCTGCCCGCCTATCTCGCCGGCCTGCGCCAGGGCTGGGCGTTCTCCTGGCGCTCCCTCATGGCCGCCGAGATCATCGCCGTCGGCGGCACGATCGGCTTCGGCCTCGGCTCGCTGCTCCAGCAGGGCCGCGAGCTCCAGGCCATGAGCATCGTCTTCGCGGCGATCCTGCTCATCCTCGCCGTCGGCATCCTGATCGAGCTGGCGTTCTTCGCGCCGCTCGAGCGCCGCCTGCTGCGGCTGCGCGGGCTGCGCCCGGAGACGTCCCGCTAGGCGGGACCATGGTCGCCATGACGCCGGCCCCCACCTTCCCCCTGACTCTGCGCGTCGCCGGGCGGCGCGTGCTCGTGGTCGGCGGCGGGCACGTCGCCACGCGCCGGGCGCTCGCCCTGCTCGAGGCGGGCGCCGTCGTCGTGGTGGTCGCCCCCGAGTCGGAGGCGGCGATCGTGGAGGCCGCCGACGCCGGTCGCCTCACCTGGCACCCGCGCGGGTACGCCGACGGCGACCTCGACGGCGCCTGGCTCGTGGTCACCGCAACCGGCGTCCCGGCCGTGGACGACCGGGTGCTCGCCGACGCCGAGGCCCGGCAGACGTGGTGCGTCAAGGGCGGCGACCCCGAGCGCGCGAGCGCATGGGTGCCGGCCGTCGCCCGGGTGGACGACGTGCTCGTCGCCGTGACGGCCGGGCGCGACCCCCGGCGTGCCGCGAACCTGCGCGACGGCGTCGCCGCGGCGATCGAGGCGGGCGACCTGCCCCTGCGACGGCAACGCCGGGCGGTCGGTGGGGACGGACGGACCGACGCACCCGGGGACGGGAACCGGGGCGAGGGCTCCGGTCTCGGATCCGTCGCGCTCGTCGGCGGCGGGCCGGGCGACCCCGGGCTGATCACCACGCTCGGGCGACGGCTCCTCGCGGAGGCCGACGTCGTCGTCGTCGACCGGCTGGCGCCGCGCGCCCTCCTGGCCGACCTGCCCGAGGACCTCCTCGTGATCGACGTCGGCAAGACGCCGGATCACCACCCCGTGCCCCAGGACGCGATCAACGCCCTGCTCGTGGAGCACGCCCTGGCCGGGCGCCGGGTGGTGCGGCTCAAGGGCGGCGACCCGTACGTGTTCGGGCGGGGCGGCGAGGAGGCCGAAGCCTGCCGGGCCGCGGGCGTCCCGGTGGCCGTGGTGCCGGGGGTGACCAGCGCGATCGCCGTGCCGGCGGCGGCCGGGATCCCCGTGACGCATCGCGGGCTCGCGCGCGGGTTCACCGTGCTGACGGCGCACGACGACGTCGGGAGCATCCCGGGCGGGACCGACCACACCGTGGTGCTGCTCATGGGCGTGAGCCGCCTGAGCGAGACGTGCGCCGCGCTCGTGGCCACCGGGCGGCCGGCGGCCACGCCGGTGGCGGTGGTCGAGGACGGCTTCGGCCCGCGGCAGCGCGTCACGGTGGGCACCCTCGCGACGATCGCGGCGCGGGCCACCGAGCTGGGTGTGCGCCCGCCCGCGGTCACGGTGGTAGGCGACGTCGTCCGCCTCGCCCCCGCCTGGGCGGCCGAGGCTCCCTGACCGGGGGACGGGTCAGGGTCGGGGCTTGCGCACGCCCTTGCCGAACCAGCGGCCCGTGCGCCCGCCCGTCGCCTGGCGCGAGTTGACGTGGCCCTTGACGTCGGTGACGCCCACGCGACCCAGGAGCAGGTCCTCGACCACGTCATCGGCCCCCGCGAGCACCAGCCCGCCGGGGATCTCCTCGCCTGCCTCCCCCGCCTCGTAGCGCTGCGCGTGCACGGTCCCCGACAGCCCCGTCTCGGGGCCGGAGTTCTCCGTCAGGCGCGCGGTCAGGAGCACCACGCCGAGCCTCGTCAGCCGGGAGATGGCCGCGGCGAGGTCGCGGGCCTCGGCCGGGACGCCGTCGTCGAACAACTCGGCGATGTCCCACGCGCCGTCGGCCGCCTCGGGACTCTCCGCCGCGCCGCTCGCCGCGGCCAGCGCGCCGCCCTCAGCGAGGGCGGAGGCGTCGTCGGGCACCTGCGGTTCGGGCCGTCCGACCGCCCGCACGGCGACGGCGCCGCGCGAGGTGGGGACCACGTCGACGTCGATCCCGCCGAGGCCGAGCAGGCCGGCGAGCGCCGGCGCGGAGGCAACCGGGGTCAGGACGAGGGCGAGGGTGATCACGGCTACAGGGCGCCCTTGGTGGACGGCACGCCGACGACGCGCGGGTCGGGCTCGACGGCGGCCCGCAACGCGCGCGCCAGCGCCTTGAACTGCGCCTCCACGATGTGGTGCGGGTCCCGGCCCGCGAGCACGCGCACGTGCAGGCAGATGCCCGCGTGGTGCGCGATGGACTCGAGCACGTGCCGGGTGAGCGAGCCGGTGAAGTGGCCCCCGATGAGGTGGTACTCCTGTCCGGCTGGCTCCCCCGAGTGCACCAGGTACGGGCGCCCGGAGATGTCGACGACGGCGTGCGCGAGCGCCTCGTCCAGCGGGACGAACGCGTCACCGAAGCGGGAGATGCCGCGCTTGTCCCCGAGCGCCTGGCGCAGCGCCTCGCCGATGCAGATGGCGACGTCCTCCACCGTGTGGTGGACGTCGATGTGGGTGTCCCCGGTGGCCGTCACCGTGAGGTCGATGAGGGAGTGCTTGCCGAGCGCCGTGAGCATGTGGTCGTAGAACGGGACCGACGTCGAGATCCGGGTCACTCCCGTGCCGTCGAGGTCCAGCTCCACCTCGACCGAGGACTCCGACGTGGTCCGCGTGATGCGCGCGGTGCGTCCGCTCACCAGCCCAGCACCTCCTCCAGAGCCGCCCGGAAGGCGGCCATCTCGCCCGGCGTGCCGATCGACACGCGCAGCCATCCATCCGGCCCCGTGGCGCGGATGAGCACACCCCGGTCGAGGAGACCCTGCCACACCGCGGTGCGGTCGTCGAACACGCCGAACAGGGCGAAGTTCGCGTCCGAGTCCGGCACGCGGAGGTTGCGCTCCCGCAGCCACGCGACCGTGGCGTCGCGCTCGGCCCGCAGGGCCGCGACCTGCGCCAGGAGCGAGGGAGCGTGGCGCAGGGCCGCGCGCGCGACCGCCTGGGTCACCGCCGAGAGGTGGTAGGGCAGGCGGACCACGCGCAGCGCGTCCACCAGGGCGGGCGCCGCGGCCAGGTAGCCCACACGAGCGCCCGCGAGGGCGAAGGCCTTGGACATCGTCCGCGTGACCGCGAGGTGCGGGTTGTCCGGCAGCAGCGCCAACGCGCTCGACGTGCCCTCGCGCCGGAACTCGGCGTACGCCTCGTCCACCACGACGACGGCGTCTGCGCCGTCGGGGCCTACCCCGCGGGCGGCGTCGAGAACGGCCTCAACCGTGCTCAGCGGCAGCGCCGTGCCCGTGGGGTTGTTGGGGCTGGCGAGGAAGATGACCGACGGGCGGTGCCGGGCGATGGTGGCGCGCGCGTGCTCGGGATCCAGGGTGAAGTCCGCCTCGCGGCGGCCGGTGAACCACCCGGTGAACGTGTCCCGGGCGTACTCCGGGTACATCGAGTACGTGGGGGCGAAGGACAGGGCCGTGCGCCCCGGCCCGCCGAACGCCTGGAGCACGTGGAGCATGACCTCGTTGGAGCCGTTGGCGGCCCAGAGGTTCGCCTCAGCGAGGCCGACGGCGCCCGACTCCGCGGCGAGGTACGCCGCGAGGTCCGCGCGCAGGGCGGGGAAGTCGCGGTCGGGGTAGCGGTTGAGGCCTGTGGCGGCCTCGGCGACGGCGGTGGCGATGTCGGCCACCACGTCCGGCGTGGGTGCGTACGGGTTCTCGTTGACGTTGAGCAGGACGGGCACGTCCAGCTGCGGCGCGCCGTACGGGTGCACGCCGCGCAGGTCGGGGCGCAGCGGGAGGGTCGGGGGCGCGGATTCGCTCACGCGCACCGATCGTAGTGACCCGGCCGGGGTGGGCCGTCCGAGGACCTCGCGGCGGCCGGGCCGCGAGGGTGGACGATCGGAAGGCCGAGGGTTTGTCCACAGGTTCCCACCCGGGGCTGCGTGCGGGCCCGCGATGGAGTAGCGTCGCACGCATGTTCGATGTCACGCCTGCCACGCCCGCCTCGACCACCGCGGCGCTGACCGCCACCGACCCGAGGGGACGCGCGGTCGCGGCGGGTGAACCGGCCGGGGCCCTGCGGGCCGAGGCGGAGGCCGCGCTCCGGGCGCTCGTCGGCCGGGCCGATGCGGCGCTGCGGGAGGACCAGTGGACGGCCGTCGAGGCGCTCGTGGTGGCGCGCAGACGGACCCTCGTGGTCCAGCGCACGGGGTGGGGGAAGTCGGCCGTCTACTTCGTCGCGACCACCCTGCTCCGGGCACGTGCATCGGGTCCCACCGTCATCGTCTCCCCGCTGCTCGCCCTCATGCGGGACCAGATCGCGGCCGCGGCGCGCGCCGGGATCCGTGCGGTGACGATCAACTCGGCCAACATCACGGAGTGGGACGAGGTGCACGCGGCGATCGCCGCGGGCGAGGTGGACGTGCTCCTCTGCTCGCCGGAGCGGCTGAACAACCCGGGCTTTCGCGACGAGGTGCTCCCGCGGCTGGCCCGGGACGCCGGGCTCGTGGTGGTGGACGAGGCGCACTGCATCTCCGACTGGGGCCACGACTTCCGCCCGGACTACCGGCGCATCCGCGACCTGCTCGCGGGCCTGCCGCCCGGCATCGGCGTCCTGGCGACCACGGCGACGGCGAACGCCCGGGTCACGGCCGACGTCGCCGAGCAACTCGCCCGCGACGGCGAGGACGTGCTCGTCCTGCGTGGCGGCCTGGACCGCCCGTCGCTCCACCTCGGCGTCGTCCGCCTGCCCGACCAGGCGAGCCGGGTGGCGTGGCTCGCGGCGAACCTCGCCGACCTCGCGCGCTCCGGCTCCGGCATCGTCTACTGCCTCACCGTTGCCGCCGCGGAGGAGGTGGCCGAGGCTCTGCGAGCCGCGGGGCACGACGCCCGCGCGTACACCGGCCGCACCGAGCCGGCGGAGCGGGAGTCGCTCGAGGCGGACCTCAAGGCCAACCGGCTCACCGCGCTGGTGGCGACGTCCGCCCTCGGCATGGGCTTCGACAAGCCGGACCTCGCGTTCGTGATCCACCTGGGCGCACCGCCGTCGCCGATCGCGTACTACCAGCAGGTGGGTCGCGCCGGGCGCGCCGTCGACCGCGCCGTCGTCGTCCTCCTCCCCGGTGAGGAGGACCGCGCGATCTGGGACTACTTCGGCAGCCTCGCCTTCCCCGGGGAGTCCGACGTGCGCGCCGTGCTCGCCGCGCTCGCCGCCGGCGGCACCATGTCCACGCCGGCGCTGGAGACGGTGGTGGACCTGCGGCGGGCCCGGCTGGAGATGATGCTCAAGGTGCTCGACGTCGACGGTGCCGTGCGTCGGGTGCGTGGCGGCTGGGAGGCCACCGGCCTGCCATGGGTGTACGACGCCGATCGGTACGCCCGCGTGGAGGAGGCGCGGCGCGCCGAGCAGCAGGCGATGCTCGCCTACGAGCGGACCACGGGCTGCCGGATGGCCTTCCTGCGGGCCGACCTCGACGACCCGCTGCTCGAGCCGGGCTGGCGCTGCGGGCGGTGTGACAGGTGCGGCGGCCTGGACCTTCCCGGCGCACCCGCGGGCACCGGGCTGGCCGCCGTGCGGGCCACCCTGGACCGGCCGGGCGTCGAGATCGCGCCGCGCGTGCAGTGGCCCGCGGGGCTGAACCGGTTGGGCCTCGACCTGGCCGGGCGGATCGCCGAGGCCGAACGGGCGGAGGCAGGGCGGGCAGTCGCCAGGCTCGACGCGCTGGGCTGGGGCGCGGCGCTACGCGACCTCCTAGCCCCCGGCAGCCCTGACGGGCCGCTACCCGAGCACCTACGCGCGCCGGTGCTCGCGGTGCTGGACGACTGGCTCGCTGCCGGTGGGGAGGGGGCGCCACGGGTGGACGGCGTCGTGGTGGTGGGATCGGCCACACGGCCCGCGCTCGTGGAGCACCTGGCCGGCGGCGTCGCCCGACGACTCGCCGTCCGAGTGGTCGGGTCCGTGACCCCCGACCCGGCGATCCCACCCGGGCGGCACGACGTCAACTCCGCCGGCCGCCTCGTGGGGGTCCTGCGCCGTCTGCGGCTCGACCTGAGCGAACCCGCACGGGCCGGCCTGCCCGGGCGAACCGTCCTGCTCGTGGACGACTACGCCGACTCCGGGTGGACGCTCACCGTCGCGGCGCGCCTGCTGCGACAGACCGGGGCCGCGCGCGTGCTCCCGTTCGTCCTGGCGCAGCGCTGAGTCGGTCAGCCGGTCAGGTTCAGCCGGTCAGGGTTTCCGGCGATCTGGGTACCCGGTGGTGTGGGTAGCAGGCGGTCTGGGCATCAGGCGGTCGGGCCGTCAGGCGAAACGCGCTTGCACGGCCTCGCCGTGCGCCGGCAGGTCCTCGGCGTCGGCCAGGGCCACGAGTGGCGCGACGACGTCCGCGAGCGCCTCGGCCGTGTACTCGATGACCTGGACGGACTTGATGAAGCTCATCACGTTGAGGCCCGCCGCGAAGTGGGCGCACCCGCCGGTCGGGAGCACGTGGTTGGAACCGGCGATGTAGTCGCCGAGGGAGACCGGGGCATACGGACCCACGAAGATCGCGCCGGCGTTGCGGATGCGGGCCGCGACCGCGGGCGCCTCGGCGGTCTGGATCTCGAGGTGCTCGGCGGCGTAGGCATCCACCACGGCGACGCCCTGGTCGACGTCGTCGACGAGGACGGTGCCCGACTGCAGACCGGTCAGGGCTGTGCCCACTCGCTCCGCGTGCTTGGTGAGCGGGACGCGGATCGCCAGTTCGGCGTCGACCGCGTCGGCGAGTTCGACGGACGGGGTGACCAGGACGGACGCGGCGAGCGGGTCGTGCTCGGCCTGGCTGATGAGGTCCGCCGCGACGTGGACGGGGTCGGCCGTCTCGTCGGCGAGGATGGCGATCTCCGTGGGACCGGCCTCGGCGTCGATGCCGACCACCCCCCGCACCTGGCGCTTCGCGGCCGCCACCCACACGTTCCCCGGGCCCGTGATGACGTCGACCGGTTCGCACAGCACGTCACCGTCGACCGGCTCGGACCCCGCGGCGCCATAGGCGAACATCGCGATGGCCTGGGCGCCGCCGACGGCGTAGACCTCGTCCACCCCGAGCAGCGCGCACGCGGCGAGGATCGTGGGGTCGGGCAGGCCACCGCGCTCCTTGCGCGGCGGGCTGGCGACGGCGAGCGACTCGACCCCCGCCACCTGGGCGGCGACCACGTTCATGACCACGCTCGAGGGGTAGACCGCGAGCCCGCCCGGGACGTAGAGACCCACGCGGCGCACGGGAACCCAGCGCTGGCGCACGGTGCCGCCGGGCACGATCTGCGTGGTCACCTCGGCGGGCATCTGCGCGCGGTGACCGCGTCGCGCACGCTCCGCGGACTCGGCAAGGGCCGCGCGTACGGTCGGGTCGAGGACGGCCAACGCCTCGGCCAGGGCGCCGGCCGGGACGCGGACGGCGGCGGGCCGGACGCCGTCGAACCGCTCGGCGAGGTCCCGCAGCGCCGCGGCGCCTCTCGTCCGGACATCCTCGATCAGCGGCGCGACGTGACCGACGGCGGCCTCGACATCGAGTTCCGCGCGGGGCATCGCCTCGACGAGCGCGCGGGCGGACAGGGTGCGGCCACGAAGGTCCAGGCGGGAGAGCACGACGTCGATTCTAGGCGGCCTGGCGTTCCCCCCGCCGAAAGCGGGGGTGTTCGGGGGA
>JARKOU010000258.1 GCA_029975645.1 Actinomycetales bacterium
GGCCACGTGGCTCGGGCGTTGGCTGCGCGTCGCGCCGCTGCAGGCTTCCGATCTGGATGCTCTCGGCGTGGACGTCGCCCGCGCCGAACGGGAGCTTCCGGCGGTGCTGCCGTCGGGCGAGGTGCGCTACGGGGCGGCCGCCTTCGCTGCGGCGCTGCGCTCCGGGCCGTGGTTCCTGAGGCCCTTCGGGCGCCTGCTGGACGCCGCCGGCGTCCGCCGGGTGGCGGCGTGGGTCTATGGACGGGTGGCCGCGCACCGGCACCGTCTGCCGGGCGGCACGGGCAGCTGTCAGCTCTGAATCAACCAGGCAGCGCCGGTAGCCCGGGCAACGGGACGAGCAGCCACGCGCCCACGCCGATGGCGGCGGCGCACAGCAGCCAGTAGGTGCCGATCCAGAACCAGGGCGGCAGCCAGGTGAGGCGGCCGAGTTGATCGGGATCGCTGGTGCCGGTGCCGCGTCGGCGGCGGGCGCGGTGGAGGTTGACGAGTGAGCGCGGCGCGGCCAGCAGGAGGAGCCAGACCAGCAGGTAGGCGACCCCGGTGAGGACGGGCCCGGAGGCGAACCACGACAGGAGGCCCACGCCCACGCCGGTCACGAGGACGACCCAGAGTCCGTACCAGTTGCGGATGAGCAGGAGCATCAGGGCGCACGTCGCGACGAGGGCCCACAGCATCCCGGCCGCGTGCCCGGCGCCGAGCAGCCACGCGCCCGCGACGCCGACGAGGGCGGGCACGGGATAGCCGGCAAACACGGTGGCCACCATGCCGAGCCCGCGGGGGCGTCCGTGGGACACCGTGACCCCGGAGCTGTCGGAATGCAACTGGATCGCGGTGAGCCGGCGCCCGGCCAACAAGGCGACCAGCGCGTGCCCGGCTTCGTGGGTGAGCGTCACGAGGTGCCGGACGACCCGGAACCCCCACGGCGTCCACGCGATCACGAGCGCGAGGGCGCCGAGGAGCAGGCTGACCTCCCCCGTGAGGGGCGGCTGGGTGGCGGTGGCGCGGCCCCAGAGGTCGGTGAGCATGTCTCCAAGGTGTAGCAGGTCGTCCTGTGGAACCGGTGTGGCCGCCCACTTGACCTGCAGTGCGCTTCAGATCCTAGCGTCGTGGTCATGAAGCCACTCACCCTCGTGACCGACCTCCTCGTCGCGGCCCTTGCGGCCCTGCAACTCGCCCTCGCCGTTGCCGTGGGCGCCCAAGCCTGGTGGATCGCGGCGCTCTTCGCGGCCGCGGCTGCCGTCCTGCTCCTCGGGCTCGTCCGCCGCGATCGCGCGGTCCTGATCGGAGGCATGGCCTTGGCCGTCGGCGCCCCGCTCGCCGTCGGCCTCTCGGGCGTGGAACCCTTCGAGATCCGGCACCACCTGGTCCGCTTGGCCGTGGTGGCCGTCATGCTGTTCTCATGGCACCTGACGCACCCCCGCTCGGCATCGGCGCCGTCGCCCGCGCCGCAGGCGTGAGCGTCGAGGCGGTCCGCTACTACGAGGCGGAGGGGCTGCTCGCGCCCGCGCGCGATCCGGGCGGACGCCGCCGCTACACCGAGCCCGACCTCACCGCTCTGGCTGTGGTCACCGCCCTGCGGACGGCCGGGTTCGGCATCGCCGAGGTCCGCGACCTGCTGGCCGTCAAGAACCCCGACGACCCGCCCGTGGCCCGCATCGACGCCGGGCTCGAGGCCCTCGGCCGTCTCGACGAACGCCTGGACGAGCGTCAGGCCGCCCTGGACCGCGCCCGGGCGCTCCTCGGCCGCTGGCGCGGCGATCTCGAGGCCGGCCGGGCTGCCCTCACGGGTGGGTCGCCGGCTGGATAGGCTGCCGCTCGTGACCGAACGCACCGTCCTCGTCATCGGCAACGGCGGCCGCGAGCACGCCCTGGCGCTTGCGCTGGCCCGCGATCCCTCCGTGATCGCCCTCCACTGCGCCCCCGGCAACCCCGGCACGGCCGCGATCGCCACCAACCACCCGGTCGACGTCACCTCGGGTGCCGCGGTCGTCGCCCTCGCCCGCGACCTCGGCGCGACGCTCGTCGTGGTGGGCCCGGAGGCGCCGTTG
>JARKOU010000259.1 GCA_029975645.1 Actinomycetales bacterium
GTGGGTGCGCGCGGGCGCGGATGGGCCTGGCGGGAGCCGCGAGGAACGAGCGGCGGATGGCTGCCCGCGCGCACCCACCTCCCACCCGCCCGGAGGCAACGCGACCGCGAAGCCGGCAACAGTCAGTCGGCCAGCCCCCGCGCCGCGAGCGCCTCGCCCGTGGTCCGCGCCCGCGCGACCGTTCGGATCACGGCGGGGACCAGGATCGCTCGCGGGTCGCGATCCAGCCCTCGGGCCCGCGCTGCGTCCCGGGCCTCGGTGACGATCTCGACCAGCGCCGGGATGCCGCGCAGCGTGAGCGCGAACGCGAGGCCCACCCACTCCGGGTTGAGCCCGAAGCGACGCAGGGGCCGCGACGCGCGCACCACCACCTCGATGATCGAGTCCATCGGCGTGGTCATCGTCACCACGAGCCCGGCCAGGACCAGGGCCACGAGCGTGGTGAGCACCCCGAGGGCCACCTGCCAGCCCGAGCGCCACACCTGGTAGACGGCGACGGCGAGGCCCAGCACCAGCAGCGCCCGAAGCGCCCGGAAGGCGAGTCCGAGGGGGAGTCGGGCCGAGAGCGCCACGACGACGACGGCGCCGAACGCGAGCGAGCCCGCGACCCAGCCCACCCGACCCGGGACGAGGGCGAGCCCGATCCCGAACAGCGCGAGCCCGCCGAGTTTGGCTCCGGTCGGCGCGCGGTGCAGCCACGAGCGGCCCGGCACGTAGGCGCCGAGCAGGAGGGCGTCGCCGGGGGTGGTCACGGTCTCGACTCTCCGCTGACGCCGCGCCGGCGCCGGCGTCCGCGCCTCACGTCCGTGGCCCCAGGATCGGCTCGGCCGCCATGAGCGCGCGGTAGTGCTCGACGGCGGCATGCGGCTCGCCGTCGAACACCACTCGGGCGCGGTCCACCACGAGCACCCGCTCGGCCTGCGCCGCCAGGTCGAGGTCGTGCGTCACGAGCACCACGCGCTGCTCGAGGCGAGCGATCACCTCGGCGACGGCACGCGTGTTGCGCAGGTCGAGGAGCGTGGTCGGCTCGTCGCACACGAGCACGGCCGGATCGGTGGCGAGCACCCCGGCGAGCGCCAGCAGCTGTTTCTGCCCGCCGGAGAGGGCGTGGACGCTGCGCTCCGCGAGGTGGTCCAGGCCGAACCGGGCGAGCACGCGCTCCACCGCCGCCGCGCGCTCGGCCCGGGGCAGGGAGAGCCGGCGCAGGGAGAGGGCCACGTCCTCGGCCACGGTGGGCATGACGAGTTGCGCATCGGGGTCCGTGAACACGAACCCGACCCGGGCGCGCACGGCCGCGCCGTCGCGCACGGTGTCGAGTCCGTCCACGAGCACCTGGCCGGTGCTCGGCGTCACCAGCCCGTTGAGCAGGCGCGCGAACGTGGATTTCCCCGAGCCGTTGGCGCCGATCACGGCCACGCGCCGCTCGGTGAGTGTGAGCGTGGTGGGCTCGAGGATCGTCAGGCGAGCGTCCGGGTCCCCAGGCACGCGCACGGACACCGACGCCGCCCGCACCTCGATGGCGGGCGCCGTCGTCGTCCGCTTGGGGCCGTACTCCCCGCTCACCTGCCCGGACGCACCTCCCGTGCCTGCTCCGTTACTTCCCGATCAGATCGGGGAAGGCGCGGTGCACCGCGGTGGCGACGGCGGCCGCAAGGCCGTTCTTGATGATGTCGCCCGGCAGGAACACGATGCCGGCGGCGATCGCCTCGGACGGGCTGAGCCCCAGCCGCCAGCCGAGCACGGCGATGCCGATCGGGTGGATGAACAGCAGGCTGCCGGCCATGGCGGAGCCGAACACGCCGAGCCACGCGCGCCAGCCGCGCGACCAGGTGCGGGAGCGGAAGACCCGCTCGGCGAGGAAGCCGGTGACCAGGGCGGCCAGCGGGAAGGCGATCAGGTAGCCGAACGACGGCTTGGCGATCGTGGCGAGGCCCCCCGCGCCGCCGGAGAAGATCGGCGCGCCGGCCAGGCCGACCACCACGTACAGCAGGACGGCGAGGAAGCCGCGGCGAGCGCCGAGGACGGCACCGGCCAGGGCGACGCCGAAGGTCTGGAGCGTGATCGGCACGGGCAGGCCGCCGACCGGGATGGCGGGAAGGAGTGCGCACGCGGCGATGAAGGCCGCGAACGTGGTGATGAGCGCGAGGTCGGTGGCCACAGAGGTGGACCGGGCGCCCTCGGCGGACTCGGGCAGGGAGGTCATGGGCCGCACACTAGCCCTGCGTAGACTCAGTTGCCGCCACGCCCCTGGCGTGATCATCGTGCGAGACGTCGCCCGCGGTCGTCGGCGCGACCGCCTGGCGGGCACCGCGTCCGCCGCCACCGAATGCCACCTCACGAAGCCCCCAACCGAGAGCCGCCACATGATCATCGCCCAGGGCGTGGAACTGCGCATCGGCGCCCGCGAGTTGCTCACGGCCACCTCGTTCCAGATCGCTCCTGGCGACCGCATCGGCCTGGTCGGGCGCAACGGCGCCGGCAAGACCACCCTCACGCGCGTGCTCGCGGGCGAGGGGCTTCCTTCGGGTGGACAGGTGGTCCGCACGGGGGAGGTCGGCTACCTGCCGCAGGACCCCCGGACCGGTGACCTCGAGATGCTCGCGCGTGACCGCGTGCTCTCCGCCCGCGGCCTGGCGGACGTCGCCGCGCGGATGCGCCGCGCCGAGGCGGCCATGGCATCCACCGACGACGCCGAACGCGAGCGGGCCATGGCGCGCTACACCAGGCTCGAGGCCGAGTTCACGGCCCAGGGCGGCTGGGCCGCCGAGAGCGAGGCGGCGCGGATCACCAGCAACCTCGGGCTCCCGGCCCGGGTGCTCGCGCAGCCCCTCGGCACCCTGTCCGGCGGGCAGCGGCGTCGGGTGGAACTCGCCCGCATCCTCTTCTCCGACGCCGAGACCCTCCTCCTGGACGAGCCCACCAACCACCTCGACGCCGACTCCATCGCCTGGCTGCGGGACTTCCTCAAGGCGTACTCCGGCGGCTTCGTGGTGATCAGCCACGACGCCGAGTTGCTCCGGGCCACGGTGAACAAGGTGTTCCACCTGGACGCCAACCGCGCGGAACTGGACCTCTACGCGCTGGGCTGGGACGCCTACCTGGCCCAGCGCGAGGCGGACGAGCGCCGACGACGGCGCGAGCGTGCCAACGCAGAGAAGAAGGCCGCCGCGCTCATGGCCCAGGCGGACAAGATGCGCGCGAAGGCCACTAAGGCGGTCGCGGCCCAGAACATGGCGCGCCGCGCCGAGCGGATGCTCGCGGGGCTCGACGAGCAGCGGGTCTCGGACAAGGTGGCCAAGTTGCGCTTCCCGGACCCGGCCCCGTGCGGGCGCACCCCGCTCACGGCTCGCGGCCTGTCCAAGTCCTACGGGTCGCAGGAGGTCTTCACCGACGTCGACCTGGCGATCGACCGCGGTAGCCGGGTGGTGGTGCTCGGCCTCAACGGCGCCGGGAAGACCACGCTGCTGCGCATCCTCGCCGGGCTCGAGCCCTCGGACACCGGCGAGGTGCTGCCGGGGCACGGGCTCAAGATCGGGTACTACGCCCAGGAGCACGAGACGCTCGACACCTCGCGCACCGTGGTGGAGAACCTCCGCTCGGCCGCCCCGGACATGACGGACACCCAGGTGCGCAGCGTGCTCGGGTCCTTCCTGTTCTCCGGCGACGACGCCGACAAGCCCGCGCGGGTGCTCTCCGGCGGCGAGAAGACGCGGCTCGCGCTCGCCGTCCTCGTGGTCTCCTCTGCGAACGTGCTCCTGCTCGACGAACCGACCAACAACCTCGACCCGGCCAGCCGGGAGGAGATCCTCGCGGCTCTGCGGTCCTTCGCGGGCGCCGTCGTCCTCGTCACGCACGACGAGGGGGCCGTGCTGGCTCTCGACCCCGAGCGGGTGCTGCTCCTGCCCGACGGCGACGAGGACCTGTGGAACGAGGACTACGCCGAACTCGTGGCGCTGGCCTAGGTCCGAGGGCGCTCCCCGGCCGCATCCGGCCCGGCCGAAACGACGCAACGTTTCAGCATCGTCGCAGGTGGGGCGCATTCGATTCATCCCAAGCGTGCCCCGGCGAGCGCAAACGGCGGTTGACCTCTACCATCGGTCTCGGCAGGTTGGATGATGCAACCAGGTTCTGCGGCGCTCGGGTGTCGCGGGGCTCGGGGCAGGGGGCACCAGCCGCCGGATGGGCGTCGATCGGGCGAGACGAGGAGCAGAACGTGGCGGAGAAGATCGCCAAGGGTGCGCGGGTGGTCGGCGAGCAGCGGACGGCGCTGAGCGTAGAGCTGTCCCGGCGGTACGAGGGCGGGGAGTCGATCCGATCCATCGCGACCGACATCGGGCGCTCCTACGGCTTCGTCCACGGCGTGCTCCGGCAGTCCGAGACGTCGCTACGTCCTCGCGGGGGCGCCGCCAGGCCCGGCACCTCCGACTGACCCCTCGCCGGGAGCGTTCCCGCGACGGCTTGCCCCGGCGTCGCGCCCCCGGCCCCCGGGACAGTCACCTCAGAGACAGTCATCGCGGAGGTCCCACCTTGGGGGATGCGCGCGCCGGTCATGTCCTGTCGCGCTGAGGTTCCTCCCGCTGCAGCGCCGCCTCCACCAAGGCGTCCTCCTCGTCCTCCGCACTCGGGCGGCGTCGCCGCGGGGTAGCCGCGACCCCGGCCGATGCCCCGCCGACGCCGGTCGCCGTCGCCTCGCGCCGCGCGAGCACCACCACGCCCACCAGCGCACCGAGCGCGAACACCCACCACTGGAACGCGTAGGAAAGGTGCGAGCCCAACCCCGTCTCCGGCGCGGGAAGCGGTTCGGGGGCGAGAGGAGCCGTCGGGTCCTCGCTCGCCAGCATCGCGTACGCCTCGAGCACGGGCAGGCTCGTCACGTCCGCGGGCGCCCCGCTCGCGGCGAGCGCCGCGGGGGGGTCGATCGTGTAGACCTGGCCCGGCGGCCCGACGCGCGACGACGGTTGCTCGGGGGGTCGCAGCCGGGCCACCACGCGCACCGTCCCGGCGGGTGGATCCGGGATGCCGCCCGCCACCTCCTCCGAGCCGGCCGGTAGCCAGCCGCGGTCGACGATCAGCACGGCAGGGGCGCCGTCGGCCATGGTCACCACGAGAGGCGCGAGGACGTGCACCGCGGGGGTGCCCTCGACGGGCCGGGCGCGGAGCACCAACGAGCCGCCATCCGCATAGGTGCCGACCGCCTCGACCGGCCGCCACTCGGCATCGTCCGGCAGGGCGTCGTCGGGCGCGGTGAGGACGTCGCTCAGCGGGACGGGGTCGGCCGCGTAGTTGGCCTCGATCCGGGCGACCTCGGCGGCCCTGGCCACGTGCCGCGTCCACTGCCAGCGACCGAGCGCCACGCAGGCGAGGGACACGAGGATGGCGATGGTGACGAGCCGGACCCAGCGTCCGGTGCGCAGGAACGCGTACGACGCCGCCCCGCCGGGCGCGGGTGTGCTCACGGCGCGCTCGGGTGCTCCGCGGCCACTGAGCCGGATGCCGGCTGCGACGTCGACTCCGACGCCGGCTCGGGCGGCGGCTGCGACGTCGACTCCGACGCGCGGAGCTCCTCCATCGTGAGGACCTCGCGCAAGAAGGACCGCGCCTCGAGGAACGTGACCAGGTGAGCGCGGTGGTCGTCGCAGGCCAGCCAGACCTTGCGGCGCTCGGGCGTGTGGACCTTGGGGTTGTTCCATACCAGGGCCCAGACCGCCGGAGCGCGGCACCCCTTGCCGCTGCAGACGGGCACGTCCCCCGGTGCGGCGTCGTCGGCGTCAGGCATCCCGCTCCATTCCCTCGTCCGTTCTGGCAGGTGTCTCGGGCCCGGCCGTGATACCCCGTGGGTCGAAGACCGTGTCCGGCGTGCTCACCCGCTCGCGGCCGGCGTTCGCGAGCACCACCGCCGCGTACGGCAGGAAGATCGCCCCCGCGAGGAACACCCAGCGAAGCCAGCCCGTGACGACCACCGCGAGGATCAGGCACGCCGTCCGGACCCCCATGGAGATCAGGTAGCGGCTCGTCCGGCGCTCCACGTCCTCGGCCAGCGGGGGCCTCGCGGACGTGATCGTGGGCACGTCCTCGGACCCCCGGCCCGCGCCCGAGCCGCCGCGCCGTCGCCCGAGGCCGATCCTCACCCCACGAGGCTAACGCGCGCGCGTGCTGCGGACCTACGGGGGCCTGCGGTCCGCTACGGTCGTCGAGTCGGGACGAGCGCCCGCACAGCCGCTGGCGTGCGTCCGATCTCTGCCCACGGGCCCGCAGGCCCACAGATGCAAGGAGGACGCGTGAGCGAACCGCGCAGCGTGCTGGTGACCGGAGCGAACCAGGGGATCGGAGCGTCGATCGCCGCGCGCTTCGTCGCTCAGGGCGACAAGGTCTCGACCATCTACCACAGCGGTCAGGAGCCCGCCGAGGGCATCCTGGGAATCGTCGGCGACGTCACGAACACGGAGACGGTCGAAGCGGCCTTCAAGACCATCGAGGCCCAGAACGGCCCGGTCGAGGTGCTCGTCGCGAACGCCGGCATCACCCGCGACCAGCTGCTCCTGCGCATGACGGACGCCGAGTTCGACAGCGTCCTCGCCGTCAACCTGGGCGGCGCCTTCAAGTGCGTGCGCCGCGCGAGCAAGAGCATGATCCGCCTGCGCCGCGGCCGGATCGTCCTCATCGGCTCCGTGGTGGCCCTCTACGGCACGGCGGGCCAGGTCAACTACTCCTCGTCCAAGGCCGCGCTCGTGGGGATGGCCCGATCGATCACGCGCGAACTCGGTGCCCGTGGCATCACCGCGAACGTGGTCGCTCCCGGCTTCATCGACACCGCGATGACGGCTGCGCTGCCGCAGGAGCGTCAGGACGCCTACAAGGCCGCGATCCCGGCCGGGCGCTTCGCACAGCCGGACGAGGTTGCGGGCGTGGTCCAGTTCCTCGCCGGCCCGGACGCCGGCTACATCTCGGGCGCCGTGATCCCGGTCGACGGCGGCCTCGGCATGGGCCACTGAGCCGCACCGGCGCTGACCACGAGACCTCATCCGAACAGGAGACAGACACCATGGGACTGCTCGAGGGCAAGTCACTGCTCATCACCGGCGTGCTGGTGGACTCGTCCATCGCCTTCCACGTCGCGAAGTTGGCCCAGCAGGAGGGTGCGAACGTCGTCCTGTCCTCCTTCGGCCGTCAGTTCCGGCTCACGCAGGCGATCACGCGGCGCCTGCCCAAGCCGGCGCCGGTGGTCCAGTTGGACGTGACGGACGACGACGACCTCGCCGCGCTCGCGGACCGGGTCCGCGAGCACACCGACCACCTCGACGGCGTGGTCCACTCGATCGGCTTCGCTCCCCAGACCGTCATGGGTGGCAACTTCCTCGCGGGGGAGTGGAAGGACGTCGCGACGGCGATCGAGATCTCGGCCTTCTCGCTCAAGTCGCTCGCCGTGGCCACCAAGCCGCTCCTCACGCGCGGCTCCGGGATCGTCGGCCTGACCTTCGACGGGCGCTTCGCCTGGCCGGTGTACGACTGGATGGGCGTGGCGAAGGCGGCCTTCGAGGCGACCTCGCGCTACCTGGCCCGTGACCTCGGGCCCGACGGCATCCGGGTGAACCTCGTCTCGGCCGGCCCCATCCGCACCACGGCGGCCAAGCACATCCCCGGCTTCGCCACGATGGAGAACGGCTGGTCCGACCGCGCCCCGCTCGGGTGGGACGTCGACGACCCCGAGCCCACGGCCCGCGCCGTCGCCGCGCTGCTGTCCGACTGGTTCCCGGCCACGACGGGTGAGATGGTCCACGTCGACGGCGGTGTCCACGCGATGGGCCAGTGAGCGTTTCGCCGTCGCGCCCGGCCGGGGACCTCGGGTCCTCGGCCGGGCGCCGTCTCGTTCTGCTCCGGCACGCCCAGGCCGAGCACCACGGCGGGCTGTCGGACGAGATGCGCACGCTTCACCCCACCGGCCGGCGTCAGGCGGCTCATGTGGGCCACCACCTCGCTGCAGCGGGCGTGGTCCCCGACCTCGTCATCTGTTCGATCGCGGTGCGCACGCGGCAGACCTGGGAACTGGTGGCCTCGGCGTTCGGTGCCCGCCCGCCGGTCGAGTACTCCGAGGACCTCTACGGCGCCGGGATCTCGGGGACCCTCGAGATCGTGGCCGGCATCCCGGAGGAAGCGCGAACCGTGCTGGTGGTGGGACACGAGCCGGTGATGTCCGGCGTCGCGTACGTGCTCGCCGGGCCGGGCTCGGACTCCGCGGCACTGGCCCGTGTGCGGGTGGGCGTGCCGACCGGCACCTACAGCGTCCTCGAGGTGGACCGTCCGTGGGACCGCCTGGAGCGCGGCAGCGCGACCCTCACCACGGTGTTCGTCCCGCCGCACCACCGCTGACCGCCCCCACTCCGCCGAACGCGGGGTTACACGGCACATTC
>JARKOU010000010.1 GCA_029975645.1 Actinomycetales bacterium
GATCTTCAACTCCTGGTACGACGCCGACGCCGTCCGGCGCGACGGCGGCCGCGGCGCCGCCCGCCCGATCGCCGAGTTGGAGGCCGAGTTCGACGCCGGCTCCCGCCCGACGCCCGACGGCCGGCCGTGGGCGGACCTCACCGCCGCCGAACGCGCCGACGTGGTCCACTCCTACCGCCTCGCGTACGTCTCCGATGCGCCCGTGAACTGGTGCCCCGGCCTGGGTACGGTGCTGGCGAACGAGGAGGTGACGGCTGACGGCCGGAGCGAGCGCGGCAACTTCCCCGTCTTCCAGCGCAACCTGCGGCAGTGGCAGATGCGCATCACCGCGTACGCCGACCGCCTCATCGACGACCTGGAGTCCATCGACTGGCCGGACAAGGTCAAGGCGATGCAGCGCAACTGGATCGGACGGTCCACGGGCGCCCGCGTCCACTTCGCAGTCCCGGCCGCCGACGGCGAGGAGCGCCTCACCGTCTTCACCACCCGCCCGGACACCCTCTTCGGCGCGACGTTCATGGTGCTCTCGCCCGAGCACCCGCTGCTCGAGCGCATCCTGCCGGCCGCCTGGCCGGAGGGGACCCCGGCGACCTGGACGGGCGGGGCGGCGACGCCGTCGTCCGCCGTCGCCACCTACGCCGCCGCGGCCGCTGCGAAGACGGCGGAGGAGCGCGTGGCCGAGGGGCGCGAGAAGACCGGTGTGTTCACCGGGGCGTACGCGACAAACCCGGTCAACGGCGTCGCGATCCCCGTGTTCGTCGCCGACTACGTGCTCATGGGGTACGGCACGGGCGCCATCATGGCCGTGCCGGCCGAGGACGAGCGTGACTGGGCGTTCGCCGAGGCCTTCGGGCTGCCCGTGGTGCGGACCGTGCAGCCGCCCGAGGGGTTCGAGGGCGGTGCGTGGACCGGCGAGGGCGCGACCATCAACTCCGCCAACGACGAGGTCTCGCTCGACGGCATGGACGTGCCCGAGGCCAAGGCCACGATCACGGCGTGGCTCGCAGCGAAGGGCCTCGGCGAGGCGACCACCACCTTCCGGCTGCGTGACTGGCTCTTCAGCCGTCAGCGGTACTGGGGGGAGCCGTTCCCGATCGTCTACGGCGAGGACGACAGGCCCGTCGCGCTGCCGGAGAGCATGCTCCCGATCGACCTGCCCGACGTGCCGGACTACTCGCCGCGCACCTACGACGCCGACGACGCCGGATCCTCCCCGGAGCCCCCGCTCTCACGCCTGCCGGAGTGGGTGGAGGTCACCCTCGACCTCGGCGACGGCCCCCGGGCGTACCGCCGCGACACGAACACCATGCCCAACTGGGCGGGGTCCTGCTGGTACGAACTGCGCTACCTGGACCCTGCCAACGACCAGGCGCTCGTGGGTCCCGAGGCCGAGCGGTACTGGATGGGGCCGCAGGGTGCCGCGCCGCTGGGCGGGGCAGACCTGTACGTGGGCGGCGTCGAGCACGCGGTGCTGCACCTGCTCTACGCCCGGTTCTGGCACAAGGTGCTCTACGACCTAGGCCACGTCTCCTCCGCGGAACCGTTCCACCGGCTCTTCAACCAGGGCTACATCCAGGCGTACGCCTTCGCCGACGCCCGCGGACAGCACGTGCCCGCCGCCGAGGTGGAGGAGCGCGAGGGCGACGACGGCGTGGTCCGCTACTTCTGGGACGGCGTCGAGGTCTTCCGCGAGTACGGGAAGATGGGCAAGTCGCTGAAGAACGTCGTGACGCCGGACGAGATGTACGCGCAGTACGGCGCGGACACCTTCCGCGTGTACGAGATGTCCATGGGCCCGCTCGACGTCTCGCGGCCGTGGGAGACGCGCGCCGTCGTCGGATCGCAGCGCTTCCTCCAGCGCTTGTGGCGCAACGTGGTGTCCGAGGAGACCGGTGCGGTCACGGTGGTGGACGCCCCGGCTGACCTCGCCACACGGCGCCTGGTGGCCCGGACCATCGCGGACGTCACCGTGGAGATGGACGCGATGCGGCTCAACACCGCGATCGCCAAGTTGATCGTGCTCAACAACCACCTGACCTCGCTGCCGGCGGTGCCGCGGGAGGCCGTGGAGCCGCTGGTGCTGATGCTCGCGCCGATCGCGCCGCACATCGCGGAGGAACTCTGGTCCCGGCTGGGCCACGCGGACTCGCTGGCCTACGAGGCGTATCCGACGGCGGACCCCGCGCTCCTGGTCGAGGAGACCGTCACCTGCATCGTGCAGGTGGCGGGCAAGGTGCGCGACCGGCTCGAGGTCTCGCCGTCGATCTCCGTGGAGGAGCTGCGGGGCCTGGCCCTGGCGACGCCCGGCGTGGCTCGCGCGCTCGAGGGCCGCGGCGTGCGGACGGTCGTCGTCAAGCCGCCGCGTCTGGTTAACGTGGTGCCTGCCTGACGTCGGTCGTGTCGAAGACAACCGCCCGGATCGCGAACACCTGCGCGCATCGCGAACATCCGGTCGGATCGCGAACTCCCGGAGTTCGCGATCC
>JARKOU010000025.1 GCA_029975645.1 Actinomycetales bacterium
AGGTCACCCTCGACGTCCTCGCCGAGCACGGCGTCGCCGGCACCACGCATCGGCTCATCGCCCAGGCGGCCGACGTCCCGCTCGGCTCCCTGACGTACTACTTCAGCGGCCTGGCCGACCTGCGCGAGCAGGCGTTCCGCCTCCACGCCGACCGGCTCTCCGAGCGCTACGCCGGCTTCCTCGACACCGTGACCAGCCGCGACGAGCTGCTCGACGCCGTCACGGACCTGATCCACGGCCAGGCCGGCGCCAACGCGCGGGATATGGTCCTGACCTACGAGCTGTACCTCGCCGCGCTGCGCGACCCCGCCCTACGCGCGATCACCGAGGCCTGGATGGGGCGCAGCCGGGCAACGCTCGAGCGATTCCTCGACCCCGTCACCGCCCGCGGGCTCGACGCCCTCATCGAGGGCCTCGTCATGCACAACACCCTGTCCACCGCCCCACTCGAGCGGCCACAGATCCACAGCCTCGTCGGAAGGACGATCGGATGAGCACCGAACAGACCCACGCCGGCGGCGGACCCGTCAAGAACGACGAAGCCGTCAGAGGCGTCGAGGCCGCCCTGCTAGGGCCCCTGCTCCGAAGCCAGGTCGACGACTGGTTGCATCGGGTCCTTGTCACGACGCTGGGGACGGGGCTGGGCGCGGTCCTCTTCCGCGAGGGGCGGATCGACGCCGTGTACGGCGTCGAAGACTCCGGCGGGCGCCGACTACTGATCAAGGTCCACCGGCCGCCTGTCGACCTCGACGCACGCCGAGTGGTGGCACAGGCCCAACACGCCATGGCTCTCGCCGGTTTCCCCGCGGCCGACCCGCTGGCCGGGCCCGAGACGATCGACGGCCACGTCGTGAGCGTCGAGACGCTGCTGCCCCACGGCGAACGCGGCAACGGGCACGACCCGACCATCCGGCGGGCCGTAGCGGCGGGGCTCGCCGAGCAGATCGGGATCTTGAACGAACTCCCGGACCTCCCCGCGCTCGTCGGACGGCCACCGGCCTGGTGCCGGTACCAAGGCGGCGCATGGCCGACGATGCACGACCCGACGTTCGAGATCGAGACGACCCCGGAGGACCTACGTTGGCTCGACACGTTTGCCCAGGCAGCCTCGACAACGGTCCTGTCCACCCGACGACCCGACGACCTCGCGGTCGCACATGCCGATTGGTACTGCGGCAACCTCAGGTTCAGCGGCGGCCGGCTCGTAGCCGCATTTGACTGGGATCTGCTGACCGACGCAACCGCCGTCGTCGCCGGGATCACGGCCGGAATGTTCAGCGCCGGCACGTCGGCGGTTGCGACGCCTCCCGCACCCGACGAGGTCGCCGCCTTCCTCATCGAGTTCGAGGAGACGCTCGGCCGCCGCTTTACGCCCGAGGAGCAGCAGGCTGCCGCAGCCGGCGCGAGTTGGAACCTCGCCTACGCCGCACGCTGCGACATCACCAACTTCGCGGGGAGCGACGTCCAGCCGGGCTCGGCCCTTGACCTCCTCGACCGGAACAGACAGGAGTACCTCAGCCTCCGGTGGTGAGGTCGCTCCGGGCGCAGACCCCAGGGCGAGCCCTGGGCCGGCCGCCCCGCCTCACGCTCACCCCGAAATCACCCCGCGGGCGAAACGGGTGGTCCCGGAGGGACCCGAGTGACGCTCGATGCGGTTCACCCCGAGGTGGCGGAGCGAGGCGAACGGAGTGGGTTACCGCACTGCATGGCTCGCGGCGCGACTACGACCTCCGACGAACAGGGCCACAGGCGCACCCAAGGCTCGACACACCAACGACGCTTCAGACTCGGACCGGTGAGTCGGGCAAACCGTCGGTCGTTTCACGGCCCTCCGCGGCGTCGGTCATGGTGGCGGCATCGGCGGAGCGGCGGTGCCGTGAGTGGAGCAGCCTCAGGCTCGCGCTTGCCGGCATTCCCGTTCCAGCCAGGTTCGGACGGCGCCTGGGTCATACCTCAAGTGCTTGCCGATCCGGTACACGTCGGGACCCCTGCCCTCGTATCGCCACTGATGAAGGGTGGAGACGGGGATGCGCAGGAACTCGGACACATCTCGGACCGTCCACAGCGGCTCGCCCGACGTGGTCGCCTCAGTGCCCCGTACCGCGAATGGAGCACCTCCGCGGCTTTGTGAGACCGACGAACTGTCGGCCGGGAGCGGCCGCGCCCCGCGGTCGATCCTCGGACGTCGATGAGCGGGGGTCCTCGTTCCCGTCACCAAGCGACTCGCGGCAGGAGGCGTTGCGCTCACATCAGACATTCGGAACCCCGTCTGTCCGATCGGCGTCGAACTGGGCCATGGCGTTGAGCTCGCTGCTGGCGCATTCGGGAGCGGCAACGGAGGTGCCGACACTGCCTCGAGCGTCGTGGTCGGCCACGGTGAGTGCGACGCGACGCGTCGCGCTGTCGCTCGCGCTGGCGGACGAGCGGTGCGCGCCACCAGCCGCGTCCTGCCGATCGAGCCAGACGATCTTGGGAGCCTTGTGGGTTAACCGGAGCCAGCCAGCGCGGAGCTCGCTGCCGTGGAGCCGTGCGCAGTGGGTGGCGAGGAAGCCGCTGACGCGCCCGGGCCGGTACACCTCTCGCGACGGGACGCGCAGTCCGACGGTGAGCTCATCGATAGCGCGGCGCTTGACGTCGAGCATGCCTGCTTGGGCGTCGTCGGGCTGGGTGCGGCTGCGGGTCATGATCGCCTCCGGGTCATCGCGTGGGGCTGCGGTCCGGGACAGCGCGCGGTACGGCTGGCGCCCGTGCGCTGGCGGGACGTCCGTCCCCGCGGGTCACCGTGTCGTGGGCGGACTGGATGGTGCGGGTGGCTTGCCGTTCGGGGAGGCCGGCGCTGGTCGCGGCGTCGAGGAGGGGTTGGTAGTCGGTGACGCCGGCCTCGGCGGCGCGGCAGGCGGCCCAGAACAGGGCGTTGTTGCGGTTGCCCTCGGTCTGGCCGGCGACAGTGGCGGCGAGCCACGTGGTCGGGTCCGCGCCAGAGCGACCGCTCCGAGTGCGCGGGTCGTAAGGGCGCGGCGCCGGGGCGGGGATGAGGAGCTTGGTGACCGCAGCCCAGTCCAGGGGCCGGGTGGGCTCGTCGGTGATCCGGATGACCTCGTAGCGGCGGGAGTAGGTCTTGGCCTGTCCGAGCGAGGGTGGCAGGAGGACGTATCCGCCGGTGGCGCGGAAGTCGAGGTGCTGCCCGCGGATGCTCCCGTTGCGCTGGTCGGTGCCGGGGTAGTGCAGGTGCAGCCCTCCGGAGGGGGTCTGGATGGCCCGGTACCAGCCGTCGTCGGGCGGCCCAGGCTTGGAGCCTGGTGCGGGTGTTGGCGAGCATCTGGTGCCAGTCGGCGGGCCCGGTGGCCGCCCCGGCGCGGTCGTAGGCGCCCTGGTGGGCGGTCCACAGGGCGGTGAGCTCTTCGACGAGGTCGCCGTGGGCGTACCAGCACGCCGGGATGTCTCGGTGGTCCAGGGCGTACCGGGTGGCCAGCCAGCGGACCCAGTCGTCCAAGGCGAGCCACACATCCCCGGCCGTCTCAGCGGGCAGCGTGGCCCACGCGATCGGGCGGGGCACCCGGCCGAGGAGGTAGACAGTTGCGGGTTGACCGCGTCCGCCCTGGTCACGACGGGTTTGAGGTTGTCCGGGATGAGGACCTTGAACACCCCGCCGAAGAAGGTCCACGCCGCCTCGCACCCGGCGATCACCGACGCCAGGGTCTGCGAATACGTCAACCAGACGAACATGTGACGCGAGAGCACCGCGGTGAAGATCAACGCGTGCACCGCCCGCCGCCGGCCCGACTCCTCGTCGAGCATCAGCCCCATCCGGGCGAAGTCGATCTGGCACTCCACGCCCGGCTCCCCGTCCAGGACCCGCACCGTGGTGGACGCCGCCCGCAGGCCGCACCGCTGCTCGGCGTAGCGGTGCACCGTGCGGTAGGGGACCACGCACCCCGACCGGGCGAGCAGCTCGGTGACCTTCACGACCGTCAGCGGCGCCTGCCCGTCACCGCCGCCCAGCCACGCCTGGATCTGCTCGTGGCGGGCCTCCAACGCCTCCCACGCGCTCCCGTGACCATTCGGGCGGCCCGGGCGCACCGCCGTCACGACCGCGGCGACCACGTCGTCGGTGACCGCGGTAAACGGCGCCGGACGCTCCAACCCGGCCGCCTGCGCGGCCTGGACGTACCGGCGGGCCGTCTTACGATCCACCCCCGCCCGCTCCGCGACCGTGCGCAGCCCCGCCCCATCGAGCCAGGCCCGCAGCACTTCCTTGACCTCAACCACGTTGACCTCCCGGAATCCCATCGCCGTCGACCTCCACGCCCTCGAACCGGACGAGACGATCGAACGAGCGAACGACAGGCCCACCCCCGCGACGCGCGGAGTGGTCCCATGACTGGCAACCCAGGTGGTCCCTAGTTACTGGCAGAAAGCCCCTCCCGGCGGTCCCAAGCTCGTGGCAGGCGACAACCGGCGACGGTGCAGGTCAATCCCCACAAACTGCGTGCCCGCGTACCCTTCCACCAGGGGGCCTCCTTCGTCGTAGACGTGAGCACCTCCAGCATCCGCCGAGGGTCACGAGGACGGAGGCCCCTACCAACACCACCTGCGACCGGGGACCCACGCCCGAGCGGAACAACCGCTCCTACATCGCATCACAGCCACAAGAAGCGCGCCCGAAGGGACTCGAACCCCCAACCTTCTGATCCGTAGATTGCCGAGCCGCCTCGGGAGGTGTCGGTACATGTGGATCCCCGCAGTTCAACCGCCCTTCCGGGGTTCACCCGGGTCCGCCCTCGTCCGTCCAACCGCGCCGGTGATGGCTCCCACCTTGGCTCCCAGCGGTGCCAACGGGGGCTGGAAGTTCCTCCAGGCTTCTTCAAGCTCCGGCAGAACTCGGAGATTCTCGGCCGGAGTCGATCAGCGCAGGTGGCCCTCTTCTCGTGCCCGTTGTCGACAGGGCGTTCAGGATGGCGGTCACCCAAGAGTTCCGCGGCATCCAGCGGGCGAGCGACCGTCGATGGGGTCAGCGCCGACTCGTCCGGGCGAGGTGAAGTCCCGGCACGCACGGAAGGAGACGCACGTGCCGGGACTCCCTTGCTCCTCCGATTCGGAGGGGCGAACCCGCCGTCGCTGACGGCTCGCGAGGCGGGGGCTCAGCGGGTGAGGATCGCGCGGGACTCCCAGGGGGCGGGGTGAGGCGACCGCCGGTGGGGGCGGCGCCGTCGTCGTGGCTGGTGATGAGGAGGTCGCCGACGAGGAGGGCGGCGTCGCCGCCAAGGTCCACCTCGACGCTCTGCCCGGACAGGTTCGCCACGACGAGGAGGCGCTCGTCGCCCAGGGTGCGGACGTAGGCGAAGACGTGCCCGTCGGCGGGCAGGAGCAGCCGGTAGTCGCCGTGCACCACCGCCGGCAGGGTGTGGCGCAGTTCGATGAGGCGCCGGTAGTGGTGGAACACCGAGCCCGGGTCGGCGACGGCGGCCTCCGCGTTGATGCTCGTGTGATTGGGACGACGGTGAGCCACGGGGTGCCACCTCGAGGTGAACGGGCGGAATCACCTGGACCCCGGCGGTGGTGAGGAGATGACTCGTGAGTCGGCCGCCGTGCGGGGACACCCCCCCCCCGCCC
>JARKOU010000020.1 GCA_029975645.1 Actinomycetales bacterium
GGGTGGTGGCCCACCGCCCGTCCGCCTGCACCCGGCCCAGCACCCCGGCCGCGACCACCCCGAGGGTGTTCACCGCCCGGGTCAGCACCCCGTGCACCCGGGAGGCGTCCGGCTCCACCAGATCCGTCACCGGGCACGCCACCAGGCGCGCCACCACGTCCGCCAACTCACCCGCCAGCGCCGTGATCGACGGCCCGCCCGGGAGCGCGCCGCCGTCGGAGGCCACCGTCCCGGCGCCCGTCCCGCCGAGGCTCGGCCCGCCCGGGGGCGCCTCGGCGTCGCCGGCTACCCTGCCACCCACCCCGCACACCCCCGCTCGAGCCCGTGACCAGCACCATCACCTGACTCGAACGAGTGTACGCACCCCCGCCGACATCCACGCAACCCCAGCCGCCAGCCTGTGGACAACCCCAGGGACGGGGTTGGCCGGCGTCTTATCGGCCTGTCGGATCAGACCCGCTCCACCGGTGGAATATACCCCCCTGGGGTATGTGTTCCATTGGATGCAGACGCCGCACAAGGGGGGAACGATGACCGGCACAGCGCAGACCGTGGCCCACGAGCACGCGCACGCGACCGAGCACGAACACGCGACCGAGCACGCGCACGCGACAGCTAGCCCCGCGCCGTCGTCAGCACACGCCGCCCACGCGGGCCATCCCGCCGCGCCCGAGGCGCCCTCCGCCCACGAGGCGATGGGCCACGGCAGCCACAAGCCGGGCGCGTCGATGGCAGACATGGTCGGCGACATGCGCAACCGGTTCCTCGTGGCCGCCGTGCTCTCGGTGCCGATCCTGCTCTGGTCGCCGATCGGACGGGAGGTGCTCGGCTTCGAGGTCCCGGCCCTGTTCGGGCTGCGGGACGACGTCTTCGCGCTCCTGCTGTCCCTCCCGGTCATCTTCTACTCAGCGTGGATCTTCTTCGACGGCGCCGCCCGGGCGCTGCGGGCGAAGACGCTGGACATGATGGTGCTGGTGGCCGTCGCGGTCGCGGCCGGGTGGGGGTACAGCCTCGCCGTGACGCTCACCGGTGGCGGGGAGGTCTTCTACGAGGCGGCCACCGTGCTGACCGCCTTCGTGCTGCTGGGGCACTGGTTCGAGATGCGCGCCCGGGGCGGGGCGAACGACGCCATCCGCTCCCTGCTGGAACTCGCTCCGCCGATGGCGGTCGTGCTGCGCGACGGCGGCGAGGTGGAGGTCCCGACGGCGGAGGTCGCCGTCGGCGATCTGCTCTTGGTCCGTCCCGGCGCGAAGGTCCCCACCGACGGCGTCGTGGAGTCCGGGCAGTCCGAAGTGGACGAGGCGATGGTCACAGGCGAGTCCCTCCCGGTCCCGAAGGCCCCGGGCGCGGCGGTGATCGGCGCGTCCGTCAACACGACCGGCACGCTGCGGGTGCGGGCCACCAAGGTCGGCGCTGATACAGCGCTGGCGCAGATCGTGGCCCTCGTCCAGCAGGCGCAGAACTCCAAGGCACCTGGGCAGCGCCTCGCGGACCGGGCTGCGTTCTGGCTCGTGCTCGTGGCTCTGGTGGGCGGCACACTGACCTTCGCGGTCTGGCTGGCCGCGGGGGCAGGGGTGGAGACCGCGCTGCTGTTCGCGATCACGGTGGTGGTCATCACCTGCCCTGACGCCCTGGGCCTGGCGACGCCGACGGCGTTCATGGTCGGCTCCGGGCTCGGCGCCACCCGTGGGGTGCTGTTCAAGAACGCCACGGCGATCGAGACCGCGGCGCGCATCGACACCGTCGTGATGGACAAGACCGGCACGCTCACCACGGGCGAACCCGAGGTCACCGACCTCGTGACGGACGGGATCAGCGACGAGGACCTCCTCCCGCTGCTGGCCGCCGTCGAGCGCGAGTCCGAGCACCCGTTGGCCGTGGCGATCGTCCGCCACGCCGAGGCGCGCGGCGTCCGCCGCGTCCCGGCGTCGGACTTCCGAACGGTGCCCGGGCACGGCGCCACCGCCACGGTCGAGGGTCGTCGCGTCGCCGTCGGAACCCACCGCCTCATGGCGGCGGAGGGCGTGGACGACGGCGCCCTGGCGGCCCGGCGGGAGGAGCTCGCGTCCCAGGGGCGCACGGCGGTGACGGTCGCCGTCGACGGGCGCGCCGTCGCCGTCGTCGCCCTGGCGGACGCTCCGCGTCCCACCGCGGCGGCCGCCGTCGCGGCCCTGCACGAGGCGGGGGTGCGCGTGGTCATGCTCACCGGGGACAACCGCGCGACGGCGGAGCGGATCGCCGGGATGCTCGGCATCGACACCGTCATCGCCGAGGTGCTCCCCGGGGACAAGGCGGCCCGCGTCGCCGCGCTCCAGGCCGACGGCGCCCGCGTGGCCATGGTGGGCGACGGCGTGAACGACGCCCCGGCGCTGGCTCAGGCCGACCTCGGCATCGCCATCGGGGCCGGCACGGACGTGGCCATCGAGACCGCCGACGTGGTCCTGATGCGCTCCGACCCGCTCGACGTCCCCGTCGCGCTGACCATCGGGCGCGGCACCCTGCGCAAGATGCGCCAGAACCTCGGGTGGGCGATCGGCTACAACGCCGTCGCGCTCCCGATCGCGGCCGGCGTGTTCATGCCCGCCTTCGGGCTCATGCTCCGCCCCGAGATCGCCGCGCTCTCGATGTCCGGTTCCAGCCTCCTCGTGGCCGTCAACGCCCTGCTGCTCAAGCGACTCCGGCTACCGGCGCCCCGGGGACGATGAGCGTGAGTGGTGATCCCCGGGGCCGGAGCCCGATGACGGCCCGGCTCAGGCGATCATCGGGCCGAGAGCGTTGGTGAGGGTGGACGAGGCCGAGGTGCTGAAGTGGTAGATGTGCGGGTAGACCGTGAGGTTGCCGCCGGCGATCCCGGAGTAGTCCGACTCCCAGCCACCCTCGTAGCTGCCGTCCGAGAACGCTCCACCCGGGAGGAACTGGTTGTCCGGGATGTAGCAGGGCACCTCGTTGCCGTACCCGCCGATCATCACGCGGGACGCTCCGCCGTAGTTGGTCCGTGCCCAGGCACCGTAGGCGCTGACCAGCTCTCCGCCGGTCAGCGCGATGCGCTGCCCGCTACCGAACCGCCACACCTGGAGCGGCAGCGGGATCGAGCTCGGGTTGACCCCGCTGTCGATCCGACTGACCATCACCTCGGCGTGCCGCTGGTACCACGCGGGTTGCCCCGAGGAGTTGCCGAGGCGGTTGATGTACTGGGATCGGGCGGTGCTCAACCCGGTCGATGTCTGGAGCGGGAGGTTGATCTCTTGGTACTGGGTGGAGATCGACCCGGAGATGGCGGTCCCGGCGGTGCGAGCCTGGGTGGTCAGGAGTGCCCCGAGAGTGGTGCTGTGGCTGTCGCGGAGTGACCAACCCCACGTTCCTGTCGGATCTTGGTCGCCGGCCGGGCCTTGGACGAAGAGGGCGAAGTCGAAGCCGGTCGAGGCCTCGATGTGGGCGTTGGCGCCCGAGGGCCAGTCGCCGTCCCAGCGTTCCTGCATGCCGGCACTGATCGGGTGGCACCCGAGGCTCCAGATGAGGGCTCGGACGGTGCTGCCCGAGCGGGCGATGAGCATCGGGATCTGGTTCTCCACCGTGCTGAGGCCAACACGGTTGTACCCGATCCCCGAAGTCGTGACCTTCCACTCGAGGCTCACTGCGGTCCGTGAGGCGTTCAATGCCGTCCGGACGGTATCGACCACCTTGTCCATCAACCACGCGGAGTAAGAGCGGATCAACGTGACGTCGCTGATCCCGTAGGAGATGAAGGGCTGGAGGCTGTCGAGCAGCGCCGGACCGTTGTGGGTATGCGTGGCCGAGATGAGGATGTCCGAACTCGACCAGTTGCTGAGTGCCACGAGGCGCGGTCGCAGGGCTTGGTGCATGTCCCGGGGAAGCCCGAGGACGTCCAGCGAGATCAGAGCGTGCGGGCTGCTGTCCTGCCAGATGATCACGCACCGGACCAGGAGGGGGTCGGCGTACGGGCTGCTGCTCGATGCGGTCCTGGGGTTGCTGTCCCCTTGGTTCCCGAATCCGGCCATATAGGGGTTCTGGGAAAGGGTGGGCGTGATGTCGGACTTCGCAGTCGAAACGTAGAAGGCCACACGTGTCTCCTCACTGGAATTCATCTGGACGTGCCCGGGCCCGCTGTGGGAGGGCGGCCGCTCGGGACGATTCTCCCCCATCCACCGTGCGGTGACGAGCCCCGCCCGAGGACCGCGCCCCCGCGGTCGCAGGGGTAGCCGGGAGTGCCGGGCCTGAGCGAGAGGTGAGTCGCGGATCGCCCGGCCCGAGGCACCGACTAGGAAGCGAAATTGCTGATCAAGAGTGTGCTCGCGCATGGGGGACAAGGCGCGCCTCGACGCCGTGCAGCTCGTACCCGGCCTCGGTACCGGTCGTGCCGATCCGTCGTTTGCGGGTAACCTGATTCCTGTCTGCGTCTATCGGACAGGGGTGACGGATTGAGAACACGCAGGTGGGTGCCGGTCTTTCGGCGCCTCGTGCCGGGCTTGTTCCTGGTCGTCGCCGTGGTGCTCGGCCTGGTCTCGCCGGCCTCAGCAGACCAGGCGAAGTCCGTCTTCACCACGAATGTGTCGCAGGTCACTGGCGTGCTTGTGGACCCGAGCGGCCGCACGTGGGTGGCCGACCGTGTCGCCGGGTTCTGCCGGGTGAGCGAACCGGCGTCGACCACGTCGCCCGGCACCGTCGAGACGTCCACGTGCCTGGGCGGCACGGGACCGGGGGCCGGTCCGGCCAAGCCCGGTGCCCCCGCCTTCGTCGACCCCACCCCCGGCTCCGTCGGCAGCGGCGACGAGATGGCACTGCTCCCGGACTCAGCCCAGGGGAGCGCCGACCTGATCCGTGCGCGGTGGAACTCGAGCACCAAGGTCTTCCAGTACCACAGCGTTCTCCAGCTGCACGACGGCGACCTCCGGCCGCGCGCGGTGAGCGTGGGATCTGACGGGGACGCCTACGTCATCTTCGAGCGCGCGCGATCCATCCTCCGGATCGAAGACCCGACCGTGAGCCAGCCGATCGTCAACGTGGTCGCCTACGCAACGGCGAACGGACCGCTCGCGATCGCGGCGTCCGAGGTTCGCTCGGGCACGAGCCGGGTCACCGTCTACGTGGCGGAGTCGAGCGGCCTCAAGTCCTTCGTGCCCCCGAGTTCCACCAACCGGTCGAGCCAGACCCCGGCCGTGTCCTACAACGTCGGCGCCGTCACGGCTTTGCTCTACGACGCCCAGACCGACCTGCTGTACGCGGGGACGGGCGCGGCGTCGGCCACCGGCCAGGACGTGGTCAAGCAGGTCAACACCACGAGTGGCGCGATCGACGCCGCCTGGGCCACCGGATACACGCGGATCACGGGCCTCGGGCTCCGGAACGGCAAGTTGATGGTCGCCGACGACGCCGGACTGCTGACCAACCCGGCGCCCGTCGGGACCGGGAAGGTGTACCTGCTGGCCCCGGCCGTGGTCCGCATCGTGTCCGGCCCCACGGCCGCCGACGGCACCCTCGCGCCCAACCCGGCGCTGACCAACGACTCGACGCCCACGTTCACGGTGGTGTCCGAGCCGGCCGGCGCCATGCAGTGCTCTCTGCGGCCCACCGGTCAGGCAGCCGTGTGGAGCGACTGCACCAGCGGAACCTTCACCCAGGCACCGGCGCTGGCCGACGGCGCCTACACCTTCGGGGTGCGCTCGGGGACCGACGGCGTGCCCGCCACCCAGAACTTCACGATCGACACGGTGGCCCCGGCCGCGCCGGCGGTCGGCACGCCGTCCGAGGGACAGGTGATCGGCACCCAGATCATTCTCGATGCCCTCGGCGAGGCCGGAACCACGCTCAAGTGCGCGATCGACTCGACCGCCGACGCCGCGTACCAGACCTGCCAGTCGGGCGACACGCTCACGTTCGCCGGTGAGGGTCCGCACGTCCTGCGGGTGAAGGCGTACGACGCCGCCGGCAACGTGAGCCCGATCACGGTGCGCAACGTGGTCGTGGACATCACGGCGCCCAACGTGACCGTCACGTCCCCGGCGGCCGACGGCGCCGTCGTCGAGAAGAACCCGAGCATCGCGTTCTCCTCGACGTCGCCCGACGTCACCGGGTTCGAGTGCAAGCTCGATGCCGGGAACTTCGTTCCCTGCACCTCCCCCAAGGGTTACGTCGGGCTCTCGGAAGGTGCCCACACGTTCCAGGTGCGCGTGACGGATGCGGCCGGGAACACGGCGACCGCGACGCGCAACTTCACCGTCGCGGACCTGACCCCGCCGGTGATCACCGCGACGCCCCCGGGCGGGGAGTACATCTCCGGTACCACGGTGGCCCTTGCCTCGAACGAGGCGAACACCACGATCCGGTTCACCACCGACGGGAGCGACCCGACCGCGGCCAGCCCGGTCTACACCGCTCCGATTCCGATCACGGCCGACTTCACCCTGAAGTACATCGGCACTGACGCGGCAAACAACACCTCGGCCGTGGCCTCGCAGGTCTACACCGTGGACGTCACGCCGCCGGTGGTGACGCCGAACCCGCCGGCGGGGCCGATCGCTGCGGGGAACGCGGTGACACTCACCTCCAACGAGGCGAACACCACGATCCACTTCACCACGAACGGTGACACGCCCACCACGTCGAGCCCTGTGTACACGGCGCCCATCGTGGTGACCACGGACGTGACGATCCGCTTCATCGGCGTCGACGCCGGCGGGAACGCGTCCGTGCCCGCGTCGGCGGCCTACACCGCATTCGACGGGACCGCCCCGACCCTCTCGACCTCCCCGGTGCCTGGGACCTACCCCTCAGGTCGGTTGATCTCGCTCCTCTCGAACGAGCCGAACACGACGATCCGCTTCACCACGAACGGCACGAACCCCACGGGGTCGAGCCCGGTGTACTCGGCTCCGATCGCGCTCACAGCCGACATGACGATCAAGGCGATCGGGACCGATGCGGCCGGGAACACGTCAACCGTCGCAAGCTTCGCGTTCAAGGTGGGCCAGACCTTCGCGGACGTGCCACCGGGCGCCGCCTTCTACACCGAGATCGACTGGTTGTACGCCGAGGGCATCACCACGGGCGCCGTCGGCCCCAACGGCACCCTGGTGTTCGGTCCGCACGACTCCATCACCCGTGAGGCGATGGCGGCGTTCCTGTACCGGTTCATGCGTCAGCCGGCCTTCACGCCCCCGGCGACGTCGCCGTTCAGCGACCTCACGCCGTCGTCGGCGTTCTACAAGGAGATCACCTGGCTGGTGGCGGAGGGCATCCAACCTGCGGGTGGGAACTTCTCCCCGACACTCCCGGTGACCCGGGAACAGCAGGCCCTGTGGATGTTCCGCACGGTGCTCACCGATGCCGAGGAGGCGGCGTACGTGCCGTCGGGCACCGAGCCCTTCACCGACGTCCAGCCGTCAGACCCGTCCTACAAGGAGATCTCCTGGATGTGGGACGCGCAGCTCTCGACCGGGGCGAACATCGGTGGACAGATCGTCTACGCACCGGCGGACCCGATCAGCCGTGAGGCGATGGCGGCGTTCTTCTACCGCGCCAACGACAAGGGGTTCCGACCGTGAGCGCACACCTGACGCGGCACGCACCACCGCGTGTCGATAGGAGGTATCGCCTCCTCGCGATCGTGCTCGGCGTCGTCCTCGGCCTGGGCGGCATCACCGGTTGCACCAGCCCGTTCGGTGAGCCCGGAGCGGACAAGACGGATCGCGTCGTGGACTCCGAGACGGCCGGCGTCGACGGCGCGGACGAAGGCACGGACGAGGGCACCGGCGACGAGGAACCGGGCGACGGGGACACCGCGGGCGAGGTCGGGACCTCCGGGACCGAGGGCACGCCGGGGGCCACCGACGAGGAAGGTGTGCGCTTCCGGACGGCGTGCTTCGCCTCGGACGGCCGGCAACTCGGTGACTTCCAGAGCCTCGCGGAGACCTGGGCATCGTCGAACTACATGAGGATCGTGTACTGCGAGGCCCGTTACGTGGGCCCGGAACCGTTGGCACTCACCCTCGAGGAGGAGGCGGTGGCCGAGGTCGCGGCGCCCGCGACGGACGGAGACCTGGAGCAGGCCTTCCTCGAAACGCTCGCCGCCTGCACACGCCTCGGCGCGAGCGAGGGCGAGAACTCCGTCGAGGGCACACCGCTGCCGATCTTGAAGGCCACGCTCGAACTGTGCCCGCAGGCGCCCCAGGCGGATCTCATCGCGAGCCACGTAGAGGAGGCGTCGTGAGGTCGAACCGACGACGACACGCGGCTACTCCGGACCGGACGATGGACCGACGTTCCTTCCTCCGTCTGGGCGTTGCCGTCGCTGCCCTCGGCGCGATCGGCGCGCCGGCCGTCGCCAGCGGCGCGGTGCAGTCGATGTTCACCGGCGAGCCGGTCGTGGATCCGAGCGCTGCCGTCGGTGAGTCGTTGCCGGAACCGCTCCGGTACCTCTTCCGCTGCTCGAGCCTCGATCGCCCGCTCAGGGACTTCACCCGGCTCGACGCCGTCTGGGCCTACACGGGGTACCTGAGGATTGCCTCCTGCCAGGTCGAGTACATCGGCGACGGTCCCCACGAGTTGACGCTCGAGGAGGACGCCGTGGTCCAGGTGGCAGAGGACCTCGGTGAGGTGGTCACCGACCGGACCGCGACGTACATGACCATCCTCGCCGCCTGCACCCGGATCCACCCCAGCGTTCTCGACGAGACGCTCAACGGACTGGGCGTCCCGCTCGTGACCGCGGCGCTCGCTCTCGCGCCCCAGGCACCTCAGGTGAAGCAGTTCCAGGCGTGGCTCGGGATCGACCCCGCGGAGGAGCCGGCGCCCTGATCCGGACGCCGCCTGCGACGGCGGCGGTGGGGCGAGTCGCGGGCGTGCGGGCGCGGGCGCGTCGGGTGTGTCAGATCCCTGCGCGCCGCAGGCGCTCGGCGAGGTCCGCCGAAGGTCGCTCGAGCGAGCCGGCGACGTCCCGGTGCACCACCCGGTCCTGGATGTTGAAGAGCACGGTCCACAGGCCCGCGGCCCAGGCGACCTCCCACTCCTCGCGTCCCCACGTGCGCCCGGCGGCGGCGAGCCAGCGGTCCAGGAACTCCTGCGACTGCGGAACCGTGGGGGCGGTCCCGGACTCGCGGGTCGAGGTGTAGGTGCCCGCCGCCTGGCCCACCAAGAGGATCTCCGGCAGCGCGCCCAGGGAGTCCCAGTCGTCCAGGCTGACCAGGCGGTCCAGTGGACCTGCACCGGCAGCCGCCTCCCCCCAGCGCATGTTGTGCGTCTCGAAGTCCAGGTGCCCCACCCGCAGCGGGCCGGGTACCGCGGCCACGCGCCGTCGGACGCCCTCGGCCGCCTCTCGGAGCCATGGCACGCTCGCGTCCGTGCGCAGGTCGGGTAGGCGGACGTCGCGCTCGGGCCAGACGTCCGCGCCGTCGTGCAACGGGTCACCCCACGGGGGCGGGACCGGCTGCGGACGCCCGCCGACGATCTCGGACGCGCCGTCGCCCGCCAGGTCCCCGACGGCGTCGTCGAGGGAGAGGAAGAGGTCCACGAACACCTGGACGCCGAGTTCCTCGACGGTGTGGGGTCGCCCGCCCGGGCGGTGTTCCTCGATCCCGACCGTCCATACCCCCACCTCCCGCGCACCGAGCGGCCGGGGGCAGGGGAAGCCGCGGTCGACGGCGGTGGCCTGGGCGCGCGCGCACGCGGAGAGTCGTGGCTCGCTCGGGCGGGCCTTCGCCACCACCACCGCGCCGGCGGCCACGCGGCAGGCCACCACGCGCGAGAGCTGGTCCACCACCCAGAGGCTCTCGACGACCGGCACGCCCGTGACCGCCGCGGCGGCGTCGGCGAGGTCAGGGATCGGCGGGGCGGGCAGCGCGCGCGGGGAGGCGGGCGGCGAGGCCGGGATCGCGGTCGGCGCGGCGGGCAGCGCGCTCGGGGTGGCCGGGATCGCGGCCGGCGAGTCCTCGGAACGGTGGTCCATGCCCCTACCTTCCCGCCGAACACGTGGTTAGTCGTCTCAAATGCCCTCATGAGGCGACTAACCACGTGTTCGGCGGAGTTTGGGGAGAGGGGCGGGGAGAGGGCGGGGCGGGGAGAGGGCGGGGTGGGGTGGGGAGCGGGGTGGGGTGCAGGGAGCGTGGGGCCGCGCGGGGCAGGACAGGGATCGGACCGGGCAGGATGTGGGCGTGAGCGCTGACCACTCCGACGTCGTCGTCATCGGCGCGGGGATCGGCGGCCTGGTCGTGGCGCGCGACCTCGCCGCCCGAGACGCCCGCGTCACCGTCCTCGACGCCGCGCCGACCCCGGGCGGGTGCGTCGCCGCGCACGAGGTCGCCGGGCTGACGCTCGACGCCGGGGCCGAGTCGTTCGCTACGCGCGGCGGCACGGTGCGCACCCTGATCGACGACCTTCGCCTGGGCGCCGACGTCGTCACACCGGCCCGCTCCGGGGCGTGGGTCCACCTGCCTGAGCGCACCGGTCCCGATACCGGCCGGCCCCGTCATCCCCGGTCCCGTCGAAACCTCGCCCGTCGAAACCTCGCCCGTCGAAACCTGCCCGCCGGTCTCCCACGCCCCCGGACCTTCCCCCTGCCCGCCGCCGGCCTGCTCGGCATCCCCGGCGACCTGCGAGCCCCCGAGGTGCGCCGCGCCGTCGGCCGCCTCGGCGTCGCGCGGGCCGCGCTGGACCGCGTCCTCCCGGCCGGCGTCGGACTGACCGAGGGCGCCACGACCGTCGCGGCGCTGGTTCGCGCGCGGATGGGCCGGCGCGTTCTTGACCGCCTGGTCGCGCCCGTGGTCACCGGTGTCTACTCGACGCCGCCCGAGCACGCGGACCTCGACACCGTCCTGCCCGGCATCCGCGCCGCCCTGCGCGAGACGGGCTCGCTCGCGGCCGCGGTCACCCGGCGTCGTGCCGCCGCGCCGGCCGGGTCCGCGGTCGCCGGTCTGGTGGGCGGGATGAACCGGCTGGTCAGCGCGCTGGTCGCGGACCTCGCCGG
>JARKOU010000051.1 GCA_029975645.1 Actinomycetales bacterium
CGCGTTCGCCTTCCCGCTGTGGACGTTCACCGTCGCCGCCGGCGCCGTGTGGGCCGACTACGCGTGGGGCCGCTTCTGGGGCTGGGACCCCAAGGAGACCTGGTCGCTGGTCACGTGGGTCGTGTACGCGGCCTACCTGCACGCCCGGGCAACGGCCGGCTGGAAGGGCCGCCGCGCCGCCTGGCTCGCCGTGCTGGGCGTGGTGACGTTCTGGTTCAACTTCGTGGGCATCAACCTGCTCGTCAGCGGCCTGCACTCCTACGCCGGCATCTGAGGCCTGGCGGCGCCCGATCCCGCGGCGCCCGATCCCGCGGCGTCCGACCCGCGGCGTCCGACCCGCGGCGTCCGACCCCGGGCGGCCCGACCCCGCGACGTCCGTGATCGGGTGGACGCCTCGCCCGCGTGAACGCTCCCCGTGAGTGCACATGCTCCCCGTCGTCACCGACCTTCCCCGTAAGTGCACACGCTCCCTTTGCAAAGGTGGGTGAGTGCGCTCAAGGGGAGCGCTCCCCGTCCCCCGGGGAGCGTCTGCGCCCAAGGGGAGCGTCCGGGACGCCCTCGCCCTCGCCTGCCGGGTGGGGGAGTGGGAGACTGGGCGCCGTGCCTCACTACGACCTCTGCGTGATCGGGACCGGCTCGGGCAACTCCATCGTCGACGATCGTTTCGCCGGCCTCAGCGTCGCGATGCTGGACGACGGCGTCCGGTTCGGCGGGACGTGTCTCAACGTGGGCTGCATTCCCACCAAGATGTTCGTCCTCCCCGCGGACGCCGCCCGCACCCCCGGCGAGGCGGCGCGGCTCGGCGTCCACCTCGACCCCGCCACCGCCGACTGGCCCGCCATCCGCGACCGCATCTTCGGCCGCATCGACCCGATCTCCACCGGCGGCGAGGCCTACCGCGCGCACGCCCCCAACGTGACCCTCCATCGCTCCACGGGCCGGTTCGTCGCCCCCAAGACCCTCGAGGTCGACGGCGACACACTCACCGCCGACCAGTTCGTGATCGCCGCGGGCTCGCGCCCCGCGATCCCCGCCATCGACGGCCTCGCGGACGCCTTCGCCCGAGGCCGGGCCCACACCTCTGACACCATCATGCGCCTCGACGAGCTGCCGTCCTCCCTCGTCATCCTCGGATCGGGCTTCATCGCCGCCGAGTTCGCCCACGTGTTCTCCGCCTTCGGCACGCGGGTGACGATCTGCGCCCGCAGCGGCGTCATGCTCCGCCAGGAGGACGCCGACATCTCCCGCCGCTACACCGAGGCGGTCCACGACTACGCGACCTTCGTCGGCGGTTTCCAGGCCGACCAGGTGGAGACGCACGCCGGCGGCGTCCGGCTGCACGGCACGTCGCCGGCCGGCGACACGTGCTCGCTCGACGCCGAGATCCTCCTCGTCGCCACCGGGCGCATCCCCAACGCCGACCGCCTGGCCGTGGGCAACGCCGGGGTCGAGACGAACGCCGCCGGTCGCGTCGTCGTGGACGACTTCCAGCGCACCACCGCCGACGGCGTCTGGGCGCTCGGGGACGTGTGCGGGCCATGGCAGCTGAAGCACGTCGCCAACCACGAGGCAAGGGTGGTCCAGCACAACCTGCTCCACCCCGACGACCTCGTCATGGCCAACCATCACGCAGTCCCGCACGCGGTCTTCGGCCACCCCCAAGTGGCCGCTGTGGGCCTCACCGAGGACCAGTCGCGCGCCAGCGGCCGGGACATCGCCGTCGCCGTCCAGCCCTACGGCACCACGGCCTACGGCTGGGCCCTCGAGGACACCACGAGCGTCGCCAAGGTCGTCGCCGACCGCGCCACGGGCGAGATCCTGGGCGGGCACGTGATCGGGCCGCATGCGTCCACGCTCATCCAGCCGTTGATCCAGGCCATGGCGACCGGCCTCGACGCCGCCACCATGGCGCGCGGTCAGTACTGGATTCACCCGGCCCTCACCGAGGTCGTCGAGAACGCCCTGCTCGCGCTCGATCTCGATCCGGACGCCGCCTGACGCCTAGGACTCCACCGTCAACTGCGCCTGCACCTCGCGCGCCGTGGTGAGGAGTTGGGGCGTGCTGTCGGGGATGGACGCGTAGTAGATGCTGCTGGACGCCTCGCCCGTGGCCACGATGAGCACGATGGCCGTCTCGCCCGTCTCGTCGAGGCCGGGGATGTTGAACGTGAGGTGCATCTCGACGAGCCATGCGTCGTACCCGTCGACGGTGGCAGCCTCGTTGACGCGGTCC
>JARKOU010000064.1 GCA_029975645.1 Actinomycetales bacterium
TTCGACTGGTTGCTCAGCGGTGACGTCCCGCTGGACGACAGCGGCGTGTTGACGGTGTCGCAGACGTCCTACGACTACGTCCGGCCGTACTGGGACCAGATCGGGGTGACAGTCGTCGGCCGCCACGTCTTCGACCTGACCAACGGCTGGGACGGGACACCTCCGAGCGGCGTCGACCACGTGGTGGTCGTGACGCACCGGCCGCAACCCGAGGGCTGGAACCCCCAGGGGTCGTTCCACTTCGTCAACGGCGTCGAGGCAGCCATCGCCAAGGCGCAGGAACTCGCGGGCGAGCGCATCATCGAGGTCGCCGCCGGCGACGTCGGTGGCCAGGTGCTCGCCGCAGGCCTCATCGACGAAGTGCGCATGGACATCGTCCCCGTCGTGTTCGGCTCCGGCAAGCGCTACTTCGGGTCGGTCCACGCGCAGCACCTGCTGGAGGATCCTGACGTGGTGATTCGCGGCAACCGAGTGCTTCACCTGCGCTATCGAGTGCGCCGCTGACCCATCCACGTGGGGACACGGCGTCGTCCAGGGGTCTCAGACGGCGGGCAGCAGCCCCCACCCGCGCGCCGCGTGCACGGCGTCCGCCCGAGACCTTGCGCCGATCTCCCGGTATACGGCCGCCGCCTGGCTCTTCACCGTGTGAGGTGAGAGTTAGAACTCCCCGGCGATGTGCTGAAGCGAAAGGTGGCTGGGCAGGTACTGGAGCACGCGCAGCTCAGCGGTGGTCAGCGAGGACGGGCCCCGCCGCGGCCGGTCACTGCTCCTCGGCGCGGCGGCGAGTCGACCACGACGGCTCGGCGCTGACCGCGAGATACGCCACGGCCGACTGGCCACTGGCATCGCCATCCCTTCTCGTCATATCTGATCCGTCATCCCGGAGAGGGGCGCGAGCGGAGGACGCCGACGACGCCGATCGCGGCGAAGAGCGGCCACGAGCATCATCGCGGTGCTCCTCGGCGGCCTCGACCACCGCAGCGATCTCGGCGGCGGTGAAGTCATCGCCGCCGTCGCGGAATCGAGCGATGTCGATGACCATGTCGACTTCCTCAGCGCCGTCAGAGATCACCTGGGTGGTCTCTGAGACCTTGGTCGCGGTCGTGCTGCTGCCATGCGGGAAGGCGACCACGGTGCCCACCGGGACTCCCCACACGGCGAGCAGCGCCGGATACCCGTCGGATACCGCTCTGCGGCTTGCTTCTCGAGGGAGATTCGCAAGGTTCGGAACAACAGTTCGACGGAGACGGTCATGGGGGTGCACCGATGAAACGGTTCATGGCGGCCTGGGCCACATGGATACGCGACTGGGAGATCGCTTCGCGTCAGAGCCCAGCCTTGCGTCAGAGCCCCGTACAGCAGGGCTACGACTTCAACGCGTACATCGACGGGTTCCTCGACGGCATCAACGCCGGCGCGAACAACAGATGACTCGCAGGACGAACACGCGTCCCCGCGCGCCGCACCACCCCAACTCATGTGGTCTGCAGCGGAGAACTCCGCATCAACGACGACTGGGCTGAGTGGGATCTGGCGTGCGACGTTCCTGTCAACGGGCGTTACATCATCGACCGCCATCAGACCCGCTACTGCGACGAGAACTACCTCAACTCGAAGCGACCGCACCGTCGGCGGATCTCGTTCCGTTGACCGCCGAACCGCGCGCCTTCATAGTTGGCTGAGGCAGATTTCCCTGCTCGGTCCCGTGGAAATTGCGGGAGCGCCCCAACTAGAACCGCGAGACCGGCTCGCCCTGGCCGTCCTGGCGGTCCGCGCAGGGGAATCCGTGGCGGTAGAGGAATTCGCCGAAGCCCTCTGGCCGGCCGGCTACCCCGCGTCCTGGCAGAAGCAGGTGCAGATCTGCATCGGCCGGCTCAGGAAGTCGCTGGGCATGGGCGCGATCCAGACCGTCCCTGGTGGATACCGGCTGGTTGCGGACACCAGCGCCCTGGACACCCGCCTGTTCGAGCAGCTGGTGGATCAAGGCCGCATGCTCGCAATCACTGGCGACGTCGATCACGCCGCCGCTGCCTACACCCGAGCGCTGGCGTTGTGGCACGACAGCCCCTTCCGAGAACTCGACGACTGGCTCCCGGCGCGTAGCGAGGCCGCCCGGCTGGAGGAACTTCGCCGCACCGCCGAGGAGGACCTCACCGAGGCCCTCCTCGCCGCCGGGGAGCACCGCGAGGTGGCCGTGGAGTCCGAGATCCTGGTGGCGGCGGAGCCTCTGCGCGAGCGCCGTTGGGCCCAGTTGGCCCTGGCGCAGTACCGCTGCGGCCGGCAGGCGGACGCGCTGCTGACCCTGCGCCGGGCGCGGGAGGTTCTCGCCGAGAACCTCGGCATCGATCCCGGGCGGGAGCTGACGGACCTCGAGGTTGCGATCCTGCGCCAGGACCCACTCCTGAACCCGGTTCCACCGCCGGGCGCCCCGGGGCCGTGCCCGTGGCCTGGCCTGGCCCCGTACGACACCGACGACGCCGGGCAGTTCTTCGGACGCGACGCCGAGAGTGTCGCGGCTGCGGACCGCCTGCTTGCCACCGGGCTGCTCGTCGTCGCGGGAGCGTCGGGGTGCGGGAAGTCCTCCCTCGTGCGAGCCGGACTGGTGCCGGAACTCGGACGCCGCGGCCTGGCCGTGACCGTTCTCATGGCCGGCGACGGAACCCGGGCCCGCGCCCTCGCCGAGACTCCCGCGGCGCCCGGCGCCGTCGTCGTCCTCGACCAGCTGGAGGAGGCGCTCGCCGCCAGCGCTTCCGAATCGGCGGCACGCGAGGCGAGCGATGGCCTCCTTCGGCTCCTCCACGGTGGGGTGCGCGTGGTCGTCACGATCCGCAGCGACCATCTCGGAGACCTCGCGCGCAACCCCGAACTCGCCCGAGAAGTGGAGAGGGGCCTGTTCCTGCTGGGCCCGCTCTCCCGAACCGGCCTGCGCGCGGCGATCGAAGGCCCTGCTGCGCAGGCCGGCCTGCGCCTGGCGCCCGGCCTCACGGAACTGATGATCCGCGACACCGAGGACGAGCCCGGCGCCCTCCCGCTACTTTCGCACGCCCTGATGCAGACGTGGCAGCGGCGCGAGGGCAATGCCCTGACGATCGAGGGGTACCAGGCCACCGGTGGCATTCGCGGCGCCGTTGCTCGATCAGCTGACGCCCTCTTCGACGACCTCCCCGCCGAACAACAGGCCGTCGTCCGCGCCGTCATGCTGCGCCTCGTCGCACCCGGGAGCGGCGCCGAGGTGGTCCGACGCCGCCTCCCGGCCCGCACCCTGGCCCACACTCCGGAGCGACGCCGCGTCGTCGCCCTGCTCGTCAGGGCTCGCCTCCTGACCGCGGAGGCCGACGACCTCGTCATCTCGCACGAGGCGCTCGTCCGCGCGTGGCCGAGAATGCGGACGTGGCTGGAGCAGGACGTCGCACGGGGGGAGGTCGTCCGCCACCTCGAGGCCACCGCCGAGGGCTGGGACCTGCTCGGCCGTCCCACGGACGAGCTCTACCGAGGAGCGCGCCTGCACGCCGCGCTCGACCTCCTCCCCACTTCCGAGGACCTCAGCGAGGTCGAGCAGGAGTTCCTCGACGCCTCGCAGGAGCATGCGGAACGCGAGGCCCGTGACGCGGCTGAGAACCTGCGCCGGACCGCCCAGCAGAACCGCCGCCTGCGCGTGCTGGTGTCCGCGGTCTCCACGCTCCTCGTGATCGCCCTGGCGGCCGGCGCCGTGGCGCTGCGGGGTCGAGCGGACGTCGTCCGGCAGCGCGACAACGCCGAACTGCTGGCGCTCATCAACCAGTCGCTTGCCGTGCGCGCCTCCGACCGCGGCCTGGCCGCGCTCCTGGCAGTCGAAGCACAGCGGCGAGAACCCGGCCCGGCGGCCCTGTCCGCGCTGCTGCGCACCTTCACCGGGGCCGACGCGTTCCTGGCAGACACCTTCGTGCCCGGACGCACGCTCACGGGCGCGCTCGTTCCGGGGCAGGCGAGCGCCGTCGTCGTCACCGACGGCGCGTACCCCGACGGCGGCGAGCTCGCCGTCCTCGACCTGACCACCGACGCCGTCGATCACCGCTTCCCACCCTCGATCGGCATCCCGGCATTCACGAAGGTCGCCGTGAGTGCCGACGGTCGGACCGTCGCCCGCCTGGACTGGACCATGGCCGCTGGCGAATCGTGCGCGGCGGAGGACTTCGACCGCGTCGAAGAGTGCGGGTACGTCACCGTCCTCGACATCACCAGCGGCGACGTGCTTCTCGGACCGACCGCCACACCCTTCTCGACCAGCGACATCGCCCTGAGCCCCGACGGCGCTCTCCTCGCCCTGACCGGCGGGCCCGACGCCGCCGTCGAGTGGTTCCGTACGTCCGACGGCGCCGCCGTCGGCTCGCTGCCCGGGGTGACGGAACCGGGAACCGGTGGCACCCGGCGGTTCGACCTTCTGTACGACACGGGTGCCGTCGCCTTCGGCGGCGACGGAACCCTGTACGCGAGCGCACGCAACGGGCTGATCCGCAGCGTCGACCCGTACGACGCACAGCCCATCCGCACCGCCACCGTTCCCCCCGGCTTCGCCCAGTCCATGCTGATCCCGGTCTCCGAGCGGGTACTCCTGACCGGGGGACGGGACGGGATCTCTGCGGTCGACCCGACGTCGATGGCTGTTCTGTGGTCCACCAGCACGGCGACCGGGCAGCACCCGGAGGGCTGCCCGTGGCTGACTGCGTCCGCCCAGACCGGCCGCGTGTACTGCGGCTCCTACTTCGGCGTGATCGAGGAGCGGGACCTCGAGACGGGGCAGCCGACCGGGATGCGGCGCGACGCTCAGCACGGAAACGTCGGGGACCTCGCCGTGACCGGTGACGATCGCGAACTCGTGGCGTTCGGCGCGCAGGAGTCCGTCGTGTCCCGCTGGCGACTGGACGGCACCGGCCCGATCACACGGCTGATCGCCAGGGGGCAGGTGGTCTACGAAGGATGGATCGGCTCGGCCACCTCGATACTCGTCGCCCCCAGAGCTGGTCCATCGAGCGATGACATGACGTCGTTCGCTCTCTGGGATCCCGAGAGCGACCGACCGGTCGCCGAGTTCCCCCGCGTGCAGGGCCTCGGCCGGATCGGGACGGACGTGCTCACCGGCTACTCGACGGAGCGCGACAGGATCGAGTACTACGCCTCCGACGGGACCGCGGTTGACGGCCTCACCGTCCCACCCTCAGCGGGCAACCTCTGGCCGTCGCGGACGGGTCTCGCGCCTACGTCGGATTCCCCACCGCGGAGGTGTGGACCGTCGACGCGGCAACCCGGCAGCGCATCGACCCCACGTTCCACGTCCGCGGCAACCCCATCGCCGCGTCCGCGACCGAAGGCGGCTCCCGAGTGGTCATCTCGTCCTGGACGGGCACCGAAGGCCGCACGCAAGTCTTCGACGGCATCACCGGCGACCTCCTCGCCGAAGCCACGTTCGACGCCAGCACCACGACCGTCAGCCTCCAGGGCACCATCGTCGGCGCCACCTCGGGGACGATCACCCGCTACGACCCCGACACGATGCGACCACTGACCACCTTCCCCGCGGCACGCGGCAACGTCAACTCCCTGCAGTTCAGCGCAGACGGACGCCTTCTCCTGGCGACCTCGGCAGACCAGTCGGTCTCGCTGTACGACGTCGAGACGGCCACCCGCCTGGGCGACCCGATCCCCACGGCGGCACCGTTCATAGTCCCGGGCTTCCTCCGCCCCGACGGCGCCGTGCTCGCCGTCACCACCACCGAGGGAGTCGCGCTGTGGGACCTCGACCCCGACCACCTCGTCACGGCGGCGTGCCGCCTCGCCGGTCGCAACCTCACGGAGGCCGAATGGGCCACCTACCTGGGCCGCCTCGGCCCCTACCGCGCCACCTGCGCCATCGCGGGCGAGTCGTGACCCGGGGCGCGACCGGCCAGCCCTGCTCGCCGAGGCGCAGCCGGGGTCTCCCGCGGCCTGACACAGGAACCCGCCGCCTCCTCTCCGTGGAGCAGACCCCACGTCGAGACCGTCGTCGCGCGGATACCGCACGGATACCACCCGGCGCCACCGTGTGGCTGGCATCCACGGCACTGGAGGCGAGCAGCATGAACACGACCTCGACGACATCGGCGACCGCGACCCTGTTGTACAGGGCAGCACTCATCGCGGCTGTCCTCTCAGTCGGCGTGGGGGGTTGCTCCTCCCAGGCCGGCGGCCCGACGCCAGCGCCGAGTCCAACACCCGCGACGTGCCCGGACCCGCACGGCGGGGCATGCCTGGGTGCGCTGGACGCCGGGACGTACACGACGTCGGTGTTCGACCCGGCCATCACCTACGAGGTACCGGACGGCTGGTTCAACAGCGAGGACCTCCCCGGAAACTTCGGGCTGCATCGCGACGTCGACGACCAGAGCGGCGTCCAGGGTGGCAGCTACATCGGCATCTACCAGGATGCGCGCGCGGCAGCCCAGAGCTGCGCGGAGACTCCGGAGCCCGGAGTGGGCACGAGCGCGGAAGAGATGATGGCCTGGATCACCAGCCTCCCGGGCGTGACGGCAAGCGAGCCCGAAGCGGTCAACATCGGCGGGCTCGACGGGCTCTCGACGGACCTGTCCCCAGACCTCCGACAGTCGCGTGTGTGACCTGGGTTTTTGTTAGGCGGCGGGCTGCATAAAGGGCCGAAGTGTGGTAGGGTGTGGGGGTGTCGGTCGCCGTTGCGCAGGTGTTGGAGGGCGTCCCGGACGTCTCCCGTCTGCGGTTGGTGGAGGTCGACGGGCGCCGGGTGGTGATGCTCGGGGCTCGGGCGTTGTTCGCCTTCGATGCCGGTGATCTGGGGATGCGCAACGTCGCGGTGGTGGCCTTGACGGAGATGCGGTTCCCGGGACGGGACGTCGCGGCGCTGTTCGGTTTGACGGCGACGTATGTCTCGGAGTTGCGGGGCCGGGCCCGGGACGAGGGGTCGGCGGGTCTGGTCCGGGATCGGGGCCGCCCGCGCAAGCTCACCGCGGCGCAACTGGAGCAGGCGGCGGCGTGGCGGGCGCAGGGGTGGACGGACGTGCAGATCGGCGCCCGTCTCGGGGTGGTCGGGACGACGATCGGGCGCCGGCTGGGACCCGCGGCACCCACCCTGGGCGCGGCCGTGGAGGCGGCGGCCGTGGAGGGGCCGGGTGAGCTGGACCTGGGGATGCCGGCCTCGGGACCGGAGGGCGGGTCGGCGGTGGCGGCCGCCGCGGACGGGCCGTCGGGGCCGGCGGAGGTGGAACCGCAGGTCGGGACGGTGGGGGCGGACGGCGGTGAGGCCGGCGCGGGCGCCGGCGCTGTGCCGGGTGCGGCGTTCGGTCTGGGCTCGGCCCGCGTCGAGGAGGGCGTGGTGGCGTGCCGGTGGGCTGGGGCGATGCTGGTCCACGCGTTCACCCACCGTCTGGGCCTGACGGCGGTCCTCACCGAGGCCCTCGGTGAGCGGGGCGAGGGGCAGCGGTATGACGACGTCGCGGTGCTGGCGGCCACCTCCATGGCGTTCACCCTGGGTGCGGGCACCGTGGAGGGCATCAAGCACCTCGCCCTGAGCCAGGCCGGCGCGTTGTGCGCGATCGCGCGGATGCCCGCGGTGTCCACGCTGCGCCCGCGTCTGGCGGCCCTGGCCGAGCGGGTCGACCCGCTGGCGTTGCAGCGCGCCCTAGCGACCGCGCTGCTGGCCGCCGACCCCGAGGCCTCGGGCGTCTACTACGTCGACGACCACTTCGTCCCCTACGCGGGCGCGAAACCGGTGGGCAAGGGCTGGGACACCAAGCATCGGCGGGTCGCCCGGGGCCGGGCCGACACGTTCGTGGTCGATTCCCGGGGCCGGGCCCTGGTCTTCACCACGGGGGAGCCGTCCGGCCTGACCAAGACCCTGCCCCCGGCGCTGGTGGAGTTGCGGGCGGTGACCGGGCCCGACGCGCGGATCCTGCTCGGCTTCGACCGGGGCGGGGCCTACCCGTCCACCTTCGCCGCGTGCCGGGACGCCGGCGCGGATTGGGTGACCTACCGCCGCGCACCCCTGGCCACCCCGACCCGCCTGCCCCTGGTCGCCACCACCCCGGCCCCAGACGGCGAGGCCGGGCAGACCGGCGTCCGGGCGCTGGTCTACGCGGACGAACCCGTCACCATCGCCGGTTACGGCACCGCCCGGCAGATCACCTGGTTCGAGGACGGCGCCGTGGCGATGCAGGTCCTGACCTCGGATGTCACCGCGTGCCCGGCCGCGTTGCTGCGGACGTTGAAGTCCCGGTGGCGGATCGAGAACACGTTCAAGTACGCCGCCGAGTACTTCGGGATCGACGCCCTGGCCGACTACCTCGCCGACATCCAGACCAACACCCGACCCGTGGACAACCCCGCCCGCAAGAAGGCCACCACCGCCGTCGCGGCGGCCGAGGCCGGGCTCGCCGCCGCCGAACGCGCCCTGGCCCGCCTCCTGGCCGACCCCACCCTCACCGTGGCGGTGAAGAACGCCTCGATCCCCACCGTGCAGGACCGGATCACCCGAGCCCACGCCGCGCTGACCGCCGCCACCGCCGAGCGGGACGCGATCCCGGCGAAGCTGCCCGCGAACGAGGTCGACCCCGACGCGACCCGCGCCCTCCTGCGCACCCGGCGCCGGGCCCTGCAAATGGTGCTACGCCTGCTGGCCTACAACGGCGAGCACTACCTCGCCACCGCGCTGAACGCCTACCTGCGCGACGACGACGAATACCGCGCCCTGACCCGCGCCACCCTCCTGCGCGGCACCTCCGGGACCATCACCTACACCCCCGAGAGCATCGCGGTCGCCCTCGACCGGCCGAACTCACCCCGACTGGCCCGCGCCCTCGACCTCCTCCTCGAAGAGATCAACGCCGCCCCGCCCCGGATCCCCGGCGACCCACGCCCGATCGCCTACCAGATCACGCCCGGCTAAGCAATCAAACTCTCACGCAGACCCCGTTGTCGGAGGTCTGGTCCCCGGGCGACGAACTTCCGTGCACCTTCGACGGCCACTCGGGTACGCCGATCATCATCGGCTCCGGCGTCTCATCCCTTCACCACACCCTGCTCGAGGGAATGGCTATGCGCCTCATCGTTCTTGACTGGGCGGACAAGAACGTCACCATCGAGATCACGAGCATCGACGAGGACATCCCCGCCGCCGACTACCGCGCGCTCGTCGCCCCCATCGTCGAGTCGATCCAGTTCCACGAGTAGGTCGGCGCGTACGACGGCCCGCCACTCGGACACTCAGAGGGTGGTCGACTGGGCCCAGAACCGGCGCACCCAGTCGCTGAAGGCGGACGGCGCCTCGAGAGGCAGAAGGTAGGCAGCGTCGGCGACGACGCCGCTCGACCCGTGTGGCATCCGGGCGGCCGCCGATTCGGCCTGCTCGGGAGTCCAGCCGGGATGGTCTGAGCCGGTGAGGATCAGCGTGGGCGCCTGCACCGAACCCAGGAGCGGGGCGAGGTCCTTGCGCTGCAGCCCGATCGAGATGATCGCGTTGGCCATCCGCGCCCGGTCGGCCCTGGCGAAGGCGTCCCGCACGAGGCCCGTCGCGGCGGGGTCGCGGTCTCGGGTCGCCTTGGACAGGTTCCCCTCGACCACCGCGTCACTGATGAAACCGACCGGCCCGAGGAGCCGGTAGAGCGGGAGCAGCAGCAGCTGGGTCTGCAGACGCACCGCCCGGGCCCACGGGTCGAGGGGTGTACCCGCCGTGATGAGCGTCCGGATCAGTCCGGGGCGTCGCGCCGCGAGGACCAGGCCGACGTGGCCTCCCCACGCGTTGCCGACCCAGTCGACGGGGTCCGTGACGCCAATGGCCTCGAGCACGGTGGTGGCGGCGGCGGCGCACTCCTGGTTCGTGTAGCGGCGGCCGGGGTCGCCGCTGGCGCCGTGTCCCGGGCCGGTGATGAGGACCAGTCGTCGGTCCTGCTGGAGGTCGGGGACGACTCGGTCCCAGGAGCGCTCGTCCACGAAGAGGCTGTGCCAGAGCACGGCCGTCGCCCGGCCAGGCTCATCTCCGTCGATGCGCACCTCGAGACGGCCGACTGAGGTCTCGATCATGCATTCGGGCATCCCGGCACCTTCTTCCTCGGGTGGCCGCGCCCCGTGCCGGCCGGACTGGGCGGTAGAGTTCATTGAACGAATGGTTCACCCAATGAAAGGCCGTGTCAATGACTCCGCGGGCCTACTCGATGCGGCGGCGCGCCGAGCAGGTCGCGCAGACCCGCGCGCGCATCATCGACGCTGCCGTCGAGGTCTTCGCGAAACGCGGCGCGCGGGGCACCACGATGACCGAGGTGGCTTCGGTCGCCGACGTCGCGACGGCGACGGTGACCAACCACTTCGCCACGCCCGAGCTGCTCCTGCAGGCCGTCGTCGAACGCCTGATGGCCACGATCGAGATCCCGGACGACCGCATCTTCGCCGGCGCGCGCTCGACGTCGGCCAGGCTGCGCGCGCTCACCGCCGCGATGTTCGCCTTCTACGAACGTACGCAGCGGTGGTTCGATCTCCTCGGTGCCGAGATCCGCGACGTCCCGGAGCTCGCGAAGGCCGAAGCCGACTTCAGTGGCGCCGTCCAGGTGCTGTTCGCCGGCGCGCTCGCCGGCGTGGACGGCGACGACGGCGGAGCGCTCGGCAAGGCCGTTGCCGGCCTGGTCCACCCGGCCACCTACGCCGCGCTCAGGCAAGCCGGGCTCTCCGTCGACGAGGCCACCGACGTCGTCGCCGAGGCCCTCGTCCAACGGGCTCGCCGGCGGTCCCATCCGAGCCCTGCGGAAGAACGGTGATCAGGGATCTCAGGCCGGGAGGCGTGTGTCCCCCCTGACCGCCGCGTGGACCTCGAGCGATGTAGTCAGCCGGGGCCCTGAGGAGCGCTGCCGCCCGGAGTCGCACCTCAGGGCCCCGACGTATGGTGGGCTGTCTAGTCGGGGATCGTGATGCGAAGGACCCGCCCGGCGCCTGCGGGTGTGCCGAACCCGAGGTCCGAGACGTACAAGGCGCCGTCCGGTCCGATGGTCATCGCGGTCGGGACCGTCATGCCGTCGTAGATCACGGTCTGGGCTCCGGAGGGCTCGATCCGGACCACGCGACCCGAGCCCGGGTTGGCGCTCGTGAATGGGAAGCCGTCCTGCGTCATCGACTCCAGCGCGTAGAGGCGGTCGTGCGGGCCGAACGTGAGCCCGAGCACCGTGGTCAGGCCGGTCGCCACCGTGCGGATCTGCCCGCTGGGTGTCAGCCTGAAGATCGACTGGCTCCCGGACTGGACGGGGAACTCGCCGAGCTGGCTGAAGTAGAAGGTGCCGTGGTAGGCGATCGCCGTGGGCACGATGTGCCCGAGGCTTGCGGACACGTCGACGACCCGAGTGATCTTGCCCGTGGAAGGATCGATCCGATCGATCTCGCCGTGGTTCGGCTCGACGGCGTACAGGTCGCCGCGGACCGCCACCATGTCGTACCAGGTGCCGTCCGGCTCGAAGTCACCCGAGTCGGGGTTCGCAACGGGGTGGGACTTCTGGAAGTCACTGAGATTCGCGACCGAGGTCGTGGTCCCGCCGGCGTTGACGCGCAGGAGCTCGTTGTCCGTGCCCGCCAGGCCGTGAGAGCAGCCCGCCGCCGCTTCGATCGCGTACAGCTGTCCGTCGACGAATGCGACGTCGGCCACCCCGCTGACCAGGCTGCCGAGGCCAGGGTTCGTCTGGCTCGATGGAAGGTTGTCCGCGACGGTCGTGCGGTTGCCCTGGGCGCTGATCCTGGAGATCCGGGAGGTGTACGCACCCGTGTACGGACCCGCCTCTCCCACCTGGGCGCACTGCTCGGGCGTGGTCGACAGACCGTCCGGTACGGCGTAGCCGCCCTCGGCCACGTACAGGTTGCCGTCAGGGCCGAACTCAAGGCCACGCGGGTTGTTCAGTCCGGACGCGAACACCGTCACCACTGCAGGTGACGGCTCTGCCGGAGCTGCGGCCGCGGCTGCTACGGGAATCATCAAGAATGTCGCGCTCACAGACGCGACGGTCCGTATCCGTGTGAATCGTGCCACCAGAACTCCTCCTCCTCGTCGAGGATCGCGCTCGCGCCTGAATGCTGCGACACCCAGCCCGCTACGTTGCGTTCCCGGGCCCTTTGTCATGACCGGCGCGACCCTTCCTTGAACCGTGCACACATGCATTCCCGCCCGTGGCTCACGGCTGCGCGTCGCGCGACATCGGTTCTCTCGGCCGTAGCGGACTCGCCGGGCCACCCCGGGCACGGACCAGGAACGTGACGACGGCGAGGCTGAGTCATGTTCGGCGCCTGATGGCTCCCTTCGTGCTCTTTGCGTCGGCCACGTCTGGGGCCGAATGGGAGTGTCCGGATGCTCGTGGCTCCCATCGATACCGGTGTACTCGCGGCGCCTTAGCGTCCACTCAGCAGACGCCAGCACAGGGTCCCCCGTCATGCCACCGCGGTCGTTTCCTCGCGCGAGTCATAGGGCGGTTCGATGGATGATGAACTCGCTCGGTCGCCGTCCGTCTGAGCCGAGGAGCCGAGGAGCCGAGCACGGTCGTACGCCTCCCGCCGCGAGGGGAGAGTGGAAACGGGGGCGGGTCAGGCCCTCACGGCGGCACGGCCGGCGACCAGCGCCCACGGACGGGCGACGACCACGAAGGCGAGCAGCCCCACGACGAGCGGCGCAGGACCGAAACTCGTGGAGAAGGTGAACCCGCCGTCGGGGAGCGCCTCGTAGACGGTGCGCATGCCTGGGACGAGCGTGACGGCGACGTCGAGGCGGGCGACCTTTGCCGCCTCGGCGGTGTCGACGACGACGGTGGACAGCAGGAGTTGGAACATGACGAAGACCTCGACGGCGACCAGGCCGGCCGCCAGTCCGAACCCCCAGCGCGGGCGGCGGTCGTGCGCCGAGGACTCGGCCACCGACTCGTTGGCGAGTCGGCGCGTCGGGCCGATGGCCGCGACGGCCTGCTTGCCACCCACCCGCAGCGCCGCCTCCCAGAGGTTGGCGCGCAACTCGGCCCGCAGCTCGCGGCGGCGCCGGACGCCGACCCCGCGCAGCCCGAGCCAGAAGTCGTAGCTGCTCACGGCGTCCGCGATCCGGAGCTTGTCGGCCAGCCTGCCGCCGCGCAGCTCCCACGGACGGGCGAGCACGACGACGGTCAGTACGACGACGGTGAGGACGAAAGCGAGGAAGATCAGGCCGGACCCGAGGCCGCCGATCTCGACGCTGCCGGACATCTCGGTCATGACGTGACCTCCTGAGGACGGACGGACGCGACGGCGGCGACGAGGCCGTCCCACGCCTGACGGGCGCGAACCAGCTGGTCGGCCCCCGAGGCCGTGGGCGTGTAGTACTTGCGGGCCGGACCCGAGGCGGAACGGACGAGCCGGGCCTCGAGCAGCCCCTGGGACTCCAGGCGGGACAACGCCGGGTAGACCGTTCCCTCGGCGAGTTCGGGGAAGCCGAGCTCCTGGAGCCGGACGACGAGCGCGTAGCCGTAGTCCTCTTGCTGGGCGCAGAGCTCGAGCAGGAGCAGCGAGAGCACTCCCTTGAGCATCTGCGGGTCGTGGGCGGGCACGGAATGAGGCTAAACCTGGTACCAGGCGTTGTCTAGTACTAGGCGATGATGCTGACCGTCGGGCTCAGGGCGTACCGCCCGACGTCGGCTGCGGTGACCTCTCGCGCGTCGTCCCGCCTGTGCACTTCCGGGGTTCACTCGGGTCCGCCGTCGTCCGCCGACTGCGCCAGTGATGGCTCCCAGCGGTTCGCGCTCCTGAGAGTTGCTCGCCATGCGGGAAGGCTCATCTCGCGGCGCGCTGGCGGTCGCCGTCGCCGGCTCGCGTTCACTCGATCATGGGAGAAGCCTGCGAGTCGCTCGGGAGCGATGGAAGGTCCAGGGCCACGCCTAGAACCGGGACGCCCTCCCGGCTCCACCGCGATCGGTCCACCGGGCCAGGGTGACCACGCGGCCCATCGCGGCCTGGAGGCTTGCGCATATGTCCTAATTCTAGAGACACCCGCTGTGCGGACTGGCTTCGCCCCAAGAATCGAGACATCGAGACATGCTGTTCACCCACCCGGATCTGGATCTCCTCGACGCCCGCGTCCTCGAGGAGATCGCCGAGATGCGCGCGGAGCTCGCTGGTCAGCTGCGCGTGCCGCGTCGGTGGGCCGGCCGGCTACGCCGCACGGCGATCGCGCGCGCCATCCAGGGGTCCAACAGCATCGAGGGCTACCGCGTCGAGCTCGACGACGCCGACGCCTCGCTGGACGACGAAGAACCCATGACCGCCGACCAGCGCACATTCGCTAAGATCCGCGGCTACCGCCAGGCGTTGGGGTATGTGCTGGCCATGGCGCACGACGAGCACTTCGTGCTCGACGCCTCCGCGTTGCGCTCGATGCACTACATGATGCTCAGCCACGACCTGTCCAGGAGCCCCGGTCAGTACCGCCAACGCGACATCTACGTCCACGACGAGCGCACCGAGCAACTGGTCTCCACCGGGCCAGACGCAGCGCTCGTACCCCAGCTCGTCGACGAGCTCGTCGTGGACCTCGGCCGGGAGGACGGCGCCGACCCCGTCGTGCACGCGGCCATGGCGCACCTGAACCTCGTGATGATCCACCCGTTCCGCGACGGGAACGGTCGCATGGCCCGGGCGTTGCAGACGCTGGTGCTGGCGCGGCGCGGCGTCGCCGAGCCGGAGTTTGCCAGCATCGAGGAGTGGCTCGGGGCGAACACCGACGACTACTACCGCGTGCTGGCGGTCACCGGCCAGGGCGCCTGGCACCCCGAAGGCGACGCGCATCTGTGGGTTTCGTTCAATCTCCGCGCACACCATCTCCAGGCGCAGACCGTCCGCGAACGACTGCGCAGAGCCGAGCGCGCGTATGAGGTGCTCGCAGACGTCATCAGCACGCACCGGCTGCCCGACCGGGCCCTGGATGCGCTGTACTCGGCGCTGCTCGGGTTCCGGCTGCGACGATCGACGTACGTTGACCAGACGGGAGTCGACGCCAGAACGGCGACGCGCGACCTCAAGGCGATGACCGACCTTGGACTGCTGCGCGGCGTCGGCGAGACCAAAGGACGGCACTACGTCGCGGGTGACCGCCTGCGCGAGGTGCGGGGGCTGGTGGGCCCCTCCGCGCGGCCGATCGACCCCTACCCAGCCATGCCGGCACAACTCGCCGTCTTGGCTGCGGGTCTGCCCGTGCCCTCGCTGGGAGTCACGACCTCACCCTGAAGTGGCCGGTCGCTCGCAGGGGGCCGGTACCCCGGCGTCCCGCCCGAGTCCATCCAACGGCGGACGGCCACTACGTCGCTGACCATCTGACACCGCATCAGTCCGTCTCGGCCGTGTCAGCAATACCCCGTGCGTCGTCCCAGTTCAGCGAGGTGGAGATATCCGGCAAGACCACGAATCAGGCCCGCCCGCGGGCACTTCGGCTCCCGCGGTGGCTCCCACTTTGGCTCCCAACACCCAACCGGTGACGCAGTTGCCGTCACGGTAGGGCCCGTCATGGGGTCGGTGCCGCACGGCTCGAACGCGGCGCCGAAGACGTTGCGCGGGGTCATGGCCTCAGCCTGCCGCAGGGCAGCGCCGGCCCAAGGGCTGCTCGCGCGGAGCGTTCAGCCGAAAGCAGCCGTTCACCGCGGCTCCTCGCCGAGCGGCGCCTAGCATCGGGGAATGAGCATCCCCGACGTCGCAAGCACGATCGCCAGGATCGAGAACGAGGAACGGACTCTCGTCCTCACCCGGTTCGACAACGACGACGCCTGGCGGCTCGGCTGCCTTCTCGTGGAGCTGGGACGGGAACGCGACCTCCCGATCACCGTGGACGTCCGGCGGGGAGGTCAGCAGCTCTTCCACGCCGCGCTGCCGGGAACGGCCCCGGACAACGACACCTGGGTGGAGCGCAAAGCGCGCGTGGTCGAGCGGTTCGGCGCCTCGTCCTACCTCGTCGGGCTCCGAGCCAGGGCCAAGGGGACGTCGTTCGCGGAGAAGCACGATCTCCCGCTCCAGGAGTACGCGGCACACGGCGGAAGCTTCCCCATCCGGATCGCGGATGTGGGCGTCGTCGGCGCCGTGACGGTCTCGGGGATTGCCCAGGGGGACGATCACGCGCTGGTCGTCGAGGCGCTGCGGGACTTCCTCGGCTGATCCGCGACGGAGCACCTCGTCGACGTCGACCTTCCGGCCGGCCGGTTCGCGGCGTCGAGCTCGTGATGCCACGACCCGCGCGCGTGGTCGACGACGTACCGGTCCACGTACTCCCACCAGCGGTCATGGCGCTCGGCCGACGCGGGTCATCCGTCGCATGGCGCAGCGCGTTCGCCCCTTTGACCGCTTCCGCCACGACACAGTGAATCCGTGCTCGGCGACTGGCCGGCCTGCCCAGTCCGTCGTGTAGACGAAGCCGTCCGCGCTGTCGGCCGCCCTGCCGTCGACCACGGCGCGCTCGGCGAGGGCGAGCGCGGCCGCGACCAGGCCGCCCGGCGCATCGGCGCCGGGGCTCGCGTCGAGCGAGACCAGCAGTCGAGCCCACTCGAGGGCGTGGCCGGCGGTCGCCCCTCAAGGCCGGAAGGGGTCCGCGGGGTTGTCGCGGTTGAACTCGAGAATCGGCTGCCACTGCCGGTCGAAGTGCTCGGGCACCCGCCACGCCAGCCCCGGCCGCGCACCTTCTGACACCGCGTCAGTCCGTGCTGGCCGGACTACCAGGGCACGGCGCGTCATCGCAGGTCAGCGGGCCGCGGCTCAGTCGACGAGTCGAGGAACGGTCCCGTTCACGGAGACTCTGACTCCCGAGATGGCTCCCAACACCCCATACCCCTACGGGTATAGGCCGGGACGCCGGCTTTTCCGCAGGTCTCACCCACAAGAAGCGCGCCCGAAGGGACTCGAACCCCCAACCTTCTGATCCGTAGATTGACACAGCCCCTCGATCGGCGTCGGCTGGTGTCGATCCGCGCAGGTCAGCGACACTTCCGGGGTTCACCCGCGTCCGCCGTCGTCCGCCCGACCGCGCCGGTGATGGCTCCCATGTTGGCTCCCATCGGTAGCCCGGGGAGCTCCCAGTGACGGCGCTTGCGCAACCATGGGCTATCTGCGGCGCGTTGCTGCCTGGATGAGGTCGGCGACGAGGGTGAGTTCGTCGCGGCCGATGTCGCCGCCACCGGCGGCGCGGATCCGGGTGATCGTTCGGTCGATCTGGTCGGTGAACCATCGCCGTGAGTGGAGTGCGGCGTCGGCGGCGATGACCGGGTCGCACTCCGCCAGCTGGGCTAGGGCGACATCCCGTGCCGGAGGGTCGAGCAAGATCGTCACGATGTCGAGCAGGTCCGTGCCTTCCTTCGCCGTCGGCCGGAGCAGGACCGCTTGGAGCTTCATCGCGACGAGCGGCCCCGGCTCGGCGACGTGGGCAACCGCGCTGACAACCGGCGCCAGATCGGGGCCGACGACGACGATCTCGACCTGGGAGGCGGTCCGGTACGCCCACGCGTGTGACATCTCGTAGAGACGGTCGGTGGGGTCTTCGATCTCGTGGGAGTCCGGTCGCTCGCTGACCTCGATGACGTCGACCTTCACCGGACCTCTCGGCGTAGGCAGCAGCACTCCGGCGGCGTCGCGCCTCTCAGCGCCGGGCGCGGCCAGCAGGATCTCGAGGAGCGGGTGGGAGCGGGTGTTGCGGCGGTCCAGGGTGTCGAGGTCGGTCGTCGCGCGGTGGGTGTGCCGCACTCGGCACAGGACGGCGAGCCCGCCGACGATCGTGGGCGTGGTTCCCGTGATTCCGGCGACCACGCCGACCGCCTCGACGATGCGAGCGGTCTCCTCGCCCACGAGGACGACGCGCGGGGTCCGCCCGCTACCAGACACGGGTCCACCCCTGCGGAGGGTCCCAGTCCGCGAGGATCTCCCGACCTCGGCCGACGTCCTGGGCGAGATCGAGCGCAACGTAGATCGGGGCGGCGAGCGGTCGATGCTCCGAAGACCAACTCGCAGGGTCGACGCGGTGCGCGCAGACGTCGGGCACGGGCCCGACCCGGACGGTCGCACGAGCCTCGCCCGGGCTGGCGGCAACACCGAGGAGAGTGCGCGCGCGCCTGAGTGCCGCCTCGGACGGGACGAAGTAGTCGGCCGGCACATCGGCGCGAGCCGCCACGGGGGCGCCGTAGACCGCCGCCGCGAGCGTGTCCGTCAAGGCCCACCCCGGGGAGCCACCGATGTCGCCGAAACCCAGTTGAAGTGCCTCGGTGACGGGCCCCATCCCCTCGCCCGGCCGACTCTTCAGGCGCACGCGTTCGTTCGGCCAGACGTCGGCGACCTGCCAGAACAACTCCGAGGCCGGTGCGCTCGACGGCCCCTCGACCAGGCCGGCGCCTCGAAGTGCGTGAAGGACCTCGGAGACCGTGCTGGCAGCGCGGCCCACTCGACGCGCCAGGCCACGAACCGTGTGAGCCTCGCGCGGGGCAGCGAGCAACGCGCACGCGATGGCCAGGCCGGAGGGCGTGGACAAGGGGTCCCGGGGTGTGGGTCGCTCCCAGGAGGCGGGCACGTCGGAATGGATCAGAACCCCGGGACCCTGAACGTGCAGGCTGCCCCGAAGATCCAGCCAACCCCAACCAGCCTGCGCCAGCCCTTGGCGCGCACGTTCGCCGATCCTGTCCGCGACCACGAGGCGAACGGCGGACGGGTCTGGCGGCTGGCGAAACGCAGGATCGGCGAGGAGCGCATGGTCGGGAAACGTGGACCATCGCTTCATCTGCACGGGAATCCGACTCTCCCCGAGCACAAGGAGAAGATCCGCCGCCGAGTCCGCAGCGGACGGGCGGGCGGTCTGGGCTCCAGCAGCGGCCAGGGCGTCCTCCAGCAGACTGATCGCCTCGTCGCTCCTGGAGTCCATGACATCCAGGGTAAGGCGCTGTTCGGTGTTTGTGGAAGACCGAACACCGAACGCCTATGCCCGATGCGACCTCCGACGCCGATTAGCGAGCGCGCCATCGTTCGAAGTCGGGATGTGCTTCGCGTGCGCCAGCTCGGTCAGGGCCGACGATGCCCTCTTCGGGGCGGTGTGCCGGGCCGAGGCCCCGGGCGCCCCCCTATCGGACGAAAGGGGCCAAGGGTCAACCCCGAGCGCCTCCGTCGTGTGAGGCCCTTCCGGCCGCCATCGCCAACGTCTTCGAACGGTCTCGTAGTTCCACGTCGAGCCGCGCCACCCACAACTCCAACTTGCTCCAAGCAGGGCCAGAACTTGGAGGAAGACCGGCAACCGTGCGGCTCTCGAGTCGAGGCACGTACGCGCAAGGAATCACCACGATCGGCTCGGCGGTGCGAACGAGCGAGGCGGAACTGCCGCCCCCGGCGCGCACCTTCTGACACCGCATCGAACTTCATCTGTCCCGACGTCGACGCTCTCAGCGTCGACGCAGGTCAGCGGGCTGCGGCTGAGTCGGCGATTCGAGGAACGGTCCCGTTCACGGAGACTTTGGCTCCCGGGATGGCTCCCACTTTGGCTCCCAACACCCCATACCCCTACGGGTATAGGCTCAGAGCCTCGCGTTTTCGCAGGTCACAGCCACAAGAAGCGCGCCCGAAGGGACTCGAACCCCCAACCTTCTGGTTGGGAGCCTGCGAGGGCGCTGACGTCGTCGACCTCGCCGAGTGGAGGCGGTCGGCGTGAACATCTCGGAGTCGAACGACCTGCAACTGCTCGTGCGGTTCCTC
>JARKOU010000066.1 GCA_029975645.1 Actinomycetales bacterium
GCGCCACGTGCCGCAAGGGCGCCACCTGTAACTGTGAGAACGGCGGTGGCTACGCCGGCTGCCAGGCCGACATGATCCGCATCCCGAACGCCGACGGCACGCTCGTGGTGGTGCCCGGCCCGGTCGACGACGACCTCATCCCGAGTCTCCTCGCCCTGTCCGACGTCATGTGCACGGGCTGGCACGGCGCCGTGAGCGCCCGCGTCCAGTCGGGCAGCAGCGTGGTCGTCGTCGGCGACGGCGCCGTGGGCCTGTGCGCCGTGCTCGCGGCAGCGACGATGGGTGCCAGCCAGGTCATCGCGCTCAGCCGCCACGCCGACCGGCAGGCCGTCGCCCGGGAGTTCGGCGCGACCGACATCATCGCCGAGCGCGGCGAGGAGGGCATCGCCCAGGTCAAGGAGCTCACCGACGGCATCGGCGCCGACTGCGTCATCGAGTGCGTCGGCACGCAGGACGCCCGCCTCACGGCCATCAACGCCTGCCGCAAGGGCGGCGACATCGGTCTGCTCGGCGTGCCCCACGGCGATCTGCCCGTCGACCAGGCCTTCTGGGAGAACAAGGGCCTCAAGGGCGGCCCGGCGCACGTGCGCGCCTACCTGCCCGTGCTGCTCGACCTCGTGCTCGCACGGAAGATCAACCCGGGCCGCGTCTTCGACCTCGAGCTGCCCCTGTCCGAGATCGCCGAGGCCTACGCGGCCATGGACGAGCGCAGGGCAATCAAGTCTCTCGTCCGCCCGTGACCACCGAAGCGGACGCCACCGGCGTCCGATCTGCGTATGGCCGCTACCTGGCGGCCATGCGCTCCGAGGATCGGGCGGCGTTGGACGCGCTGCTCGCCGACGACTCCACGTTGAAACACATCACGGGTTACGAGCAGCCGAAGGCGGAGTGACTGGCGGAGATGGGGCAGGGGCAGTTCGTCTACCACTCGGTCGATGAGGCGGGCGAGCCCGTGATCGAGGTAGCCGGCGACACGGCCACCCTGCGGGGACGCATCGTGACCGACGCGTCCGTGTACGGCGGGCGCAACCGCTGGCGACTGGCGTTCGTCCAGACGTGGCGCCGCACCGGCGACCGATGGTTGCTGGCGGGGGCGGTCGCGCACACCTGGTGATGCGCGGCGTCGTTGTCGGGGCGCTCTCGTAGACTCCGGGCGAGGAGGCGCCATGACCGAACCCCACGGCCGTCCCGACCAGCAGCCACCCCCGGAGCGTCCGGATGCCTGGGTGCCGCCCGCGCCCTCGGCAGCCCCGCAGCAGCCGCCCAGCCCCGCGGCTGCTCCGGTCCGGGAACCTCCGGCGCCGAAACGTTCGCCGTGGTCCCCGTGGTGGCGGACGGCCCTGATCGCGATCCTGCTGTTGTTGCTGGTCCTCGCCTCCCAGGCCCTGGGGGACGCACTCCGCAAGCCGCATCAGCGTGAGGACGAGGGGCCGGCGCTGCCGACGTTCGCCCCGACCGCGTCCGGCACCCCGTGGACGCCCCTGCCGACGGTGACACCGACCGCCACCCCGGCGCTCCAGGGAGGCATGGGGGCCATGGTCTGGGAGGCGACGGCCGGCGTCCTGCGGCCGGATCTGCGGACGCCCACGATGTCGTCGGGTCACGACGGCTCGGTCGAGGGAGGCTTCGTGGTGGACGCGGCCGGGACCTTGGTGGTGCTGACGGCCGACGCCAACGGGTACGACGCGATGGCGATCCACGGGCTCGACCCCGCAACGGGCCAGCAGCTTTGGCGGCTCGACCGGGACCAGCCGCTCTGCGCGCGGCAGCTCCTGCGAGCCCTGCTCGTCTGCGCGAGCGCCACCAAGCGCGATGTCTGGACCCAGCTCGGCACCGAGTGGGTCGTCGAGACGATCGAACCGAGTACCGGCCGCGTGACGGCCTCGGCCCCGTTCTCGGGCTGGCTGACACTCATCGCCGTGGCACGCGAGCATGTCGTGTTTCTGGAGCAGCGGCAGCCTGCGCCGCACGCGGTCGTGAGTGGCCTCGACGTCTCCCTCCGGCCGGCCTGGACATTCGACCTGGCCGGGGACCCCCACCACGACGAGATGTTCACCGAGAACCGGCTGATCGTGCGGAAGTTCCCGCCCACGGAGGGGCTGGCCCTCGACCGCCCGCGCATCCGCACGGTCGCCGACGGGCTCACTGCCTTGTGGATCGGGAACCTCACCGTGTTCCTGGACGC
>JARKOU010000071.1 GCA_029975645.1 Actinomycetales bacterium
GCTCAGCCGTTCATGTTGGCTTCGAGCATCTCCGGGTAGACCTTCCACAGGGCGCGGGGCTCGGCCTCGAGCCTCGTCTGGAGCGCCAGGAGGTCGGCGAGGTAGGAGCGGAAGGCGGCCCGGCCGCGCTGGTCGAGGGCGAGGTAGGAGTAGTCGCGCATCATCGGCGTCCGCCGGATGTTGAGCCCGAAGTTCGCGTTGACCAGGCGCTGGTAGACGTCCGCCGGCTCGTCCTGGCCGTTCTCGTAAACCCGGATCGGCTGGACGTCGGTCCACATCTGGTAGTTCCACAGCAGGGTGCCGCGCGCCTCGTGCTGGTAGGAGACCAGGTGGATGAGCGAGCCCATGAGCCGGGCGGCGGACTCGATGCCCGAGACGTCGCCGAGCACGCCGACGCCGTTCGGCACCAGTCCGTCCAACGACTCGTACCAGCGACGGACGTCCTCGTCCGCCGCGAGCGCGCCGTCGTCGGGGTAGTACGCGCGGAGGTAGCGCTCGGCGTGCGCGCACATGACCTCGTGGTGGGCCAGAGAGTTCGCCAGCACCGGCAGGTCGAGACCGACGCCGAGGATGCCGCGCTTCTCGGCGTCGCGCAGGGGGTCCACCACGGTTGCGTCGAAGGCGCCGGCCGTGTCGTCGTACAGCCGGAGCAGCGCCGGGCGCGTGAAGCTGAAGATCGACTCGAAGTCGCCCCCCACGCTCAGCTGCCCCACGGTGGTGACCCAGTTGCTGAACTGGGTGCGGAAGATGTGCGGCCAGAGGAGGCGCTTGACCGGGTGGTCGGTAGGCAGGGCGCTGCGGGTCGCGATCGCGAACGCCGCGCCGGGGACCAGGTGCACCCAGTTGTAGTGGCGCACCAGCGAGGTGTGGGTGGTCGCCGCGCACAGCGCGAGGCCGACGGCGCGCTCCCAGCCCGCGTCCCCCGGCACCTGCCGTCCCAGGTCGCTCTCGATCGCCGTCGCCCGCAGGCGCGGCCCGTCCTGCGCGAACTCCACCCGCACGCCGAGGCGGACGAGCCCCGGGTGCACCTCGTACTCGGCGAGGGAGCGCAGGTCCCACTCGAAGGTGCCCTCCCCGGTGGCCACCAGGTAGCCGTCGTACGGGCTCGCGACGGCGAGGACCCCCAGGTCCGGGTCCTCGTACTCGGCGGGGAGCTCCGGGGCGGGGAACAGCTCACGGTGGGCGGGCGTGTACGCGTGCTCCAGGGCCGAGTCGCGGTTCGTCGGGACGGGCGGCACGTCCGGCTCGTGCGGGCCGAACACCCGGAACAACCGGGCGAGGGCCCGGTAGAAGTTCTGGGCTCGCGGATCGGCCTCGTCGGTCGGGATGCGGTCCGCCACGAGCACGCGGTGGATGTCGATCCCCGGGAACCGTTCCGCGAGCGGAACGGCCCGGACGGGCGCCTCGTCCCCGCCCGGGGCGGGGATCTCCACCACCTTCGCCTGGGCGTACTTCACGACGGCGATCCGGTCCCAGAAGCGCCGGCGTGCCGGCCATGTGCTCACCACGGACCGGACCCTACGGGACCGACGTCACCACGGGAATAGCACGGCGACGCCCGGAGCAAGCCGCCCTCTTCAGCCGGCGGCGCCGTCGTCCTCGGAACCGAGACCCGCGCCCGCCGGCGAGTTGAACATCCACCGCACGCCGAACCGGTCCAGGCAGGTGCCCCAGGACGAGCCCCAGAACATCGGCTGGAGCGGCATGACCTCCGTGGCGCCGTCGGACAAGGCGTCGAACAGGCGCTGGGTCTCCTCGAGGGAGTCCGGCTCGAGGTTGAGGGTGACGTTGTTGCCGATGCGCAGGCTGTGCCCCATCGACTCGAGCGTGTCCGTGCCCATGAGCACCGTCCCGCCGAGGATCGTCAGGTCCACGTGCATGACCTTGTCGCGTTCCGCCTCCGGCAGGGGCGGCTGGTCCGGGCCGGTGGGCACGTCACCCATCCGCATGATCGGCCCCATCTCCCCGCCGAACACCGACCGGTAGAACTCGAACGCCTCCTCGGTGTTCCCCGCGAAGTTGAGGTAGACACTCACCCGGGCCATATCGCCGCTCCTGTCCGTGTGCTGATCCTCGGACGCTATCGCCGGAGGCGGCCGGGCGGGAAGGGGTGGTGTGCGCCGATGCGCCTGATCGGGGGTGGCGACGACGTCGCGGGCGCGCCCGCGATCCGGCGGGCCGCCGTCGGCATGGGGCTGTACGCCGCTGCGTTCGGGCTCACGTTCGGCGCCGTCGCGACGGGGGCCGGGCTGACGGTGGCGCAGGCGTCGGTGCTGAGCGTGGTGATGTTCAGCGGCGCCTCCCAGTTCGCGCTCGCCGGGGTGGTCGCGGCGGGCGGGTCGGGCCTGGCCGCCATTGCGGCGGCGCTCCTGCTCGGCTTGCGGAACGCGTTCTACGGGGTCCCAGTGACGGAGATCCTGCGGCCGCGGGGGTGGCGGCGCCTGTGGACGGCCCACTTCGTGATCGACGAGACCACCGGGATGGCCGTGGCGCAGCCGACGCCGCGCGCCGCGCGGTACGCCTTCTGGGCGGTCGGGCTGGCGCTCTTCGTCCTCTGGATCGCGGGGACGGTGGTGGGCGCCGTCGTCGGCCGTGGGCTCGACACCGAGGCGTTCGGTCTCGACGCCGCCGCCCCGGCGATCTTCCTCGCTCTCCTGTGGCCGCACCTGCGCCGGAAGCGGGCGGCCGCGGTCGCCGTCGGGGGCGCGCTCGTCGCGCTCGCCCTGGTGCCGGTGGCGCCGCCCGGGGTGCCGGTGATCGCGGCGGCGGCGGTCGCCGTCGTCGCGGGGCTGCGGGGCGAGCCGCCGGCCCCTGGGGGTGAGGCGGCGTGAGCGCGACGTGGCTCGTGGTGATCCTCGGCTCGCTGGGCTGCTACGCGCTCAAGCTGGCGGGCGTGAGCCCCCCCCGAGGCGTGCTCGATCACCCGGGCGTGCAGCGGATCGCCGGGCTCCTCCCGGCGGCCATGCTCGCCGCGCTCGTGGCGGTGGGGGTGGCCGACGGCGGCGGGCGCTACGCCCTCGACTGCACCCTGCTCGCCGGGGT
>JARKOU010000075.1 GCA_029975645.1 Actinomycetales bacterium
CGCGCCCTCACCCGTGACCAGGCCGCGCTCCTCGCCCGCATCTACCTCGGCGAGGGCACCACGACGCAACGCTCACACGACGCCGCACAGGCCCTCGGAATCACCTTCAGGGCCGTCCGCGACCGGACCAGGATCGCCCGCGGGCGCCTCACCGCGGCCCTCGAAGCCGACCGGGCGATCTCACGATGAACTCCAGCCGCTCCGCCTCCGGCAAACGCAGACGCGTGGCTGTTCGGCTGGCAGGCTCGGCGGCCCGGCGACCACGGAGGTCCGTGGGGTTCTCCTCCTCGTCGGCGAGCCAGAGCAGGTCGGTCGGAACCCGAAGGAACTCGGCGAGCACGACGGCGCGCTCCGCGCGAAGGCTCGACATGCGGCCGCTGCGCAGGTGCGAGACCGCGGACCGGTGGCACCCCACCACCGAGGCGACGTCCGCGAGGGAGTAGCCACGACGGGACATCACCTCGCGCAGGAGCGCAGGCGAAGCGAGGCGCAAGGAACCCTTGGGCACGCCTGAAGGCTAGCCACCCAGTGCGCAGGGATCAGCCGGTGATGAGTACCTGGAGCTCGCCGACGCGGATCTGGGTGGACTTGGTGAGTTGGAGGGGGATCGTGCCGGTGGCCCCGCCGCCGGTCCAGGTGACCGTCCAGTACGAGGTGGCGGTGACCGTGTAGGCGTCGCCGGGCTGGTCGTCGGACATCGCGGTGTAGGTGTGTCCGCACGTCGGCGAGGGCGAGGTTCCGTAGGACGCCTGGTAGACGGTGCCCACCGCGGACGGACCGGCGCAGGTGACGGTGGCGCCGTCGCCCATGGTCCAGACCACGCGGTCCAGCCGGGCGGTCGCGGTGACGGTTATGCCGCCGCCGGAGGCGGATCGGGTGATCGGCCCCGTGGTGGACTCGCCGGGGTCGGCGATCCACATCCACGCCGGCATGCCGACGACGCCGACCCGCCCGGGGGTGTCCTCGGGGGCGATGCCGATGCGCCCGGCCCGCAGGTTCATCGCCTCGACGGCCTGGTCGGCAAGGGCGCGGGGGCTGGGGCCGCCGACCGGGTTGACCGGGGCCCAGAACGAGCCCGTCGCGGTGCCGGGCATGCCGACCGGGGGGCTGCACAGGTAGATCGCCCCGTCGGAGTGCCCCTCCCACACCGGGTTCTCCAGCGGAGGCTGGGGGTCGGCGAGGCGGACGTAGCACGCCATCGACGCCCACCACGTCCCCATCGTGGTCGCGCACGGAATCGTCTCGCCGCGGTAGGAGCAGGTCGTCGTGCCGCCGCCGCTACCGGGGTTCGAGACCGTCTGCCCCCCACCGGAACCTCCGCCTTCGGCGAAGAGCGTGCAGGTGCCGGTCAACGGGTCGTAGCGCTGGCATTCGACGGCGGCGGAGGCTGGCGAGGCTCCCGTCACAGAGCCAAGGAGGACGAGTACGAGCGCAAGCGCCTGCACGCGCATCAGCAGCGTTCCTCCGGTCTCGGGTCTAGTGCGTGGACCGCCCAGCCCCCGGGCTGTCGCAGCATCTGCACGTAGACGTGGCGAGGTCCTCGGTATTGCGGTTGGTCGGTCGGCGTCGTGCTTGTTCCGTCGGCGTACACGGTGTCCGAAGCCGAGATGTCGAGGCAGGCGCGCAGCTGCACGCCGTGCATCCCCGCGCCCGTCGTGTCCTCCTGGTAACCGACGGCCTCGAGCGCCTTCACGACCGTCTCCCCCTCTTGGTGGAGGCCGTTCTCCGCGAACGTCTGCTGGCTGCTGACCAGCGCTTCGCGTGCTGCGCCGCTCGTCAGGTTGAGCACCGCAGTCGTCGTGTCGTCGTCGACGAATCCGAGCCGGGCTGCGGCGTCGTATGCGACGACGAAGGCGAGGTAGGTGTTCTTGGCGTCGGCGATGTTCTGGTCCTGCTCGGACAGGGTGGCGGTCGGCGCCGGGGTCGTCGCGCGGACCACGGTCGGACTCGCTGTCGGTGGCGGCTCGCCGTTGTCGGTTGTGCATGCCGTCAGGGTCGCGGCGAGGGCGAAAGCGGCGAGGAGCGCGCGGTGCGGGGTGGCGGTCATGGTGTGCCTGCCTGTCGTGGCGT
>JARKOU010000090.1 GCA_029975645.1 Actinomycetales bacterium
CCCCCGCGGGCGCCGCGAACCCGCCGCCCGCCCAGGGCCAGCACCCCCCGCCGCCGCCCCCCCAGCCGTACGGCCAGCCCGCCTACCACCAGCCCGCCTACGGTGCACCGTACGGCTACGCCGCCCCGGTGGACCCGTACGCGAAGTCCCGGGTGGTTGCCGGCATCCTCGGCATCGTGCTCGGTGGACTGGGTGTGCACCGGTTCTACCTCGGCTACGTGGGGATCGGTGTCGCGCAGATCGTCGTGACGATCGTGACCTTCGGCGCCGGCGCGCTCTGGGGCTTCATCGAGGGAATCCTCTACCTCACCCAGAAGACGGGCACCTACAGCGTCGACGCAACGGGCCGCCCGCTGCGCGACTGACCCGCAGACGGGACGACGGCGCACACCTCACCTCGCGCCGTCGTCCCATGCCGTCATCGGCGCCGGGCGAGCGGATGCACAGCGCTAGGTTGAGCCAGTGCTGCTCTCCGACCGCGATATCAGGACCGAGATCGACGCCGGACGGGTGGTCCTCGAACCGTACGAGTCGGCGCTGATCCAGCCCTCGAGCATCGACGTCCGGTTGGACCGCTACTTCCGGCTCTTCGACAACCACAAGTACGCCGTCATCGACCCCGCCCAGGACCAGCCGGACCTGACGCGCCTGGTGGCCGTCGAGGCGGGCGAGGCGTTCGTGCTCCACCCCGGCGAGTTCGTGCTGGGCTCCACGTACGAGCGCGTCACGCTCCCCGACGACGTCGCCGCGCGCCTCGAGGGCAAGTCCTCCCTCGGCCGCCTGGGCCTGCTCACCCACTCGACCGCGGGATTCATCGACCCCGGCTTCGTGGGGCACGTCACGCTCGAGCTCTCGAACGTCGCGACCCTGCCCATCCTGCTGTGGCCCGGGATGAAGATCGGCCAGATGTGCTTCTTCCGGCTCTCGAGCCCGGCCGAGCGCCCCTACGGTTCCGGCGCCGCCGGCTCGCGCTACCAGGGCCAGCGCGGACCCACGGCGTCGCGCTCCCACCAGGATTTCTACCGGGCGCAGATCCCGTGAGCGGCACGGACACGTTCGACGAGGACGACGACGGCGCCCCCGACCTGGACGCCGACCTCGCCTATGCGCACCACCTCCTCGCTCTCGGGGACGACGTCGACCCGGCCGAGGTGGAGGCGCTCGCCGTCAGCTGGTACGAGGGCGCGGGGTGGATCGGTGACTACGCGCTCGCCCTGTCCGAGGACGCGGTGCTCACCGGCCCGTGGCGGGTGCCGGACGAGGCGAGGCCGTCCCTGCGGCTGGGCCCGGAGGTGGCCCAGGTGTTCCTCCTGCGCTGTCCCGTGCAGCGCGGCGGGCCACCGCCGCCGCACCTGCTGGACCCGAACGGGCTCACCGGGGCATTCCGCGAAGGTCTACCGATCGGGGCGGAGTCCGACGCCGTGGACTTCCTGCTCGCCGCCGCTCGACGCCTCGCGGGGGCGGTGCGGATCGCCGGGTCCGGGGCCGTGCTCATGCCGGACCCCGACGCCGACGTCAACCTCTGCGTCTACACCCCGATCTGGCTCGAGCCGGACGCCCTGGTCGCCGCCCTGGAGCCGGTGCTGCCGACCATTCACCTCGCGATGGACCTGACGGACTTCACCCCGCCCGAGTCGGTGCCGGCCCCGGACGCGGCCGAGGTCGAGCCGCTCCCGGAGGGCGAACTCGAGTGGCTGCACGCCGAGGCGCGCGCGTACGACGAGGCGGCGACGGCGCAGCCTCCCGTCCTCGATGCCTACGGCGCCGTCGCCGATCTCGGTACCGACGGGATCATCGAGGTCGCCGTCGAGGGGGAGGACACCGCACCGCTCGTGCTCCGGGGCCTGGACTGGGCCGAGGAAGGGGTGATCGCCTACTCGGTGCGCTGGTGGCCGGCGGATGAGGAGGCGCTGTACTCGCCGACGCCGTCGCGCGCCTTCCGCGCGGCGCGGGGCCGCGTGCGGGCGAAGATCGAGAGCGCCGCGCTTGCCCTCTACGCCACCGTGGGCGGGGAGATCACGGACGAGTCGGGCTTCCTGGTGGAACCGGAGAGCCTCGACGAGGACTGATCGCGCGAAGGCGCGATCAGTCGGGCCGTCCGGGCGACCGGGCTGTCCAGGGTCCGGCTGTCCAGGGAACCGAGCGGACTAGGCGAACGACCCCCGGCGCACGGCCGCCAGCAGCATCTGCGCGACGTCGAGCACCGCGACCTCCGGGCCGTCGGCGCCCGCCCCAGCGCCGTCCTGGCGCGCCGCAGCCACGCCGTCGGTCAGCATCACCGTGCAGAACGGACACCCCGTGGCGACGGCGCTCGCGCCGGTCCCGATCGCCTCGGCGGCTCGCGCCGAACTGATCCGGGTGCCGATGGTCTCCTCCATGAACACCCGCCCGCCGCCGGCGCCGCAGCAGAACGAGTCCTCCTCGTTGCGCGGCATCTCGGCGAGGCTCACCCGCGGCAGTGCGCCGATCAGTTCGCGCGGCGGGGAGTACACCTCGTTGTGCCGACCCAGGTAGCAGGGGTCGTGGTAGGTGATCGTCCGCGCTGGGGCCGGGGATGCGCCGTCGTCCGCGCTCGGCGGCACCGGGACCAGGCGCCCCTCGCGGACCAGCCGGTTGAGCAGCTGGGTGTGGTGCACCACCTCGTACCGGCCGTCGAGCTGCGGGTACTCGCGCGAGAACGTGTTGAAGCAGTGCGCACAGGTGGCGACGATGCGCGTGGCCTTCGCCTCGGCGAGGGTCGCGACGTTCTCCGCCGCGAGCATCTGGAACAGCACCTCGTTCCCGGAGCGCCGGGCCGGGTCGCCGGTGCACGTCTCGCCCTTGCCCAGGACGGCGAAGCGGACGTCGGCGATGTGGAGGAGTTCCGCGACGGCCCGGGTGGTCGCCTTGGCCTTGTCGTCGTACGCGCCGGCGCAGCCCACCCAGAACAGCCAGTCCACCTCGGTGAGGTCCTCGACGTCGACCCCCACCACGGGGACGGGGAAGGTGAGCCCCTTCATCCAGTCCGCCCGGGCCCGGGCGGGCAGGCCCCACGGGTTCCCGGTGTTCTCCAACTTGCGGAACATCTGCTGCAGCTCGCTCGGGAAGGTCGAGGCCATCAGGACCTCGTGCCGGCGCAGGTCCACCACGTGGTCCACGTGCTCGATGTCCACCGGGCACTGCTGGACGCAGGCGCCGCACGTGGTGCACGCCCACAGCGCGTCCGGGTCGATGGCGTTGCCGACCAGGGGCTCGTCCGATCCGGCGAAGGCCGCGTTCCGGATGTCGAGCATGAGCAACTTGGGGGAGAGCGGCTTCTCGGTAGCCCAGGCGGGGCACACGTCCTGGCAGCGCCCGCACTCGGTGCACGTCGCGGCGTCGAGCAGGCCCTTCCACGTGAGGTCGGCCGGCGTTGCGACGCCGAGCACCGCGTCGTCGGGCAGGTCCTCGAGCGCCTCGAGGTCGAGGGGTTTCCCCGCCACCTCGATGGGCAGCAGCGCGCCGAGCGCGGGCTTGCCGGCCGGGTCCCGGCGCGCGAAGACGTTGATCAGGGCGAGGAAGCGGTGCCACGCCACACCCATCGACGGCTGCAGGCCCACCACCACGAACCACGCCATCGAGACCACGATCTTGACGGTCGCCACCCCCACCACGAGGGCCTCGAGCGTCGCGACTGGCACCTGGGCCCACGCCTGCCCGTACCACGCCGTGAGCGGGAAGTGCAGCGCGGTGGCGAGGTCCGCCGTCGCCGGGTCGTTCGCCAGGAGGGCGTACTCGAGGCCGCGGAGCACGAGAACGGCCAGGACGACGACGGCGATCGTCGCCTCCACGAAGTACGCCTGGCCCATGTTCGAGCCGAAGAACCGCGACGAGCGCCCGGGCCGCCGGGCGCGGGTGACCTGCCGGACCACGACGAGCGTGGTGATACCCACGAGTCCCGCCCACGCGAACACCTCGATGAGCCATTCGAGGGGCGGGAAGTGGCCCACGAGGGGCAGGGCGAACGTCGGGTCCAGCACCTGGCCGTAGCCGGTGAGGAGGGTGAGGAAGAGGACCGCGAAGGAGAGCATCACCGCCCAGTGCGCCGTGCGGACCGCGGGCCGGTGGGCGAACCGCCCGTGCCCGAACACCTCGCGCAGGAGGGTCGCGGTCCGCCGTCCCGGCTCACGGGTCCGCTCGGGCGCCGCGCGCCCCTGCCGCACGACGGCGGCGATACGCAGAGCCCCCCGGGCGAAGAGCCACACCCCGATGACGGTCGCGACGAGCACGACGGCGAAGGCCACGATGTTCAGCGCACCCATCGGCGTGCGGTCACCTCTTCCGGGACGACGGCGGAGCGACCACGGTATCGGCAGGCACCGACACGATGCGGGGCGAGCCCGCGGAGTGAGTCGGGGGAGCGCTGGGGCCGGGGGCGCGGGCGAGCCGGTGGCGTGGCTGAGGTCGTCGCTTCGGCGCGGGATCGTCGCGTTGGGGCGACTACCTGGCGCCGAACCAACGACCTCGGACGCGGGTGCGTCGAACCGCACGGGGGCGGCCGCCGTCGGCTCGCCGGGAGCCTGGGAGTCTGTCGGACCCCCGGGGTAGGGTCGAGCCACCGCCCCGAAACCCCGGCTTTGCGCGCACCGGCGCATCGCCGTCGCCGGGACGGACCGCCTTCGAGAGGGGACGGACGTGTTCGTGCTGCTGACCGCATTCTTGGTCGCGGCCATGCTCGCGCCCGCCCTCGTGCGCTGGTGGGGACGGCGGGCATTCCTCGCCCTGGCGCTCGTCCCGGGCTCGGCGTTCGTCTGGGCGCTCGTGCAGACTCCCGCCGTCCTGGCCGCCGCCGACGGCGCCGCGCCCGTCACCGAGGCCGTGGCCTGGGTGCCGTCCCTCGGCCTGGACCTGACGTTCCGGCTCGACTCGCTCGCCTGGCTCATGACCGTGCTGGTGGGTGGAATCGGCGCGCTCGTGCTGATCTACTGCGCGGCCTACTTCTCCTCCGGTTCCGCGAACCTCGGCCGGTTCGCCGGGGTGTTCGTGGCGTTCTCCGGAGCGATGCTCGGGCTGGTCACCACCGACAACCTGCTCGCGCTCTACGTGTTCTGGGAGCTGACCACGGTCTTCTCCTACCTGCTCATCGGCCACTACTACGACCGCAAGGCGAGCCGGCGTGCCGCGATGCAGGCGATCGTCGTGACAACGCTGGGCGGGCTCGCGATGCTGCTCGGTCTGGTCATGCTCGGGGAGAGCGCCGGCACCTACTCGGTGAGCGCCGTCGTCGCCCAACCCCCGGCCGGCTCGGCCGTCTCCGTGGCCGTCCTGCTGGTGCTGCTCGGTGCGGTCACCAAGTCGGCGCTCGTGCCGTTCCACTTCTGGCTCCCGGCGGCCATGGCAGCCCCGACGCCGGTGAGCGCGTACCTGCACGCCGCCGCCATGGTGAAGGCGGGCGTGTACCTCGTCGCCCGGTTCGCCCCCGGGTTCTCCGGCCTGCCCGTCTGGCAATGGACGGTCCTGACGCTGGGCTCGGCCACGCTGGTGGTCGGCGGCTACCGGTCCCTGCGCCAGCACGACCTCAAGTTGCTCCTCGCCTTCGGCACCGTGAGCCAGCTCGGGCTGCTCGTGGTCCTGGTCGGCTTCGGCACGCAGGCGGTCGCGCTCGCCGGCCTGGCCCTGCTGGGAGCGCACGCGATGTTCAAGGCATCGCTCTTCCTCGTGGTCGGGGTGGTGGACGACGCCGCCGGCACCCGCGACCTGCGCGAGCTCTCCGGGCTCGGGCGGCGCCTGCCCGCCACGGCGACGACGGCGGCCCTCGCCACCGCGTCGATGATCGGGCTCATCCCGTTCGCCGGGTACGTCGCGAAGGAGGCCGCGCTCGACGGGCTCTGGTACGACGACGCGCCCCGCGCCGTCGCGGTCTTCGCCGTGGTGGTGGTCGGCTCGATCCTCACGGTGGCCTACGGGCTGCGGTTCTGGTGGGGCGCCTTTGCCATGAAGCCTGGGTGTGCGCCGTCGTCGGCCTCTCGCCCCTCGCCCCTCCTCCTGGGCCCGCCCGCTGTGCTCGCGGTCGCCGGACTCGTCGCCGGGCTGCTCCCCGGCCTCGGCGAGGCCCTGCTCGACCCCTACGCCGCGACCTACCCGGCAGGCGAGCCCGGGCACCTGGTGATCTGGGCCGGCCTGACCGTCCCGGCCCTCGCCACCGTGGCCGTCTACGCGTTCGGGTCCGCCCTGTTCGTGGGGCGGCAGGCGGTCGAGCGCGCGCAGGCGCGCGTCGCGTGGCCCGTGCCCGACGCCGACTTCGCCTACCGGCGCTCGATGCGCCGCCTCGACCGCGCGGCCGGGGCGGTGACGGCCGCCACCCAGCGAGGCTCCCTGCCTCTGTACCTCGGGGTAATCCTCGTGGTCGGAGTGGTGCTCGCGGGGGTCACCCTCGCGCGCAGCGGGGTGAGCCCGGCCCCGGTCCGGTGGTCGGACACGGCGTTGCAGGTGGTCCCAGCGGCCGTGGTCGCCGTCGCCTCGGTCCTCGCGGTGCGCGCGCGGCGGCGCGTCAAGGCGGTGCTCCTGGCCGGGGTGGCGGGCTACGGCGTCGCCTTGCTCTTCGCGGTGCACGGCGCGCCGGACCTCGCCCTCACCCAGGTGCTCGTGGAGACGGTCACCCTCGTGGTGTTCGTGCTGGTCCTGCGGCGCCTCCCGCCCTACTTCTCCAACCGCCCCTTTGGTGCCGACCGGTGGTGGCGGGCGGCCCTCGGCGTGGCGGTGGGCCTGACGGTTTCCGCGCTCGCCCTCCTCGCGCCGACGGTCCGCGTCCACGCGCCGGTCTCCGTGGACTTCCCGGAGGAGGCCTACACCTACGGGTACGGCAAGAACATCGTCAACGTCACGCTCGTGGACATCCGGGCGTGGGACACGATGGGCGAGATCTCGGTGCTGCTCGTGGCGGCCACGGGTGTGGCCTCGCTCGTCTTCCTGCGCTCCCGGGCCCGCTCGATCGAGCGAGCCCGGGACATCACGGACTCCCGCGTGGCCGCCGTGTGGGACACCGGGCCGGACCCCCTGTCCGTGCTGCGGGACCCCGAGCGGGTCGGGCTCGCCCGACGGGAGGACCTGCGGCCCGGTCGCGGGCGCGAATGGCTGAGCGCGGGCGCGTCCGTGGCGCCGCACCGGCGGTCGGTGATCCTCGAGGTGGTCACGCGCCTCGTCTTCCATACGATGATCGTGTTCGCCGTGTTCCTGCTCTTCAGCGGGCACAACGCCCCCGGCGGCGGGTTCGCGGGCGGGCTCGTCGCCGGGATCGCGCTCACCGTGCGCTACCTCGCGGGAGGGCGGTTCGAACTCGGCGAGGCGGCCCCGGTCCAACCGGGTCTCCTGCTCGGCGCCGGGCTGTTCCTCTCCGTCGGGGCCGGCCTGGTGCCCCTCGCCTTCGGCGGGACCATGCTCCAGTCCGCGGTGATCGAGGCCTCGCTCGGGCCTCTGGGTGACCTCAAGCTGGTCACCACCCTGTTCTTCGACATCGGCGTGTTCCTGCTGGTGATCGGACTGGTGCTGGACGTGCTGCGCACCCTCGGTGCGGAGGTGGACCGGCAGGGCGAGGAGGAGGGGCGGGTGGCGCGCGACGTCGCCTACGACTCGCCCGAGGTGACGTTGGACGACACCGCGGCCCTTCCCGCCGTCGGCACGGCGGGTACGGGTGGCGCGGCCTCGGGGCCGCTCGGGAAGGGGGCGTCGTGACCGATACGAGCCCCAACCTGCTGCTCGTCGCCCTCATCGGCGTGCTGTTCGGCACGGGCGTGTACCTGCTCCTGGAGCGGAGCCTCTCGCGGGTGCTCGTGGGCGTCACGCTCCTGGGCAACGGGGCGAACGTGCTGCTCCTGGTCGCCGGGGGTGCGGCGGGAGGTCCGCCGCTGATCGGGACGGGGCCTGAGGAGGAGATGGCCGATCCGCTCCCGCAGGCCCTGGTCCTCACGGCCATCGTGATCACGTTGGGGATGTCGGCCTTCCTGCTCGCCATGGCCTACCGGAGCTGGCAGCTGCACGGCCACGACGAGGTGCAGGACGACGTCGAGGACACCCGGATCGCGAGGCGCGCCGCCCGCGGCGTCGTGGCGCGCAGCGACGTGAGCGACGTCGGGACCTCCCTCGACCAGGACGCCGCCGAGGCGCGCGACGAGACGGCGCACGCGCTCCCGGTGATCCGTCCCGGCGCCCCGCCGCCGGGACGGACCGGACCTCGGCCGAGCCGCGGCGCGGCGTGGGACGACGAGGACGTGACCCGGTGAACGCGACCTCCCTGGTGGTGCTCCCCGTCGCGATCCCGCTGGTCGCAGCGGGCTTCGCGCTGGCGGCCCTGCGCCGCCCGAACGTCCAGCGTGCCGTCAGCGTGGTGGCGCTGACGACGGTACTGGTTGTCGCCATCGCACTCCTCGTCGCGGTCTCCGGCGGCGAGACGCTCGTGGTGAACGTGGGTGGGTGGGCCGCGCCCGTCGGCATCGCGCTCGTGGTGGACCGGCTCTCCGCCCTGATGCTCCTGGTCTCCTCGATCGTGATCCTCGGGGTCCTGCTCTACTCCCTCGCCCAGGGCGTGGCCGACGGCGACGAGGGTGCCCCGGTGGCGATCTACCACCCCACGTACCTGGTGCTGGCCGCCGGCGTCTCCAACGCGTTCATCTCCGGCGACCTGTTCAACATCTACGTCGGCTTCGAGATGCTGCTCGCCGCGAGCTTCGTGCTCATCACCCTCGGGGGCACGGGCGACCGGGTGCGCGCCGGGACCATCTACGTGGTGGTCTCGTTGCTCTCCTCGGTGCTCTTCCTCGTGGCGATCGGCCTGGTGTACGCCGCGACCGGCACGGTCAACCTGGCGCAGCTCGCCCTGCGGCTGCCCGAGATCGACCCGGGAATGCAGCTGGTGCTGCAGGGGATGCTCCTCCTGGCCTTCGCCATCAAGGCCGCGGTGTTCCCGCTCTCCGCCTGGCTCCCGGACTCCTACCCCACGGCTCCGGCGCCGGTCACCGCGGTCTTCGCGGGCCTGCTCACCAAGGTGGGCGTGTACGCGATCATCCGCACGCAGACCCTCCTCTTCCCGGACGGCCGCATGGACGACGTCCTCATGTGGGCCGCCCTCGCGACCATGGTGGTGGGCATCCTCGGCGCCGTCGCGCAGGACGACATCAAGCGCCTCCTCTCCTTCACCCTGGTCAGCCACATCGGCTACATGGTGTTCGGGATTGCCCTGTCCAGCGCGGCGGGGCTGTCCGCGTCGATCTTCTACGTGGCCCACCACATCACCGTGCAGACGTCGCTCTTCCTGGTGGCGGGGCTGATCGAGAGGCGAGGGGGGACGACGTCGCTCGCGCGCCTCGGGTCGCTGGCCCGCGTGGCGCCCGTGCGCGCCGTCCTGTTCTTCGTGCCGGCCATGAACCTCGCGGGCATCCCTCCGCTCTCGGGTTTCCTCGGGAAGGTCGGGCTCGTGGAGGCCGGGGTCGAGGCGGGCACGGGCCTCGCCTTTGCCCTGGTGGCGGGCGGGCTCCTCACGAGCCTGCTCACCCTCTACGCGATCGTGAAGGCGTGGAACAAGGCCTTCTGGCAGGAGGCGCCGGCGCCGTTGCCGCGCACGCACTCCCCGGGCGGCATGGTGGCCGCCGCCGGGGCGCTGGTGGGCGTGAGCCTCGCGATCACCGTGCTTGCCGGGCCGCTCTACCGGTACACGGACGTGGCCTCCGAGGAGTTGCGGGCGCGCGCGCCGTACGTGAACGCGGTCCTGCCCGACGGCGAGCGCGGCGAGGGCGAATCGGCTGTGGCTGCGGAGGCGGGTGGTCCCGGATGAGCGCGCCGCACCCGAATGCGTCCGACCCCAAGGAGCCCCGCTCTGGAGCGCCCCGGCCCGGAGCGCCCCGGCCCGGAGCGCCCCGCCGTCGCCGGGTCACCTTCCACCCGGTCCTCGCCGCGTGGCTGACCCTGGTGTGGGTGATGCTCTGGAGCGACCTCACCCTGGCCAACGTGGTGGCGGGACTCCTCGTGGCCCTCGTGGTGACCACCGTCCTGCCACTGAACCCCGTGCCGTTCCATGCGCGATTCCACCCCGTGGGATTCCTGGTCCTGCTCACACGCTTCGCCGTCGACGTGGTTGTCGCCTCGTTCCAGGTCTCGGTGGTTGCCCTGCGCCCGGGGCGGGTGCCGCACGGCGCGGTGATCCGCGTGCGGCTGCGCAGCCACTCGGACGTGGTCCTCACCCTCACCGCCGAGCTGTGCTCGCTGGTGCCGGGCAGCGTGGTGGTCGAGGCTCACCGGCTCACCGGCACCCTGTACGTCCACGTGCTCGACGTCGCGATGGCCGGGGGTCTCGACGCCGCGCGCCGGAGCGTGCTGGAGCAGGAGGTACGCGTGCTCTACGCCATCGCACCACCGGAGGAGATCGCCGCCTGCGGCCTGCCTCCGCGCCCGATGCGGGGACGTCGGCGCGAGGTCCCGGCGCCGGACGCGGCAGGAGGTGCGTCCGGGTGAGGACCGTCGTCGTCATCAGCGCTCTCATGCTGGCTGCGGCCGTGGTGCTCGTGGTGCGGCGCGTGGAGATCGGGCCGAGCATCCTCGACCGGGTGGTGGCCCTCGACGTCCTCGTCTCGACCATCCTGGCCGCGCTCGCCCTCTTCGCCATGTGGACGGGGCGCCTGGACCTCGTCCCGGTCATGGTGGTGCTCTCGCTCATGGGCTTCGTGGGGGCGGTGAGCGTCGCGCGATTCGCGTCCGTGGAATCCGAGGAGGAGCGCCGGATCATTGCGCCGGAAGGTGTGCGGCGTCCGCCGAGGCGCGGTCGGACGGACGCGGGAGGTGCGCCATGACGTGGTCTGCACTGGCCGACGTCGTCACCGCGGCGTGCTTCCTGCTCGGAAGCGCGCTGGCGCTCATCGCGGCGATCGGACTCACGCGCTTCCCGGACCTGCTCTCCCGGATGCACGCGGCCACCAAGCCGCAGGTGCTCGGGCTCACCCTCATGGTGACCGGCCTTGCGGTGCACCTGCGCAGCGCCGCGGTGCTGGGCACCCTGGCGCTCGTGGTGATCTTCCAGATGATCACCGGGCCGGTGGCGGCGCACATGGTCGGGCGCGCCGGTTACCGCACGGCGAAAATCCGCCATGACTTGCTGGTGCGGGATGAACTGACCGAGGACCTCGAGGCCGCGCGGCGCGGGCTCGTTCCCGGGGCCGGCACCGGGACTGGGACCGGGCGCGATGCCGAGTGACTCCTACCCGTGCGTGGGAATCGACTTCGCCGTGTACTTGGTGTACGCGCGGGCGGCGCCGCGGATGGCCAGGACGCGCGCGAGCGCGATGAGCGCGCCGGAGAGCACCGCGTACGCGACCACCTCCCCGACGTGGGAGTCGATGTCCTCGGGATCCACGGGCGGCTTGTGCCCGCTCGCCACCCGCCAGCCGGTGGTCACGGCCCGCTCCACCAGGAGCCCGGCTGCGAGCATCGCGGCATAGCGGACGAAGGTCCAGGAGTCCGGCACGATGCGCTCCCTCGCTCGGATCGGCGCGACGAGCGGCAGGCCCCTCGCGTTCTCGCCCCCGAACCTAGTCCCTCGGGCGTGCGATCGCGCCCTGCCCGATCGGGTGTCCGACGACGCGGGTAGAGTGCGCCGTGAACGACAGGGGAGCGCCGCAAGCCCACACAGGCCCACGCGCTGAGAGTGCGGTCCGCCGCAGACCCTCGAACCTGCTCCGGTTAGCACCGGCGAAGGAAGTCGGGACCTCTCCCCGTGGCGGGGCGTCCTCGGGCGCCGCGGCCGCGGGCCCTCTTCACACCGTGAGGAGGACATCCGCATGACCACCATCCAGCCCCGCCCCACCCCGCATCGCGCCCGCGCGCGCCGACGCACTCTGGCGAGCGCCGTCGTCGGCATCGCTGCCGTTGCCCTGGCGGGGTGCTCGCTCGCCGGCGACGGCGGGTCCGGGGGAGCCTCGTCCGAGGACACCGTGGTGCTCGTCACCCACGACTCCTTCGCCATGAGCGAGGAGGTGATGAACGCCTTCACCGAGGAGACCGGGCTGACGGTGGACGTCCGCGCCGTCGGTGACGCCGGCTCGATGGTCAACCAGCTGGTCCTCTCGAAGGACGCGCCTCTGGGCGACGTCGTCTTCGGTATCGACAACACGTTCGCCTCCCGGGCGCTGGACGAGGGCGTGGTCGCCCCGTACGACTCGCCCGCCGCCGGGCCCGAGGTGGACGCGCTGGTCCCGGACGACTCGAACCGCCTCACCGCCGTCGACACCGGTGACGTGTGCGTCAACGTGGACCACGAGTGGTTCGCGGCCGCGGGTCTGCCCGAGCCCGTCACACTCGAGGACCTCGCGAAGCCGGAGTACCGGGACCTGCTCGTGGTGCAGGACCCGGCGTCGTCGTCGCCGGGGCTGGCCTTCCTGCTGGCGACCGTCGGTGCGTTCGGCGAGGACGGCTGGGAGCAGTACTGGACCGCGCTGCGGGACAACGGGGTCAAGGTGAGCGCCGGCTGGACCGACGCCTACACGGTCGACTTCTCGGGTTCCTCGGGCAAGGGTCCGCGCCCGCTCGTGGTCTCCTACTCGAGCTCCCCGCCGTACGAGGTGCCCGAGGGCAGCGACGTCGCGCCCACCGGCGCGCTCCTGGACACCTGCTTCCGGCAGGTGGAGTACGCGGGCGTCCTGGAGGGAGCCGCGAACCCCGACGGCGCCCGGAAACTGATCGACTTCATGCTCTCGACCGAGTTCCAGGACGCGATCCCGGAGCAGATGTACGTCTACCCGGTCTCGGCGGCGGCGACGCTCCCCGCGTCATGGGTCGCGTTCGCGCCGCAGGCGAGCGATCCGTTCACCGTCTCGCCGGAGGAGATCGCCGCCAACCGGGAGGCCTGGGTGCAGCGCTGGACCGACATCATGATCGGCTAGCGATGCGCGCGCCCGGCATCCGAGCGCCTGCGGCCCACGCAGCCGTCCCGCCCCTCCCGCCGAACACGTGGTTAGTCGTCCCATGAGCCCGGATGAGGCGACTAACCCCGTGTTCGGCGGGAAGAGGGTGTTCGGCGGGGTCCAGGGAAGCGGCGGGTCGAGGGTCGCGACGGACGGGCGTCGGCTCGCCGTGAGCCGGGCGCTGGGGACCGCGGCCTGGGTGCTGCTCATCGGCGGGCCGCTGCTCTTCCTGGCGATCTTCTTCGCCTGGCCCGTTCTGAGCATCATCGGGCGCGGCCTGGTCACGGACGGCTCGCTCGACCTCTCCGGCTTCGCCGAGGTGTTCTCCCGGCCGCGCACCTGGCGGATCATCGGGCTCACCCTCGGCCAGGCGGCGATCGGGACCGTGCTCTCGGTGCTGCTCGGCGTCCCGGGTGCGTACGTGCTCTACCGGTGCACGTTCCCCGGGCGCCGACTGATCCGCGCGCTGGTGACCGTGCCGTTCGTGCTGCCGACCGTCGTCGTCGGCGTCGCGTTCCGTTCCCTCCTGGTGCAGGGCGCGCCGCTGGGCTTCCTCCACCTCGACGGGACCCTGGCCGCGATCGTGGCCGCCCTGGTCTTCTTCAACTACTCCGTGGTGGTGCGCGCGGTCGGCGGGATGTGGGCGCACCTGGACGAACGCGCCGTCGACGCCGCCCGGGCCCTCGGCGCCCCACCGTGGCGGGCCTTCACCGCGGTCACGCTCCCCGCGCTCACCCCGGCGATCGCGTCCGCCGCCGCCGTGGTGTTCCTCTACTGCGCCGCCGCGTTCGGCATCGTCCTCGTGCTGGGCGGGCCGCGGTTCGGCACGATCGAGACCGAGATCTACGTCCAGACCACGCAGTACCTCGACCTGCGCTCGGCGGCCGTCCTCTCGATCACCCAACTCGTGGTGATCACGATCGCGCTGCGGGTGGCGGCGGTTGCGCGGGGTCGCCGTGAGCGGGCCCTCGGCTTCGCGCGCGAGTCCGAAGGCAGCCACCCGCTGCGCCGGGGCGACGTGCCCGCGGCGGTGGTGACCGCCGTCGTCGTGCTCGGGCTCCTGCTCGCGCCGATGCTCGCGCTCGCGGTGCGCTCGCTGCGTACCCCGACCGGCTGGGGGCTGGAGAACTACGCGAACCTCGCGGGAACGGGCACGGGGAACGCGCTCGCCGTGCCGGTCTGGGAGGCGCTGGCGAACTCGCTGCGGATCGCGGTGGACGCCACGGTGATCGCGGTCGGGGTGGGCGCGGCAGTGTCCGTGGTGCTCTCGCGCCGGCCGCGGCGGGCGGCGGCGCGGGGGGCGCTCGCCACGCTCGACCACGTCTTCATGCTGCCGCTCGGCGTCTCGGCGGTGACCGTCGGCTTCGGCTTCCTCATCACGCTCAACCGTCCGCCGCTGGACCTGCGCTCCTCTGCGGTCCTCATCCCGATCGCGCAAGCGGTGGTGGCGGTGCCGCTGGTCATCCGCACCGTGCTGCCCGTGCTCCGGGCGATCGACCAGCGCCAGCGCGAGGCGGCGGCCGTGCTCGGCGCCTCCCCGGGGCGCGTGTTCGTCGCGGTGGACGCGCCGGTTCTCGGGCGCTCGCTGGGGCTGGCGGTGGGGTTCGCGTTCGCGATCAGCCTCGGAGAGTTCGGGGCGACGTCGTTCCTCGCCCGGCCCGAACGGCCCACCCTGCCGGTGGTGATCTACCGGCTGATCGGGCACCCGGGCGCGGAGAATCTCGGCATGGCGATGGCGGCGTCGGTGATCCTCGCCGTGGCGACGGCCGGCGTCATGGCGCTGGCCGAGCGGCTGCGCGTGGGCTCGGCGGGGGAGCTGTGATGCCCCGCGGCGGGCTCGGGGTGCGGGACGTCGTCGTCCGCTTCGAGGCGACGACGGCGCTCGCGGGCGTCTCGCTCGACGTCGCACCCGGCGAGGTGGTGGCGCTGCTGGGCCCTTCCGGGTGCGGGAAGTCGACGCTGCTGCGCGCCGTCGCCGGCCTCCAGCCGCTCGACGCCGGCGCGGTGCTCTGGGACGGCGAGGACCTCGCCGGGGTGCCGGTGCACCGGCGCGGCTTCGGGCTGATGTTCCAGGACGGGCAGTTGTTCGTCCACCGGGACGTGGGCGGGAACGTGGCGTTCGGGCTCGAGATGGCGGGGGCGCCGCGGGAGTCGCGGCGGGCACGCGTGGCCGAGCTCCTCGACCTCGTGGGCCTGGCCGGGTACGAGGCGCGGTCCGTCGCGACGCTCTCCGGCGGCGAGCGACAGCGCGTGGCGCTGGCCCGGGCGCTCGCGCCTCGCCCCCGGCTGCTGCTCCTCGACGAGCCGCTCTCCGCCCTCGACCGTGCCCTGCGCGAGCGGCTGACCAGCGACCTCGCCGCCATCCTGCGTCGCGCCGGCACCACCGCGCTCCACGTGACGCACGACCACGACGAGGCGTTCGCCGTCGCCGACCGCGTGGCCGTGATGGCGGCCGGGCGCATCCTGCAGGTGGACACGCCCGGGCGCCTGTGGAGCGCGCCCGGGTCCCGCGCGGTCGCGGAGTTCCTGGGGTACGAGGCGTTCCTGCCCACCACCGGCGACGACGGCGCCCCCGCCCTCCTCGCGATCGCCCCGGGGGCGTTGCGCGTGGTGGGGGATGGTGCGGGAGAGTTCCGCGGCGTCGTCGTCGGGTCGCGGCCCCGCCGCGGCGGGTTCGAGGTCGACGTGCGTCTCGTGGTGCCGGGGCCGCCCGAGGGTTCCGGGCCCGCGGGCTCCAGGCCTGAGGGTTCCGGACCTGCAGTTCCCGGACCCGCAGTTCCTGGACCCGCGGTGACCGCGGCCGACGACGCCGCGCACCCCCGGCGCCCCGGCACCGAGGTGCGCCTCGCGCTGGAGGCGGGGGGCGCCGTCGTCGTCCCGGTGGCCTGACGCCGGCCCCGGTTACGATCGGCGGTCGTGAAGCCCTTCCTGCTCCTGCAGTCCCGCCCCGAGGACGAGGCCGCCGAGAACGAGTACGAGGGATTCCTGCGGGCCGCTGGGCTCGAACCGGCGCACCTCGACCGCATCCGGATGGACGCGGCGCCCCTTCCGCCGTTCGACCTCGATGCGTACTCCGGCGTGATCATCGGCGGCAGCCCGTTCAACTCGGGCGACCCGGAGGACTCCAAGTCGGCGGTTCAGCGCCGCGTGGAGGCGGAGCTGCAGCCGGTGCTGGACGAGATCGTCGAGCGCGACTTCCCCTTCCTGGGCGCCTGCTACGGCATCGGCACGCTGGGCGTGCACCAGGGCGGCCTCATCGACCGGACCTACGGCGAGCCGGTGGGTGCCGTCCCGGTCACGGTGACCGACGACGGCGCCCGCGACCCCCTGCTCGCCGGCCTCCCGGAGACGTTCGACGCCTTCGTGGGGCACAAGGAGGCGTGCACCGTGCTGCCTCCCTCCGCGACGTTGCTGGCGACGACGCCCGGCTGCCCCGTGCAGATGTTCCGCGTGAAGACGAACCTCTACGCCACCCAGTTCCACCCGGAACTCGACCACGACGGGATCATCACCCGCATCCGGGTCTACCAGCATGCCGGGTACTTCCCGCCCGAGGAGATCGACGACCTCATCGCGCGCGTAGTCCTCGCGGACGTGACCGAGTCCACGAAGGTGCTGCGCAACTTCGTGGCTCGGTACGCCCGCTGAGGCCGGCGGCGCCGGGCCGGGCTCGCCCCGCCCGGCGTCCCCGAACCGCTAGCCGAGGCGCTTCTGCCAGGCCGCGGAGATCCCGGCCGGCCGGAACCCCATGGCCACGTTGATCGTGAGCATGTGCTCGTTCTCCTCGGCGTTCCACGTGTGGATGCGCTCCGCGCCTGGGAACGCCGCCTGCACGGCGCGCACGTTGGCCACCTTCACGAGCATCCCGAGCCGGTGGCCCCGGTGCTCCTTCAGCGCCAGCGTGGAGTCCTGAAAGACGGCGTCCGGGTCACCGGCCGCGCCGGGGCGCACCACGAGCACGGTGAAGGCCGCGAGGGTGCCGGTCGGCACGTGCTCGGCGGCCGCCACCAGCAGGCGGTGGCCGGCCTCGGCGTGCGTGGCCTCGAAGTCGCGCACGCGACCGGCGTCCCACACGTCCTCCTCGATGTCGAGCCCGCCCAAGGGGACGTCGGTGCTCATCCGCGTGAAGAGGACGCCGTAGGCGTCCAGCCACTTCTCGGGCGCGACGTCCGTCCAGGTGACGACGCGGTAGTGCGTCCCGGCCGCGGCGACGGCCTGCGCCTGGAGCGCGGCCAACACCGCGTCGTCGGCCGGGAGGGGCAGCACCGAGTGCCGTTCGGCCTGCTCGAGCGCGTAGCCGAGCCGACGCGCGAAGCGTGACGCGGCGTCGTCGGGGATCCGGCCGCTGCCGGTCGACGGATGCAGCACGGGGGCGTCATCGGGGCCGGTGGGCTCGGGCGGCTCGGCGGCGTGGTCCGACCAGGACATGATCAGCCGGCGCCCGGCCTCCCGCGCGATCACCTCGGCCCGCTCCGCCAGCGCCGTCCCGACGCCGCGCCCGCGAGCGGACGCCCGGACGGTGACGAACGCCTCGACCAGGTGCGTGTTGTGCTCGTTCGGCAGGTGCACCGACAACGAGCCGAGTACGCGCGCGGGATCCGCGAGGGCGGTCTCGCCGTCGCCGTCGAGCGCCACCAGGTGGAGCCGTCGGCCGTAGGTCTCGTTGCGGGCCCAGGCCCAGCACGCCCGGAGGCTCTCGGCCAGGTCCGGGTAGCCCCAGATCTCCACGTGCATCGCGTGCTCGAGGTCGGTGACCTCGCGCAGTGCCCACACGTCGGGGGAGTCGAGGGTGTCGGGGACGGGTGCCTCGACGATCCGGACGGTCAGGGGCTGGGCAGGCATGCGTTCCAGGGTGGACGACGACGGCGCCCGGCCGCCAGGGCATTTCTCTCGCCGCGGCTCGGCCTCAGCCGAGAGGCGATCCGACGCGCGCCCGGATCGCGCGCAGGACGGCCTCGGGCGTGGCGGGTATCGCGAGGCGGACCTCCTCCTCGTGGCCCGCCGGGTCGAAGGCAGCGACGGCGTCGCGGATCGCCTCCCGCACGCTGATCGCGAGCATGAACGGCGGCTCGCCCACCGCCTTCGAGCCGTGGATCACCCCCTCCTGCGCCGCGCGCGGGAGCAGCGAGACGCGGAACCGTGCGGGGGCGTCGCCGATCGTGGGGACCAGGTACGTGGACGCGCCGTGGGTGAGGAGGGCGCCGTCGTCGTCCCATCGCAGGTCCTCGCCGGTGAGCCAGCCCATGCCCTGGACGAACCCGCCCTCCACCTGGCCCCGGTCGATGCCCGGGTTGAGCGAGGACCCGACGTCGTGCACCACATCGACGGCGAGCACGCGCGTCTGCCCGGTCCAGCCGTCCACCTCCACCTCGCTGACCGCAGCCCCGTGCGCGAAGTAGTGGAACGGCCGACCGGTGCCGCTCGACCAGTCGAACCCGATCCCCGGCGTCCGGTAGAAGCCGGCCGCGAACAGGGGGACCTGCGCGGCCCACGCCCTGTCCACCACCTCCGCAAGCGCCACCGACACTGCCGGGACCAGCGGCGACGTCGCCGACCCGGCCGCGAAGCGCACCGCCGCGGCCGGCACCACCACGCCCGACGCCGTCGCCCCCGCCGCGCTCCGTGCCCGCTCCTCGAGCAGGGCGGCCGCCACGGGGGCCAGCCGGTCCCGCAGCGTGGCGCACGCCGCGGCCACCGCCTGCCCGTTGAGGTCCGAGCCCGACGACGCGGCCGTCGCCGACGTGTTCGGCACCTTGTCCGTGGCGGTCGGCATCACGCGTACCGCCGATGGCGCCACCCCGAGTTCGCGCGCCGCGATCCCGAGGATCCTGGTGTGCAGACCCTGACCCATCTCGGTGCCGCCGTGGTTCACCTGCACCGTGCCGTTGCGGTAGACCAGCACGTACGCGCCCGCCTGGTTGAGCACCGAGGCCGTGAACGAGATGCCGAACTTCACCGGCGTCACGGCCAGCCCACGCCGCACCCGGCTCCCGGTGAGCGCGGCCGTCGCGTTCCATGCGGCGACCTCGGCTCGGCGCGCCGCGAACCCGCTCGCCTCGAGCACCCGGTCCCACACCTCGCGCACGCGCAGGTCGGGCAGTTCTTGCCCGTAGTGCGTGGTGCGGCTCGCCCCGCTCCCGCGGTAGAGGTTGCGCTCGCGGACGCGCTCGGGCGGGAGTCCGAGCCGGCGCGCGATCCGGTCCAGCACCTCCTCGATCACCACCATGCCCTGCGGCCCGCCGAACCCGCGCATGGCCGTGTTCGACGCGGTGTTCGTCCGCGCCACGCGCCCGGTGACCTCCATTGCGGGTACGAAGTAGGCGTTGTCGAGGTGCAGCAGCGCGCGGTCGCAGATGGCCTGCGAGAGGTCGAGCGCATACCCGCCGTCGGATACCAGCGCCACGCGCAGGGCGAGAAGGGCGCCGTCGTCGGCGTACCCCGCCTCGAACCGGGCGAGGAACGGGTGCCGCTTGCCGGCCACGCGCATGTGGACGTCGCGGTCCAGCGCAACGCGGACGGGGTGCCCGGTCGCCTCGGCGGCGAGCGCCGCCGCCGCCGCCCAGGCCGCACCCTGGGTCTCCTTCCCGCCGAACGCCCCACCCATGCGGGGTGACGTCACGACGACGGCGTGCCGCGGCTTCCCGAGCACGTGCGCGACGGCGGCCTGGACCTCGGTGGGGTGCTGGGTGGCCGAGTGCACGGTGACCGTCCCGCCCTCGCCCACCTCCGCCCAGGCGGCCTGCGTCTCGAGCGAGAAGTGGTCCTGCCCACCGATCCGGAGGTCCCCCGCGAGGCGATGCGGGCTCGCGGTGAGGGCCGCGGTCACCTCGCCGCGGCGGATGGTGTGCGGTTCGGTGAGGTAGGTGCCGGCCGCGATCGCCGCGTCGATCCCCAGCACAGCCGGCAGCGGTTCGGCGTCGACGACGACGGCGCGCGCGCCTGCCTGCGCCGTGTCGCGGTCCTCGGCCACCACCAGGGCGACCGCCTGCCCGTGATAGGCGATCTCGCCGTCTGCGAGGAGCGGTTCGTCCCGCGCCTGGGCCCCGACGTCGTTGAGCCCGGGCACGTCCCGTGCCGTCAGCACCGTGACCACGCCCGGCACGGCGAGCGCGGCCGAGGCGTCGATGCCGCGGATCCGGGCGCGGGCCTGCGTCGAGAGGACGGGCCACGCTTCGAGCATCGGGCGGCGTCGCGCCTCGTCGTCCACGTACCGCGCCAGGCCCGTGACGTGGAGCGCGGCGCTCTCGTGGGGCAGGTCGCGCGACTGGCCTGGCGCGGCCCACGGCGTGGTGCGTTCGAACGGCGCGGTGCGTTCGAGCGGCACAGAGCGTTCGAACGGCGCGGTGGGCTCGATCGGCACGGTGCCCTCGATCGGCGCGGTGGGTTCGAACTCCACGGTCACTTCTTGGCTCGGCGACAGCGGGTCGCGAGCGGACGGCGCCCGCAGCACGGCGTCCTCACCCCCGGCCGCGAAGCGTTCGAGGAGCCCGGCGGCGATCGCCCGCCGGTACGCGGCCGAGCCGCGAACGTCGTCGATCGGGCGCACCTCGCGCTCCAGCGCGGCGACGGCGTCCCCGACCCCCTCCGGCCACATCCGCCCGAGCAGAGCCTCCTCGGCCGCCCGCGCCCGCCACGGCGTCGCCGCGACCCCGCCGTAGGCGAGCCGGGCGTGGACCACCCGACCGCCGTCGTCCAGTCCGACGGCGAAGCCCGCGGCGACGGTCGAGGTGGCCATCTCGCGGCGCCCCGCCACCTTCGCCGAACCGAGGAGCAGTCGCCCGCCGCGGGTGACTCGGGCTTCGAGGGCCGCACGCCGCGGGATCACGACCCAGCGGATCACCTCGTCGGGAGCCAGGACGGTGGTCCGGTAGCCCGTGACGAACTCGGCGAGCGGCAGGCGTCGCGACGCGCCGATGCGCTCGAGGACCACCTCGGCGTCCAGCGCGAGCAGCACGGGCGCCATGTCCCCGATCGGCGCGGCCGTCGCGAGGTTCCCGGCGAGCGTGGCGCGGTGGCGGATCTGGCGCGAGGCGAACACCTGGAGCATGTCCCGGACGTGCGGGAACTCCCCGCCGACCGCGTCGTCCAGTTCGGTGAGCGTGACGGCCCCGCCGATGCGCCACTCGGTCTCGTCCGACTCGATCGCTCGCAGTTCCGGCACGCCGTCGGCCGCCACGAGCAGGGGGAAGCGCGCCCCGGCCTTGTTGACGGCGACGCCGATCTCGGTGGCGCCGCCCAGGAGCACGGCGTCGCGCCCGTACGCCGCCTTCAGGGCGAGCAGGTCCGCGAGCCCGGCAGGCCGGACCAGGCGGGCGCCGTCGGGCCCGGCGTAGTCGAGGGCGGGGGTTGGGATCGCCGCGGCGGGGAGCGACGACGTCGTGGCCGGGGCCGTGGGGGACGGGCCGGAAGCCCTCGCGTCGAGGGCGTCGAGCATCGCGTCGCGGATGGGCCGGTAGCCCGTGCACCGGCAGAGGTTGCCCGTCAGTTGGTCGACGACGGCGGCCCGGCGCGCGACGCCGTCCTCGCCCAGGTCGGACCGCTGGTAGGCCTCGAGCATCGAGATCACGAACCCGGGCGTGCAGAACCCGCACTGCGACCCGTAGCGCTCGACCATCGCCGCCTGCACCGGGTGGAGGGCGCCCGGCACGCCCGGCCGGGGTGACGGGTGGGCGACGCCCTCGACCGTCACGATCTCCCGGTCCGCGAGGGTGGGCAGCAGGACGAGGCAGGAGTTGACCGCCCGCAGCGTTTCGTCGTCCGGCGTTCCGCTCCCCGCCCGTCGCTGGACCACGCCGATCGTGCACGCCCCGCAGTCGCCCTCGGCACACCCCTCCTTGGTGCCGGTGCGACCGGTCTCGCGCAGCCAGGCGAGCGCCGTCGTGGTGCTCGGGATGTCCCGGACCTCGACGCGCTCGCCGTTGACCGTCACGGTGAACGACGACGACGCCCCTGGTGGGCGCGGTTCGAGCGGCGTGGCATACGAAGGGCGCCCCGGTCCACCCGGTCGGTCGGCCGGCGTCATCGCCCGGCCCTCCAGGCGATGACCTCGGCGGCGACGGAGACGGCGATCTCCTCGGGCGTGCGGGCGCCGATGTCGACGCCGAGCGGCATGCGGACCCGGGCGCGGTCGGCCTCGTCGATCCCGGCCGCCTCGAGTCGCGAGCGCACCCGGGCGGCCTTGGCCCGGCTCCCCACGCCGCCCACCAGCGCAAAGCCCTTGCGGAGCGCCCACTCGATCGCGACCTGGTCCGCGGCGTGGTCGTGCGTCATGACGAGGCAGGCGCCGCGGGGGTCGACGGCGCCGCTGGCGAGGGCGTCTGTCACCTCGGCACCCGTGACCTCGCCCGTGATCACCCGCACTCCCGGCAGGCGGCGGTCCTGAGCCCAGGCCTCGCGGGCGTCCACGACCGCAACCTCGAACCCCAGCCCCGCCAGCAGCGGGGCGAGCGCCGTGGCGACGTGTCCCGCGCCGACGACGAGGCACGGCGTCGCCGGGACCAGCGGCTCGAGCATCACGTCCACCTGCCCCCCGCAGCACATGCCCAGGTCGGGGCCCAGGCGGAACGTCCGGACGGCGTGCCCCGTGACCCCGGAGCCGGCGGCACCCCGCGCCAGCATCCCGAGGTCCTCGAGTACGGCGCGCTCCACCGCACCCCCGCCGATCGTGCCGATGCACGTCCCGTCCGAGCCCAGGTAGATCTTCTGGCCGGGGGTCGCGGGGCTCGACCCGCGCCGGGCGATGACGCTGGCCATCGCCCCTTGTACTCCGGCGGCGGTCCGCTCGGCGGCGACGGCGAGTACACGCGCCGGTCCGCCCGGCTCCGGCACGGGGAGGGCGGCCGGCGGAGCGGGCCGCAGGACGATCGGGCGCACCATCACGGCGACCACCCCGCTGGCGCGCCCGGGATCGAAGGTGTGGCCCTCCCCGCAAGCCTCCCCCACCTCTGGGGTTCCTCCCACCCTGCAGGCCTCTCCCACGCCGCGGGCCCCGGTAGCCGCCGCCCGCGCACGAAGGCCGCTCGCACCATCTCCGGGTGCTCTCGGAAGATCAGGCGGCTGATGAGGTCCGCGGGGTCGGCGTCGTCGTCCCTGGTCACCGTGCTGCCCGGACCGCCCAGCAACGCGGTGCGACCGACGTCGACCAGTATCAGGTCTGCCTCCTTGCCCGCCTCCAGCGACCCCGTGACGGCGTCGAGCCCGAGCGCCCGGGCGCCGTCCAGCGTGCCGAGCCGGAGCCAGGCGAGGGGATCGAGGGGCTGGTGGTCGTCGTCGCCCACGGCCAGTTGCACGGCTTGCGCGGTGAAGCCCATGCGCATGGCGTCGAAGAGCGAGAGGCGCGGCCCACCGGCCACGTCGGAGCCGAGGCCGATCGTCAGCCCGGCGTCCAGATAGCGCGCCAGGGGCATGATGCCGGAGGAGAGGAACAGGTTCGACGACGGGCAGTGCGCCACCCGCGTGCCCGTCTCCGCGAGCCGGGCCAGGCCGTGGTCGGTGAGGTGAATCGCGTGCGCCATGACCGAGCGCGGCCCGAGTCCGCCCGCCAGGTCGTAGACGTCCACGTAGTCGTGCGCCTCGGGGTAGGTCCGGGCCACCTCGGCCACCTCGCCCAGGTCCTCCGAGAGGTGGGTCTGCCAGTAGGCGTTGTGCCCCCGGGCGGCGGCGGCGGATTCGCGGAGCATCTCGCGCGTGCAGGACAGGGCGAAGCGCGGCGTGAACGCATACCCGAGCCGCCCGCCGTCGGCACCGTGCCAGCGCTCGCACAGGGCGACCGACGCCGCGAGCGCACCCTCGAGGGTGCGCGCGGGGTGCCCCTCGGCCACGTAGGAGTCGCGGTCCATGAGCACCATGCCGAGGATGGCCCGCATGCCGTGGTCCCGGGCCGCGCGGAACGCGGCATCCGTGGACCCCGGGTAGGCGGCGCAGTAGGCGAGCGCCGTCGTGGTCCCCGCCGCGGCGAGTGCCCGGAAGCCGAGGGAGGCCACGCGCGTGCCCTCGCCGTCGTCGGCCCAGTCCTGCTCCAAGGGGAAGATGTAGCGCTCGAGCCAGGTGAGCACGTCCAGGCCCGCCCCGCGCCCCGCGTTGGGGAGCTGCGGGAGGTGGACGTGCAGGTCCACGAGGCCGGGCAGGGCGAGGAGGGGTCGGAGGTCGACGGCGCCCGGCGCGGCCGGGTGCCCGGCGGCCGGACCGGCGTACGTCAGGCGCCCCGCGGCGTCGACCACGACCAGGCCGTCCGGCTCCCACCGCGTGCCCCCGGCGGCCAGCGGCGTGAGCACGCGCGCGCGGACCGCGAAAGGCGGTGCGGTCGGGATCGGCTCGAGTGGGCTCACGTTCGGGACGGTATCCGCTGCCACTGACATCGACCAGGGTTCGCGCCCGTTCGGCGCCCGGACCGGCCCGCGTGCGTGGCAGGGTGAGCGTGTTCACGCGCGCACGGGAGGATGCCATGGCAGGCAGCAGGACGGCCCTCGGGGTCGACGTCGGGGGAACGGGCATCAAGGGCGCCGTCGTGGACCTCGACACGGGACAGCTGATCACCGACCGGCACCGGATCCCGACGCCGTCGCCGTCCACGCCGGCTGCCGTCGGCGCGACGATCGCCGAGATCGCGCAGTCCTTCGGCTTCACCGGGCCGGTGGGCGTCGACTTCCCCGGCGTGGTGCTCGACGGGGTGGTCCAGACCGCCGCGAACGTGGACAAGTCCTGGATCGGCACGTCGCTGCCCCACGTGGTGGGCGACCTCCTGCCGGGTCCTTCCGTGTATCTGAACGACGCCGACGCCGCCGGGCTGGGCGAGGTCGTCTACGGCGCCGGGCACGGGCACATGGGCACCGTGCTGACGGTGACGTTCGGCACCGGGATCGGGACGGCGATCATCCACGACGGCGTCCTGGTGCCGAACGCGGAACTCGGCCACATCGAGATCGGCGGCGAGGACGCCGAGTGGCGGGCGTCCGCCCTGGCGCGCGAGCGCGAAGACCTCTCCTGGGAGGAGTGGGCCGGGCGGGCTTCCCGCTACCTGCAGACGCTCGAGGCGCTGCTCTGGCCGGAGTTGATCATCCTGGGCGGGGGGATCTCGAAGAAGCCGCACAAGTGGGTGCCGTTCTTGAAGACCCGCACGCCGTTGGTGGTGGCCGAGTTGCTCAACAACGCCGGGATCGTGGGCGCGGCCCACGCGGCGTGGGAGGCGGCAGCCAAGGGCTGACCCGCTCGCGCCGAGGCGCTCGCTGGCGTCCCTCACCCAGGGCCGCCCTCACCCGCGCGTCGCCCTCACTCGTGCTGAGGCCGGCCACCCGTTCCTCCGCCGCCGAACACGTGGTTGGTCGTCTCGTCCGCTCGAATGAGACGACCAAGCACGTGTTCGGCGCGGAAGGGGGAGGTGGGTCACAGTCGAGGTCGTAGGGAGCGCCCGACGAGGACCTCGGTCACGGCGTCGTGCGCGACGCCGGTGAGGTGCGGTGTCCCGCAGACCACGAGGTCGGCGCGTTCCCACGGGCGGTCCGCGTCGAAGAACGGGACCTCCTCGGCATCCCACTCGTCCCAGAAGTCGGCGGCCTCCTGGGTGCCGCCGTCGCGCTCGATGCCGCGCCGTCGGGCATCGTCCGCGTCCGACTGCACCCACACCGCGCCGTCGAGCAGGTGCGCAAGGGACCGGCGGCTCGCGCCGTCGCCCTCGACCACCACCAAGCGGGCGCCGTCGGGAACCTCGATCGCGCCCTCGCGACCGCGCTCCTCCCACGCGGGCGGGCGGAAGCGCACGCCCTCTCCGCGCCGCGCCGGCTCGAGGACCCCGCTTGCCATGAGGTGGTCCCACCCGAAGAAGGACTCCCACCACGCGACGTCGTCGGTATGGACGACGACGGCGCCCGGCACCGCGGCCGTCACACGCTCCGCGAACGTGGACTTGCCGCTGCCCGAGCGGCCGTCCACGGCGAGGATCGCAGGCCGGCCCGAGGGCGCGCCGACCACGGTGAGCAGGTGGGTGACGACGTCGGCGAGTGGGCGGGGGACCCACGGCTCGGCGACCGGTTCGCCGGGGTAGGTGATCACCCGCGACACCTTACGTGGGCCGAACCGCGCCCGAGGTAGCCGCTTCGGCGCCAGGTAGTCGCTCTGGAACGACTACCTGACGCCGAACCGACTACCTCACCGTCCAGCGGACGGATCGGGCCGGTCTCGGTTCGCCCCGCAAGGCGCGAGGATGTCGACGTGAACCCCTCCGATGCCGACGTCTCCGCGCCAACCGGCCCTGCGCCGTCGGGCGCCTCGCCCCGCGCCTGGGAGCTGCTCGGACAGACGGAACACCGCGGACCTGCGGGGTACCTGCGCCTGCTCGAACGCCGCTTCCGGCTGCCGGGCGGGCAGGAGACCCGGTGGGACATCCTCGACTCGGGGGACACGGTCGCCGTGGTCGCGATCACGGCGGACGACTGCGTGGTGCTCGCGCGGCAGTTCCGGCCGGGGCCGATGGCGGTCATGGACGAGTTGCCCGGCGGGTTCGTGGACCCGGGTGAGAGTCCCGAGGCCGCGGCGGCGCGTGAACTCCTCGAGGAGACGGGGTACGCCGGCGAGGTGCGGGTTGTGGCGCAGACGTGGCTCTCCGGGGCGGCGACCGTTCGCCGGTACGCGGCCGTGGCGACCGGCTGCCGGCGGGTGGGGGCGCCGTCGGCCGCGAGCGCCGAGGAGGACTGCGTGGCCGTCACCCTGAGCCTCGCCGAGTTCCGGGAGCACCTGCGCGCGGGCCGGCTGTGCGACGTCGAACTCGGTTACCTGGGCCTGGACGCGCTGGGGCTGCTGTAGCCGGCCCCCACCGGCCTGGTCTCTCGGGCGCTCCTCGGGGGCCGCTCCCGCTGGCTCCGCGCCGGCCCGCCCGGGTAGTCGGTTAGCGTGCTGGCTCCCGCGCCGGCCGGCCCAGGTAGCCGGTCTGGCGTGCTGGCTCCGCGCCGGCCCGCCCAGGTAGCCGGTCTGGCGTGCTGGCTCCCGCGCCGGCCGGCCCAGGTAGTCGGTTTGGCGCGAGGTAGTCGCTTGAGACCGACTACCACACGCCAACCCGACTACCTGGCCCAGGTGGGGGCGGTGCGGTCGTGGGGCCGGGAGTGGCGAGTAGGGCGGCGCGGCGACCGTCAACCCCCGAGCATCCTCCGCGGTCTCAGCCGGTCGCACGCCCCGGCGGGTGCCACGCGCGCAACGCGGCGTACCAGCCCGACCGGGTCGCTCAGGTCCTCCGCCACCACGCGGAGCACGCGCCATCCTTCGTCCTCGATGGCGTCCTGCCGCCGTTTCTCCGCGACGAGAGGCTCGGAGCCACGGCCACCATACTTCGCCCGGCCGTCGTACTCCGCCAGGACCTTCCACTCCCGCCAGCCGACGTCGCCCCAGAACTCGCCGATGCGCGTCGGCAGGTGAACCTGCGTCTCGGGCGGCGGGAGCCCTGCTCGGAGCAGGGTGAACCGCAGCAAGGACTCCCCGGGTGACTCGGCGCCGTCGTCGGCCACGTCCAGGACGGTCCGTGCCACTCGCGAGCCACGGCGCGGCCGCAGGTCATCGAGGATCTGCGCGCAGGTCGCGAGGTTCGCGCCGACGTGGAGCCCGGCGTCGACCACCACCAGGCCCGCGCGCGCCGGAAGGCTCATCGCGCAGTCGACCAGGGTTCGCTCGAGCGTGGTGACCGGGAGGCCGCGATGGGTGGTCGTGCCCCTCGGCCAGGTCGTGCACGTGCCTGACCAGGTCCTTCGCGCAACTCGAGCCGGGATGGGCCGCTCGGACGAGGTGCGTCCGATCCGGTACGGACAGCAGCGGGAGTCCCCAGACCAGGGCCGCCGACCCGTGGCTGAACACGAACGGCAGATGCAGCTGCCGGTGCACCGCGGCGATGCGACCGAGCGCCAGCGCGCGCGTTCTGGCGATCTCGGTGCCGGAGGGGCTCACCACGTACGCCCCCGGCCGGACCCGCGTCCAGGTCCCGTCCCGGACGTGCAAGGCGGGGACGCCGGGCGGAAAGTCCCGGGCCAGGGCGACTGCGGGGATCGGCGTGAGGTTCATCTGGGCCGGCGACGGCGGCCCGGGGCGGCGTGGCACGGCTCCAGAGTGGCGCCGTCGTCCGCGGAGCCGGCCCGACGGCGGCTCCAACGGTGGACGAGCCGACGCCGGGCGCACCTGGGGAGGACGGGCGCCGTCGTCGACCGGGGGTCCTCCGGGGCAGTCAGTCCCGCGCGTCGGGGCGAGCTAGTCGCTTCGGCGTCGGGTAGTCGTCCCCGA
>JARKOU010000100.1 GCA_029975645.1 Actinomycetales bacterium
ACCTGGTCGGCACCCCGAGCCCGCGACCCCTACGCCCGCGCACGCCGCCCGCCGAGACCGCCCTCAAGGTTCACGACCTCATCGAGGCGTCGACCCGGGCGTCGACGTCGACACCGGACCTGCGCCTGACCGTCGAGCACCGGGAGCCCACGTCCACGCGGACCGCCACCCTCGGCGACCTCGTCGCCGCCGGTGCGGCGCGCGTGATCCCCGGCAACCGGCTCGACCCGGCCGACATCGCCTCCGGCGGGAGCGTCCGCGTCATCGGCCCCGACGAGGTCCTCGGCGCCCGCCGCATCGGAGAACGCACCCTCGACCGCCTCGCCTTCAGCGCCCGCTACCCCGCGGGCCGCTACACCGAGCCGGGCGACGTCGTCTTCTGCACCTCCCCCGCACCGGGCGCCGTCGTCGACGTCGAGGGCTTCGCCGTGGTCGCCGCACCCGCGCGGGTCCTGCGCCTGGACCGCGCCAGGGAGCCGGGCCTGATCGCCGACGTCGTCGCCCGGGACCTGCGCACCGCCTCCCCGACCGCGCGGTGGCGGTCCTGGGCAGTCCGGCTGGCACCCGCGAGCCAGGCGGCCGCGCTCGAGGCGGCCCTCGCCGTCGTCGACCGACACCGGGCCGACGCGCAGGCGCGGCTGCGCGCGTTGTCGGACCTGGCTGAGACCCTGACCGACGGCGTGGTGACCGGCGCCCTGGCCGTCACCACCCCACTGAACCCCCCACTGGAAGGCTGACCGTGCCCCCGAGAAGGAAGACGCCGGACCCGGCGGCGCCCACCACCCTCAAGGAGCTCAAGGACACCCTCTGGAAAGCGGCGGACAAGCTCCGCGGGTCCATGGATGCCTCCCAGTACAAGGACGTGATCCTGGGGCTGGTGTTCTGCAAGTACGTCTCGGACGCGTTCGACGAACGGCGCGAGCAGATCCGCGCCGAGCTCGAGGCGCAGGGCATGCGGGAGGAACAGATCGCCCGGCTGATCGACGACGTCGACGAGTACACCGGCAGCGGCGTGTTCTGGATCCCGCCGACTGCACGGTGGGCCTACCTCGCCGAGCACGCCAAGGGCCTGCCGGCAGACGGCGCACAGGCGCCCCGCACGATCGGGGAACTCATCGACGACGCGATGGACCTCATCATGGGCGCGAACCCCACACTCGCCGCGACCCTGCCGCGGATCTTCAACCGGGACAACGTGGACCAGCGCCGCCTCGGGGAACTCATCGACCTGTTCAACAGCGCCCGGTTCACCGGGCAAGGCGCCGCCCGGGCCCGGGACGTCCTCGGCGAGGTCTACGAGTACTTCCTCGGCAAGTTCGCCAGCGCCGAGGGCAAGCGCGGCGGGGAGTTCTACACCCCACCCGGCGTGGTGCGAGTGCTCGTGGAGGTGCTCGAGCCGTACTCCGGGCGGGTGTACGACCCGTGCTGCGGCTCCGGCGGCATGTTCGTCCAGACCGAGAAGTTCCTCGACCGCCACCACGAGGACCGCACCGCGATCTCCGTCTACGGGCAGGAACTCAACGAGCGCACCTGGCGGATGGCCAAGATGAACCTCGCCATCCACGGCCTCAACGCCAAACTCGGCCCGCGCTGGGGCGACACCTTCACCCTCGACCTACACCCCGACATGCAGGCCGACTACGTCATGGCCAACCCGCCGTTCAACGTCAAGGACTGGGCCCGCGCCGAGAAGGACCCCCGCTGGAAGTACGGCGTCCCGCCCGCCGGGAACGCCAACTACGCCTGGATCCAGCACATCCTCGCCAAGTTGGCGCCGGGCGGGTCCGCCGGCGTGGTCATGGCCAACGGATCCATGTCCACCAACTCCGGCGGCGAAGGGGACATCCGGGCACGCATCGTCGAAGCCGACCTCGTCTCCTGCATGGTCGCCCTCCCCACCCAGCTCTTCCGATCCACCGGCATCCCCGTCTGCGTCTGGTTCTTCGCCAAAGACAAGACCGCCGGAGCCGACGGCGCCGTCGACCGAACCGGGCAGGTGCTCTTCATCGACGCCCGCAGCCTCGGGCACATGGTCGACCGCGCCGAACGAGCCCTCACCGACGACGACATCGCCCGCATCGCCGGCACCTTCCACGCCTGGCGAGGCACCGCCTCCGCCGTCGAGGCCGGACTCTCGTACGAGGACGTCGCCGGGTTCTGCTACTCAGCGTCCCTGGCAGAGATCAAGGAGGCCGGGTACGCGCTCACGCCCGGCCGGTACGTCGGCGCCGCTGACGTCGAGGACGACGGCGAGCCCATCGAGGACAAGGTCGCCCGCTTGACGGCGGACCTGTTCGCGCAGTTCGAGGAGTCCGCTCGGCTGCAGCAGATCGTGCGAGAGCAACTGGGGCGGGTCAGTGGCTGAGTGGTCGGTGCTGCCGCTGGAGGAGGTCGTCGAACTCCGCCGTGGCTTCGACCTCCCAAGCCAGAAGCGTCGTGAAGGGCCTTATCCAGTCCTCTCAGCTGGCGCGGCCGTCGGGTGGCACTCGAAGGGACCAGTGAAGGGCCCAGGATTGGTAATTGGACGTGCCACCAACCTGGGCCAGCCGACGTGGTCAGATGTCGACTTCTGGCCGCTCAACACAACCTTGTACGCCGCCGATTTTCATGGCAACTTGCCCCGATGGATCTACTACCTGTTTGAATCGCTTGACCTGGCCGGCTTCGACTCCGGAAGTGTCCAACCGATGCTCAACCGCAACTACATCGCCCGGTTGCCTGTTCGGGTCCCGCCGCTGCCAGAACAGAGGGCGATCGCGGACGTGCTGAGCGCGCTCGACGACAAGATCGCCGCCAATGCACGGCTGATCGGAGCTGCGGACGCAGTGTCCGAGGCGGTCTTCGAGTCTCTGACGGCGACCGAGCCAATGCCGCTCACCTCGGTCGCCGAGTTCGTCAACGGACGCGCCTTCACCAAGGACGCCAGCGGAACCGGCCGCGTGGTAGTCCGGATCGCCGAACTCAACTCGGGAATCGGTGGATCGACGGTCTTCAGCGACGCGGAAGTCCCCGATCAGCACGTTGCACGTCCTGGCGACATCCTCTTCGCCTGGTCGGGCTCGCTCACACTCCACCGGTGGTTCCGGCCGGAGGCGATCGTCAACCAGCACATCTTCAAGGTGCTCCCACGCGCCGGCTACCCCCACTGGCTCGTCTGGGGTCTCCTCACGAACAGGCTTGACGAGTTCAAAGCGATCGCCGCCGACAAGGCGACAACGATGGGCCATATCCAGCGCCGACATCTCGAGGAACCCGTCGCGGTACCAGTCCCCGCGCTGGTCGCCCAGCACAACGACGCCATGAGCGCCCTCTGGAGCCGCGCGCTCGCTGCGGAAGTGGAGAACCTCACGCTGGCGGCCACTCGCGACGCCCTGCTACCGGCCCTCATGTCGGGCCGCCTCCGCGTCCGCGACGCCGCATCCGGGATCCCGCAGAGTCCGCGGTGACCAAGCTCGACGCGCGCTGGTCGATCGAGCAGATCGACGCCTTCCTCTTCACGACGGACCGGGTGGCCCGGAAGAGCACGCCCGACGTCGTGCGCCTCGGCACCGCCCAGCGGGGCTCTCAAGTCGACGCCTCCGGCCAGGCACACGTCGTCGAGCTGATCCTCGATCGGGTCCTACCCGTGTGGCGACACTCGGCGCGGCCAGATCCAGACCCGGAATGGAAGTGGCTCCGCAACTGGGCGGCCCGCGCGAAGGCGCAACTCGAGCGTGAAGACGAACTCCGCGAGCACCTCGGCGACGGCGCACCGGAGATGGACGCGGGTCGGCTCCATCCTTGGGTTTGGGAGGCGGCCGCCTCGCTCTTCCGCACCGGCCACTTCGCGCAAGCCGTGCACCAGGCGTCGGTGCGGATCAACGCCGAGACGCAGGCGAAGGTCAGTCGACGCGACGTATCCGAGACGAACCTCTTCAACCAGGTCTTCTCGCTCGAAGTTCCGAAGCCGGGCGCTCCGCGTCTGCGACTCATGAACGACGACGGGAGCCCTACGTTCCAGAGTCTTCACCGTGGAGCGCGGGCGTTCGCCGAGGGCCTCTACGCTGCGATCAGGAACCCGGTCTCGCACGACCCTCAGGACGAGCTCGAGGAGCACATTGCCCTCGAGCGGCTCGCGGCCTTCAGCGTCCTCGCCCGCTGGGTAGATGCATCCCAAGTCGTTACTGCGACCGACTGATCGGAGAGAGAGAGAGGACCTTGCCCTACGAACTCGATCACCGGCTCGTCGTCGGGATCGCCTCAAGCGCTCTGTTCGACCTGACGGAGTCGCATGCCGCCTTCGATCAGGGCCTGGAGTACTACCGCGGCTACCAGGACGCACACGAGAACGAGCCGCTAGCGCCCGGCGTCGCGTTCCCCTTCATCAAGCGGCTGCTCGCGCTCAACGACCTGTCGCCGAACGACCGGCTCGTCGAGGTGTTCGTGCTCTCGAAGAACGACGCTGTCACCGGCCTGCGGGTGATGCGGTCTATCGAGAGCCACGGTCTTGGGATCACGCGGGCGGTCTTCACCGAGGGGAAGGCGCCCTATGACTACGTCTCAGCGCTGAACATCTCGCTCTTCCTCTCGGGGAACCGTACTGACGTCGAGCAGGCCACCGCCCTCGGTCTGCCGGCCGGCGTGGTGCTCGGATCTGCCGCGGTCGGCGTCCACGGCGCCGGAGCGGACGACGGGGAACTCAGGGTTGCCTTCGACTTCGACGGAGTGCTCGCCTCGGACGAGTCCGAGCAGGTCTTCAGGAGGTCGGGCATCACCGAGTTCCACCACAACGAACGGCTCAAGCGCGGAACGCCGCTCACACCTGGCCCTCTACGCGACTTCGTCACTGCGCTCACGCGGATCCAGGAGATCGAGAGACTGCGCGCGGGCGATGACGCGGCGTACATCCCGCGCGTGCGCGTCTCACTCGTGACAGCACGCGACGCGCCCGCACATGAGCGCGCGGTCCACACCCTGAGGGAGTGGGGCGTCAAGATCGACGACGCGTTCTTCCTCGGCGGTGTCGAGAAGGCGCGCGTGCTCCGCGTGCTGCAGCCGCACATCTTCTTCGACGACCAGCGCACCCACCTGGATCCGGTGGCTGACGCTGTGGCAAGCGTGCTGCTTCCCTACGGCGTCGCAAACAAGAACCCGGTCCACGATGCCGGCTTCACCGCGATCAGCAAGCCCACCGTTGCTCAAGGGGCGACGGGGGGCATCCGTCGGGTCGTCACCCTGCTTGCCGCGCTCAATCCCTGGGCCTGACCGTCATCGCGGGTCGAACAGCGCGCCTATCGCTCGCCAAGGCGTCGTCGACACGGCGACGATGACGTCCGTCCCCTTGATCAACGAAGAGGCGTTCGCCTCGACCGCGGGATCGGCGTAGGCGACCGGGCCTGTGCAGTCCAGTCAGTCCGGGCCTCACCGGGGCGTGGGAGCGCATGAAGCCGCGCCCGCCCCTCGTACCATCGGAGCGTGGGCGCCCCACAGCAGATCCCTGTTGAGTTCACCGTTCCGCTGTACACGCAACTGGAGGCGGCGCGGCTCGTCGACGTACCTGCGAACACCTTCCGGAACTGGTCGAGGGGTTACGAGTACAAGACTCTGTCCGGAGTCGAGCGGACTGCACCGCCCATCGTGACGACCACCGGCCCGGGGCGCGGTCAGGTCGTCCCGTACATCGGCCTGGGCGAGGCGTACGTGCTTGCTGCATTCCGGGCGGCGGGCGTGCCGATGCAGAGGATCCGCCCGGCGGTCGCCTGGCTCGAACAGAACATCGGGTTGCAGGCGGCACTGACCAGCGAACGGCTCATGACCGACGGCGCCGAGGTGCTGTGGCGCTTCGAGCACGAGGAGGCCGGGCCGATCGGTACCAAGGAGCCGCACCTGGTGGTCGTGCGCAACCAGCAGATCGTGTTCCACGAGGTCATTCAGCAGTATCTCCGCACGATCACGTACCGAGACGGCCGAGTCGCCTCGATCCGGCTCCCCCA
>JARKOU010000106.1 GCA_029975645.1 Actinomycetales bacterium
GTAGGCGCGACGTGGCGGCCTCACCGGCTCGCGCGGGTCGGCCTCCGCCCACCGGGACTCGACCCACCCCACGCCCTCCAGGCGGGCCAGGATCGGGTGTGCGACGCCGTCGGGCACGCCGGCGCTGCGACCGATCTCGCGGGCGGCGTTCTGCGTCAGGGTTCGTGAACCAGGAGCGGTTGGTAATACCCAGCCATCTGAGGGGTACGTTGATCGACCTTCAGGAGGTAGGAGACCGTGACCGAATCGCAGAGCACGAGCGCGCGTGGCAAGCCTCGTCGGCGGTTGGCGCCGAGCGAGAAGTACGAGTTGTACGTCCAGGTGTTGACGGGGCAGGCGACGCAGCGGGAGGCGGCCGAGAAGTGGGGCGTGGACCGTTCCACGGTGGTCCACATCTGCCGCACGGCCAAGCAGGGCGCTTTGGACGCGTTGGCGGCGTCGGTGCCGGGACGGCCTGGGGTCTCGGCCGAGGCCGCCGCCTTGGCGCAGGCGAGGGCCGAGATCGAACGGCTGCGGGCCACGGTGACCGAGCAGGCCGTGGCGATGCACCTGCACCAGGGAAAATCGCGTTGGGACTGAGCGCCGGCCTCGTCCCGCCCCGCGTGGACGCCGGCGTCAAGGCAGGCCTGCTGGACCTGGTCGAGCACGCGGTCGCGGCGGGCTGGTCGGCCCGCCGCGCCGCGGCGACGCTGGGGGTCGACCATGTCCGGGTGCTGCGCTGGGCCGCCCGGGCCGCCGGTCACGGCGGGCACGGCCCGCAGGGGCGGGTCCTGGCGCTGGCGGACGCCCGCCCTGGTCCGGTGCCGGGTGAGGCGCTGCACGCCCTGCTGGACTGGGAGAAGAGCGCGATCGTGAAGGTCGCCGAGGACTGGGGCGAGATCGACCGCTCCCACCGCAAGCTCGCCCACCGGGCCTCGCGCCTGGACCTGGTGCACATGAGCGAGTCCAGCGTGCTGCGGGTGCTGACCCAGGCCGGGATCCACCTGCCCGAACCCGGACCCCGCCAGCGGCGCCCGGCCCGGGCGTGGCCGGAGTGGGCCGAGCTGGTCCCGGGGGTCGTCTACATCTACGACTTCACGCATTTCCCCAGGTCCGGGGCGTGCGCGGTGGCTGTGATGGACGTCGTCTCCCGGTACTGGCTAGCCACCGTCGTCTCGGCCCAGGAGTCCTCGACCCAGGTCGAGGTCGCCTTCACCCGGGCCCTGATCGCCGACGGCAAAGACCACCTCCTCGACGACCTGCTGCTGTCCGAGCTGGCCAGCGGCGCCGTGCCCGACCGCGACGAGCTGCCCGTCCTGCTCGCGATCAGCGACAACGGACCCCAGATGACCTCCCGGGCGACCGCGGCGTTCATGGCCTCGGTACGGATCGGGCAGCACTTCGGCCGCCCCTCCACCCCGAACGACCAAGCCTGGATCGAGTCCCTGTTCGGGCACGTCAAGGGCGAGCACCCGCACCTGGAACGCATCGGCGACGCCGGCGACCTCGAAGCCGAGCTCGACCGGGTCCGCTCGTTCTACAACACGACCCGACTGCACCAGGGCATCGGGTACGTCACCCCCGAAGACGAGCACACCGGCCGCGGCGAAGCCATCCGCGCCGCCCGTCGAGCCGGCCTGGCCGCCGCGCAGCAGGCGCGTGTTGCCACCCGCCGACAGCTCCGGCAGGATCACCCATGAGCCCCCATCAGCGGCTGGGTATTACCACCGCAACCTGGTTCATTTTCTCTGACACACCTCGCCTACCAGGTCATCGCCGGGACCGCCCTGTCACCGGCCTACAACCTCGTCACCTCGACCACGACCACCGACGCCGCCCCGAGCAGCGTGTCGCCCGGCACGCCGGCGGTGTCCTCCGCGCAGGTGCCGTCGATGACGACGGCGAGCGAGTACGCCCAGCCGTGGCTCGGCCTGGCCACCGCGCAGGTCGTCGACCCCGCGGGGGTCAACCTGCGCACCACGACCTCCTACGAGGCCCCCGGCACCGGGTCCTACCTGCGCCGCCTCGGGCGCTGGCTCCCCGCGGCGTCCTCGACCGTCACCCCCGGCACCTACCCCGCCGCCAACCTCGGCACCACCTACACCTACTACGGCGACCAGCAGACCCTCACCCAGGCGACCTGCGGCGTCGACACCACGATCAAGCAGGGCGGGCGCCTGGCCACCGTCACCGACCCCACCCCCGCCACCGGGTCGCCCGTGCAGACCTGGTACGTCTACGACGCGTGGGGCCGCACCGCCGGC
>JARKOU010000115.1 GCA_029975645.1 Actinomycetales bacterium
CAGCTTCCCAAGCTGACAGCGCGGGTTCGATTCCCGTCACCCGCTCTCCCCGAAGCCCCTGCCGAGCAGGGGCTTCGCCTGTTTCCGGCGGATGTCGAGGTGACCGCAGGCGGAGCGCCTGAGACCCCGGGAACCCGGGAACCGGTCACCATCACATAGCCCACGCGGCCCACGTCGGCAGGTGGGTCCCGACCCCGATCACCGCGCAAAGGCCCGCCCAGCCGGCACTCCGGTCGGCCTTCCAGTCACTCGCTGCAGACTGTCAGGGCAGAAGTCTGCAGAGTGATGGCGATGGGGCCGAGGGCGCGCGGCGCCTCCAGGGGTGTACTCACAGGGCGTCCCTCGAGCGCGGGAGCGGTCGTAGCGTGGGCTCGTGGACAACCGTGCCGAGGTCCGCGAGTTCCTCGTCTCGCGCCGGGCCAAGATCACCCCCGATCAGGCCGGCGTGACCTCGCACGGGCAGCGCCGGGTGCCCGGCCTGCGCCGCAGCGAGGTCGCCGCGCTGGCCGGGGTGAGCGTGGAGTACTACGCCAAACTCGAGCGCGGCGCCCTGGCCGGGGTCTCGGCGAGCGTCCTGGACGCCATCGCCCGCGCCCTGCGCCTCGACGCCGCCGAACGGGCGCACCTGTTCCACCTCGCCCAGGCCGCCGACGGCACCGCCGCGATCATCCGGCCCCGACGGCGCCCCAGCACCCGCTGGTCGCCGCGCCCGAGCCTCCAGTGGACCCTCGACGCCTATACCGCCGGCCCGGCGATCATCGTCAACGGCCGGCAGGACCTGCTCGCCGCGAACCTGCTCGGCCGGGCGTTCTACGCCGACGTCTACGCCGACCCGACGGCGCCCCCCAACTTCGCCCGGTTCACGTTCCTCGACACCGCCGCCCGCCGCTTCTTCCCGGACTGGGACCTCGCGGCCGACATGTGCGTGGCCAACCTGCGCACCGCCGCCGGACGCGACCCGCACGACAAGGACCTGCACGACCTGGTCGGGGAACTGTCCACCCGCAGCGCCGAGTTCGCCCGTCGCTGGGGGGCCCACGACGTGCGCACCCACGGCACCGGGGTCAAGCACTTCCACCACGCCGTCGTCGGCGACCTCGACCTCGCCTACGAGAGCCTCGACCTCGTCGCCGAGCCCGGCCTGCGGATGACCCTCTACGCCGCCGAGCCGGCCTCACCCACGGCCCACGCCCTCGCGCTGCTCGCCTCCTGGGCCACCGCCGTCCCCACCCGGGACGTGGCGAGCCAGACCACCTGATCTCGTGATCGGCCGCCTCGCCGCGCTCGGCGTCGTCGGCGTCCTCTACTCGCATCTCGCGCCGCACTGACGCCGCGGCGCCTGGGGTGCCCTGCCGGTACACGTCACGGCAGGAACTTCCTCGTTCCCGGCGCGCACGGTCTCCTGGATGCAGTGGCGGCGCCCTCGGGGGCCACGCCCGTCCTTCATAATCCTGTCTCGAGGAGACCGACCATGCGTGGTGTTGTGATGTACGCCCCGGGCGATGTCCGGGTGGAAGAACGCGAGGACCCGCGGATCCTCGCCCCGACCGACGCGATCCTGCGCCTGTCGGCAACGTGTGTCTGCGGCTCGGACCTCTGGCCGTGGCGCGGAATCGACCGCGTGACCAGGCCGACGCCGATGGGCCACGAGTACGTCGGCGTCGTCGAGCAGGTGGGCGCGGACGTGCGCAACGTCAAGGTCGGGGACTTCGTGGTCGGGTCGTTCTTCGCCTCGGACAACACCTGCGAGATCTGCCTCGCCGGATACCAGTCCCGCTGCATCCACGCCTACCCGATGGGCCGCGAGGGCACCCAGGCCGAACTGCTGCGCGTCCCGCTGGCGGACGGCACCCTCGTGGCGACCCCCGGCATGCCCGACGCCGACCTCATCCCCTCCTTCCTTGCCGCCTCTGATGTGCTGGGCACCGGGTGGTTCGCCGCGGTCGCGGCCGAGGTCGGCCCGGGCAAGACCGTCGCCGTGGTGGGCGACGGCGCCGTCGGGCTCCTCGGGGTGCTCGCGGCGAAGCAGCTCGGCGCCGAGCGGATCATCGCGATGAGCCGTCACGCCGATCGCCAGGCCCTCGCCGTCGAGTTCGGCGCCACGGACATCGTCACCGAGCGCGGCGACGACGGCGTCGCGAAGGTCAAGGAGCTCACGGGCGGGCTCGGCGCTCACTCGGTGATCGAGGCCGTAGGCACGCAGGAGTCGATCATGCAGGCGATCCGCGCCACCCGCCCCGGCGGCCACGTCGGCTACGTCGGCGTCCTGCACGACGTGCAGCTCCCCGGCGAGGAGCTGTTCTTCTCCGGTGTGCACCTGCACGGCGGACCCGCCCCCGTGCGGCAGTACCTGCCGGAACTGATCGACCTCATCTGGAACCGGACCATCGACCCTGGAAAGGTCTTCGACCTCACCCTGCCCCTCGACCAGGCCGCCGAGGGCTACCGCGCCATGGACGAGCGCCGGGCCATCAAGGTGCTCCTCCAGCCCTGACGGGTCCACAGCCCTGTCGAGATGTAGCGTTCGCGAACGTCCAAACTTCGCCTGGTGACGTGTCTAGGCGTAGCGACTTCGTCGTCACCGGTCGCGGGGAGCGCGCCACCGTGGCACTGGAGGTCAAGGTGTCGCCCAAGGTCACACCCGAGGACGTGCGCCACCTGCACTGGCTCAAGGCCCAGATGGGTGACCAGCTCACAGACATGGTGCTGGTCACCACCGGGCGGTACGCGTACCGGCGGCCGGATGGTGTCGCCGTCGTGCCTCTGGCACTGCTCGGGCCCTGACGCTCGGTGCACCGCCTACGCGAGGTCGGGGACCAGCACCCACGCGACGGTGTAGCCGTCCGTATCCCGCTTCGGCACGAGCCGTACGAGCCCCGCGTTCTGGAAGCGGACGGCCTGCGCGCGCTCGTCCCCCGCGACGAGCAAGGCAGCGAGGCGGTCCAGGAACGGCAGGTGGCCGACGACGGCGATCGCGGCGTCGGGCGTCGACCTCGCCTCCTGCCCGATCCAGTCAGCGAACGGCGCGACCGGGTCCGACGGCGCCAGCCCGGTTCGCTGCTCGATCTTCGCCCCCAGCGCCTCGGCGAGGATCCGCGCGGTCTGCTCGGCCCGGACCTTGCCGCTGTGCACGCAGCGGTCGATCCGCACGCCGGCCCGTCGCGCACGCTCGGCCACCCGGTCGACGGCGGCTCGCCCGTCGGCCGTGAGCGGACGGGTCGGATCGACCTCTTCGGCCACCGCCACGCCGTGCTGCATCAGGTAGACGTCCATGTCCGTTCCTTCCGCTCGTCGTCGGCGGTCGGGTCTCGCTGCGGTGTCCCCGGGCGACGGCGTCGGGCCGCTCACGACGTCGTCACTCGCGACGCTACGCCGCACACTCGGGGCGACGCGCCGTCGTCGTCCCTTCCTCTCGCGACGGGCCGGACCTACCGCGCGCGCTCGGCCGCCACGGCTTCGCGCACCGCGGGGATCACCTCGGCGGCGATGCGCGGATAGGCGGCGACGTCGTCGCCCGCCAGGAGGAAGCCGGAGAACCCGTGCTCGAGGGCCAGGGGCACGAGGACCTCGACCCAGCGTTCGGCCGGGCCCCGCAAGAAGGCGCCGGGGGCGTCGCCGAACGTCCCCATCACGTTGGCGAGCCGACGGATCGCCCCGGGGTCCCGTCCGGCCGCGAGGGCGGCGTCGTCGATCGCGGCGTTCGCGGCGCGGATCGCGGCGTCGTCCATCCGGCCGAGGGTCGGGAGCCAGCCGTCCGCCTTCCCCCCGGTCAGGCGGAGCATGCGGGGCTTGTACGCGCCGAGCCAGATGCCCATCGGGTGCGCGGGCGCGGGCCCGCGCTTGGCGCCGTCGAGGCGGTAGTGGGTGCCGTCGACGCGAAGGATCTCGCGGGTGCTCGTGTCCCAGAGGCCGCGGATGACGTCAATGGCCTCGCTCAACGCCTCGACAGCCTCGCTGGGCGTACGGCGCGGGCCGCCCATCGCGGCGATCGCGTCCCAGAACGCTCCTGCGCCGAGGCCGAGCTCCACGCGCCCGCCCGAGAGCAGGTCCAGGCTCGCGGCGGCCCGCGCGAGGACGGCGGGCGGGCGAAGGGGCAGGTTGGCGACGTTCGGCGCCAGCCGGATGCGCTCCGTGCGCGCGGCGGCGAAGGAGAGGAGCGTCCAGGTGTCGAGGAACGCCGGCTGGTAGGGGTGGTCCTGGATCGTGACGAGGTCCAGCCCCGCACGCTCCGCCGCGACGACGGCGCCCACCACGGCCTGCGGCGAACGGGAACTGGGCGTGACGAAGGAGCCGAAGATCAGGTCGTGGCCGTAGTCGGGCATCGAGGGACTCCTTCGGGGCGGGCGCACGGGTGATGAGCCAGTTCGGCGTGATCAGATCTGCGATGTGGGGCCTCCGAAGCGCCGCGACGCCCCACATCGCAGATCTGATCACGCCTGAGCTCGCCGATCACAGCCCTAACCGTCCGTCGTGGCCAGCGCGCAGGTGTTCTCGCCGAGTTCCGGGTACACGGACGGCCCCACCACGATCCCGAACGGCACGTCCACGCAGGTCACGTGGTCCAGGCGGCCGGACGCCGTCCCGGTGTAGATGACGGCGGCGCGGGCCGAACCGGAGATCGTCGCGCCGTCTACCACGGGCGCAGCCTGGTCGCTCGCCTGGAACCCCACCTCGCCCCCGGCGATGGTGTTCCGCAGCAACGCCGGCGCCGCGGTGCCCGTCACGGCGATGCCGACGCCGTTCCCCTCGAAGGTGCTGTCCTCGACCGAGCCGCCGACGGCGCCGAGGAAGCAGATCCCGCACTGCCCGTTCCCGTGGAAGGTCCCGCGCACCACGCTCGCCTGGTGGCCGCCGGTGAGCACGATCCCGCCCCCGGCGTTGTCGGCGAACTCGGTGTCCGTCGCCTCGAGCGTGGTCCCGCGACCGGCCGCGTCCTCCCCGGGGGCGAACATCAGGACGCCGGATCCGCCGAGGCCCTCGGCGTCCACGCGTCCACCGGCGAATCGCACCCCGGTCGCCACCACCGACGCCGCCGGCCCGGCCAGCATCCCGGACGCGGGGGCGTCGCCCTCGTGCCGCACGGTGAGGTCGGCGAGTTCCACCCGCCCCGCGGTGAGGACCAGGACGGCCGCTTCGGGCGCCGTCGAGACGATCGTGGTGGCATCACGCCCGGCGCCACGGATGGTGACGCCGGTCAGCAGCACGAGCGGGTCCGAGAGCCCGTACTCCCCCGGCGCGAGCGTCACGGTGGAGCCCTCCGGCAGGGCGGCGAGGACGTCCGCGAGGTCGTCGCCGGGCGATGCCTCGCGGGTGGTGGGCTCGGGGGCGAGGCGCCCCGTGAGGGAGGCGGTGAGCTGCCGCAGCACGGCGTCGGCGACGGCGCCCTGCGGCGTCACGTCCGCGAGGCCGTTCTCGAGATCCGCGCGCACGCGCGCCGGGTCGCAGCCGCGCTCGGCTATCACGCCCTGGGCGGCCGAGAGGTCGGCCTGGAAGTCGGCATCGGAATAGGCGGTCGGGGTCGGCGAGGCCGGTGCCCCGGACGGCGACGACGACGGCGCCTCCGTGGTGGCGTCGCTCGCCGCCACGGCGCTCCCGGCGGCGTAGGAGTCCACGTAGCGCTGCGTCGCGAAGACGATCGAGTCCACCGCGGCGGTGCAGTCGATCTCGGCGGCGAGGGAGGCCGACGTCGTCGGGTCCGGCCGGGATGCGGCGTCCCCGGAGCAGCCCCCGAGGGCGAGAGCCGTGATCAGGGCGCTCGCAGTGACGGGGATGGCGCGCGGAACGCGCATCCGCCCGCTGGTCACGCGGTTCCTGATCACCCGCCGACGCTACCGCGCGACCTCGCGCGTGCGAGCCACCCGGGCCGCAACCACGCGACGCCGACCGCTCCCCTCGAGCCCCAGGAACAGGAGGACCAGCATGAGGACGAGGAGGGCCGTCGGCGCCCCCGTCCCGGTGACGGCGACAGGAGCCGGGGCGCCGACGGGGAGCACCGGGGCCGACAACTGGAGAGGTGTCGCCGAGCCGATCCAGGCCGCGGTCACGGCGAGCGCCGTGGTTGCGTCGCGAGCGTGCTCGGCGACGGTGCGGGAGGCGGCCGACGGTGCCCGGCCGAGTTCCGGCGTCGGCGCGGCCTGGGCGCTCGCCGGGGTGAGGGCGGAGGCGGCGGGCTCGACCGGGGCGGCGGAACCGACGGAGGAGGCGACGTCGACCGGGGCGGCGGGCGCCGTCGTCGGCATCGCGACGCGTTCGCCGGGGGCGAGGAACTCCACCATGACGCCCTGGTCCGCGTGGCCCAGACCCAGGATGTGACCGATCTCGTGGACCAGGACGCTGAGCAGGTCCATCGCGCCCGGGGTCGCGCCGCCGAGGCCGATCCCCCAGCCCCAGCCTGCGGCGTCGTCGTCGAGGCGGATCGTGGTGCCGACCGCCTCGCCGAGGTCCGGGCCCTCCATCGGGGCGACGGTCACGGCGATCCGGCCGAGCAGCCCGACGTCCGCTCCGGCGCGCGCCCAGATCGCGCGCGCCTCGGTGAGGGCCGCGTCGAGGACTGCGGAGGTGAGCGCCGTCGTCGCACCGGGGCCGGTCGCGGTGGCGAGCATCTTGGTGTCGTCGTTGACGATCGTGAGGGTGCCGGTCCCCGTGCCGATCGTCGCGCCCGCAGCGCCCGAGAGGGTAAGGATCACCGTCTCGTCCGGCTCGACCGTGCGGTCACCGAGAACCGAGATCGTCACGGACTTCGTCGTCTCGCCGGGCGCGAACGTCACGGTCACGGAGGACGACCAGGCGGTGTAGTCGCTGCCGGCACTCGCCGTGCCACCCGTGATGGCGACGACCACCGTCACGGTCGACGTCGACGCCGCCGAGAGCGTGACCGGGAGCGTGACCGCCGTGCTGCCGCTGCGCCCCTCGTTCACCGAGAAGCTGCCGATCGAGACGGTGGGCACCGCCGGTGGGGGTGGCGGCGGGGACACGCTGGTCCCCGACCCCGCCGCGGGGGAATCGGTCCGCACCCGGACGGACTCCACCCCCGCGCTGCCGGCCTGGACCACCAGCCCGAACCCGCCGTCGGCGAGGGCGGCGCTGTACGCCCGCGACCGGATGAACGTGCCGTTGAGCGCCAGGGAAACTGACGCGCCCTTGACGGTCAGGAGCATCGTGTACGCGGTGCCGGCCACCAGCGACCGGGCGATCGTCTCGTCGACCACCCGCGCCCCGCCCGCGACGTGCCCGAACACCACGGTCTGCGCGGCGAGGTCCAGGACCACGAACTTGTAGGTGGTGGCGTCGTAGACGTCGTAGGCCACCCCCACCCGGGCGCCGGCGCCCGGCCGCACGACGGCGGTGATCTCGAGGAAGGCGTTCGGGTCGAGCCGCGGGAGGTCGGTCAGCGCCATTGCGGGCATGCCAGTCGTTGCCGTACCCGTCAGGACGCCGCCGCCTGCCGTCCACGCCGGGGAGACGACGTCGTCGACCAGGCCCGCGCCGCCGTCGAAGGACTCGGTGACGTCGAGGGTGATCGCGGGCGGGAGGACCTGGACGGCGATGTTGTCGAACTTCCCGCGCGACTGGGTCGAGCCGACGCCCACGAAGCCCTTGTTCAGCCCCACGGCCTCGCCCTCGACCACGCGCGGCGCAAAGGTGTGCGTGAAGGCCGCGACGCCGTCGAGCAGCACGGTCACCGTGGTGCCGTTCACGGCCACGAGCATCGTGTACCACTGGTCGAACTTCACACCGCCGGAGACGGGGGTCTGAACGTCCACCACCCACCCGGCGGCGGTCCGCCGACCCATCACCAACTTGTTGGTGGACTGGTCCACGCCGGCGAACTTGAAGTCGGTGGGGCTGAAGTAGTCGAACACGACGTACGCGTTCGCCTTCCAGCCGGCGGTCGGCTTGGTCAGGTACACCTGCGCGTTGATCTCGTAGTAGATCGGCAGGTACTGGTCGATGTCGTAAACCGCCACGGCGTCGCCGCTGGTCGAGGCCGCAGTAACGGTGAGAGTCCCACCGGAGACCGCGAAGACCCCCGAGTCCGCGAAGAACGCCTCTGCCGTGCCGGCGTTGAACGACGCCGAGCGCAGCACGTCCCTCTTCCCGCCGGGCACGTTGCCGGGCTGCGGGTCGCGCGGGCCGCCGGTCTGGTCCTGCCACAGGCCGTGGTCCTTCTGGGTGACGAGGCCGATCTCGCCGTACGGCTCGCCGTTGCGCGCCGCGTACATCGCGCCGGACAGCTGCGCGATCGTGGAGTCCGCACCCTGCGCCGCCGAGAGCGCGTACAGGAACTCGAACAGTGCCGGCGGCACCTGCCGGCTGACCGTCCCGAGGCCGAACGGCGCGAAGGGCACCAGGTAGCTGTTGAACTCGCCCACCCAGTCGATGAGGCGGTCGCCGCCCGTGTTGGCGATGAGGACGTCGAGGCCGGCACCGCCCACCGCGCGGTCCTCGTAGGACGTGTTCGTCTCCGGCTGGTCGTTGAGGCCGCCGTTGGTGGTGAGCACGTCGTCAGCGTTCAGGAGGTCGTTGCCCCAGCCGCCCCACAGCGTGTCGCGGCCGGTGCCGCCCACGAGCCAGTCGTTGCCGTGGTCGCCGAAGGCCACGTCGTCGCCGTCGGTGCGCGTGGTGGTGGCGACCGCGTCGAAGCGGCCCTCGGTGTGGCTGAAGTTGAGGAACCACTCGAGGCCGGCGCCGGTGGCGCTGAGGCTGCCGTTCGCGTTCAGCAGGATCTTCCGCATCGGGTTGTACTCGTCGTAGAGGACGAACATGCCCGTGGCCGTGTCGAAGCCGAGCAGCGTGCCGTCGTTGAACGGCCGGTTCCAGCCGGTCTCGACGACGCCGGTGGCCGCCAGTCGCCCGTCGGTGCCGACCGCGTACGTCGGCGCGTAGGAGGTGGCGAGCGCCTCGGCGCCGGAGATCGCGTCATCACCGGAGCCGCCGTGGATGAAGTCGCCGTCCCAGCCGCCGAAGATGACGTCGTTTGCGTAGCGGGCCTGGTAGAGGGTGTCGGCGAAGGCGCCGTTCACGGCGAACGGCGTGAGGTCCACCCGCTTGTTCAGCTGCCCGGTCGGGTAAAGCGTCGCCACCTGGACCTTGCCCGGCGTCGAGACGTCGACCTGGGCGTTCGCCGTCGTCACGCCGTTCAGCGGCTCGGTCGAGCCGTTGCGGCTGGTGAAGATCCGGCCGTCGTCGCCGAGGATGCCGTCGATGCCCGTGCCGCCGGAGATCCAGTCGTGGCCCCAGCCGCCGATGAGGTCGTCGTCGCCGGCGTCGCCGAAGACGACGTCGTTGCCGCCGCCGGTGTAGACCGTGTCGTCACCCGACTCGCCGTGGACCTCGTCGTTGCCGACGACGTCGCCCGTCAGGGCGTTCACGTCGACGTCCGGGCCGCCGGGGGTGTAGTCGAGGAGGACGACGGCGCGCGGGATCAGGCGGACCTCACCGGTGCCCGCGTAGGTGTCGTAGGTGAAGGTGCGGTAGGCCGTCGCCCCCGAGGTCGCGTTGGTGACGGTGACGATCCGGAGGATGTTCCCGTTGTCGCCGACGATCGTGTCCGAGTCGCGGCCGTGCAACGCGGTGTCGTCGTTGCGGCCGACGTCGGTGCCCGCGCCACCGAAGAGGAGGTCGGCACCATCGGGCCGCTGGGCCTTCGTGACCAGCGAGAACAACGCGGAGCTGCCGCCGATGATGTCGTCGCGGCCGAGGTTGCCGAACACGACGTCGGAGCCGCCGCCGCCCTCGATGTAGTCGTCGCCGTCGCTGGCGCCCTCGACGGAGGGGTCGAGCACCAGGTACCCGGCGGCGTTGCGGGACGCCGCCACGGTCTCGTCGATCGAGCCGTCGCCCTGGATCACGTCGTTGCCGAGCTGGCCGAAGATCATGTCGTCGTGTGCGCCGCCGGCGATGTAGTCGTCGCCGAACGTGCTCGACGGCTCAGGCTTCCCGTCCACACCGAACGTCGCGGCGGCCTGGGTGGCGAGGTCGTGGTCCAGGAACGTGATCCGGAAGTCGGACCACGCCGTCGCGCCCGCGGGGTTGTTCTGCGACGTCGACGTCACCAGGGCGTTGCCGGCGGTCGTCAGGTCCGTGCTGTAGATCTGCGCGCCGGAGAGCGCCCGGTACCGCGGGTTGGTATGGACGCCGAACGTCGCGGAGCGGTCGAGAGAGACGTTGTCCCCGAAGATCAGGTCTTCCTCGGTGCCGCCGTCGATGCGGTCGGAGCCCGTGCCGCCGATGAGGACGTCCATCCCGGCCTGACCGCGGAGGGTGTCATTCCCCCCGATGCCGTTGTCGGTGACCGTGACCGTGATGACGCGCAGGGCGGCCGTCCGCACCGCGAGGTCCAGGAAGCCGTGGTCGCCGACGACGACGTCGTCGTTCGCGCCCACCGCGACGATGTCGCCTGCCGCCCCACCGAGCACCAGGTCGATCCCGGCGCCGGAGGTGATGGTGTCGCCGCCGCCCACGGTCGGGTCGGTGGTCTCGAGTCGGCCGGCCGTGAGCGCCAGGGTTCCCCACGCCGGACTGGGGACCACCGGTGAGGTCGCCGTGAACCGGCCGTTGTCGCCGAGCACCACGTTCCGTCCGTCGGAGACAGTGATCGTGTCGCCGCCGGTGCCGCCGACGACGAGGTCGTCGCCGACCCCGGTGGTGATGGTGTCCACTCCGCCGAACGCCGGGTCTGTAGACCACACCCGGTCGAGGTCTGCCGTGTTCGCGTCCAGCGAGACCCAGTCGATGAAGCCGTGGTCGCCGAACACGATGCCGGAGGCGTCCGACGCGCCGTTCTCGCCGCGGTTGGTGGTGATCTGGTCGTCGCCCGCGCCGCCGAGCACGATGTCGGCGCCCACGCCGGTGGTGATCACGTCCTTGCCGCCGATGGTCGGGTCGACCGTCGAGACGAGCCCGAGCGGCCGCACGGCGCCGTCGGTGAAGTCGTCCACGCCGCCGTTGCCGGACTGCGCGACCACCTGGCCGGCCGCGTTGACCCACTGCACGAGGCCGCGGTCGCCGAAGACGATGTCGCCGCCGGTGCCGCCGTTCAGCTTGTCCTCGCCGATGCCGCCGAAGATCACCAGGGGAAGCGTGGACCCCTGGCCGTTGACGAGGTCGTCGTCGCTCGTCCCGGCGGGGAGGATCGCACCGGCGTCCGGCATCGTGAACGTCTCGGTGCTGGTCCGGGTGACCTCGACGACGACGTGCGCCGGGCTGCCGTCGCGCTGCGCCGGGGCCGCGAAGGTGAGCACCGTGCCGGTGAGGGTGACCTCGGGCGCGGTGAGGAGGCGCCCGTTGACCCAGACGCGGTAGCCGACGAGCCCGGCGAGGGTCCCCAGGTCGAACGTTCCCGAGCTCTGGACGGCCCAGGCGACGAGGCGCAGCGTCACCGTCACGACGTCGCCGGGGACGAGCGAGTCGAACAGGCCGATCGTGTCGAGGCTGGAGGAAACCACGTAGCGCTTGGGGTCGATCGGCGTGCCGTTGACCGTCACGGAGACCACCCGGTCCGCCACGACCGGCTCGTCGCCGTCGTCGAGGTTCGCGGCCAGGTCGAGGACGTTGTCGTTCGGGCCCTGGGTGTTCAGGACGAAGAAACCGTCCTGGCCGGCGGTGAGCGTCACCGTGACGGTGTCGTTCCCGAGGCCGGTGTTCAGCCAGGTGGTGGTGCGCACACCGGCCCGCTCGTGCGTCCCGTCGATGACGATGGTGTCCGCGTAGCCACTGGTCCAGATGCGGACGCCGTCGGCGAGGGTGCCGACCCCGCCCGCCTGAGCCGCGGTGTTGGTGCGCCACGAGAGGCCGACCGGGGCGAGACCGACCACGAAGATCTCGCCGTTCGCGGCCAGGTCGGCGTCGCGGGCGATCGCCGCGGAGGCGACGTCGGTGATGAGCACCGGGGCGGCCGCGGTGCCGTCGCCCGCGCCCGCACCCTCGTCGCTGACCAGCAGGGTGTGGCGCCCGGCGCCGAGGTCGAGGTTGAGGGTGCCCTGCACCTGGTCGAGGTCGCCGTCGAGGAACTGGGGCTTCTCGGTCAGTCCGACGTCGGCCCGCGACGAGATGTAGACGCGGTCGTCGCCGTTCCCGAAGGACACGTTCGTCACCGGCAGCGTGCCCTGGACGTTGAGGACGTCGGAGCCCGAGCCGAGCGCCAGGTTGAGCGTCTCGAGGCCCACGTACCGGATTCCGGCCTGGCTGGAGGCGTCCGCGGCCACCGCGGTAGCGGACGTGCCGAGCGCCGCGAGACCGATGGTGATCGGCAGGAGCGGGTCCTCGTTCACCTCGCCGCGGAACCCGATGAGGTAGGTCCCGCCGACCAGCCACACGTACACGCTCGCCGCGCAGCGCGTGTTGCCCTCGATGCCGCAGCTCATCGAGACGCCGGGGTCGGCGCCTGACGTGGTCGGGAAGAGGAGAGACTGCAGCGCGGACCGGACGGGCTCGGCCGAGGCGCCGACGGCGAACGTCACGGCTCCGATCCCGCTCGCCACGCCTCCCCGCACCTGGGAGAGCAGGACGGTGAACTCCGTGGCCCCGGCTGCCGGCGTGACCGAGTACAGCTGGTCGAGCGGGCGGCCAAGGGAGTCGACGGCGGACCGCGCCACCATGTCCAGCCCGGACAGCGTGGTCTGGGTGAGCCGGCCGAGGTTGTCGTTCACGTCGCCGCCATCGTGCAGGTTCGCGACGTCGTCGCCCACACCGCCCTCGAGCACGAGCAGCGCGGCGAGCAGGTCGAGCAGCCCGGAGGCCGTGCCGATCTCGAACGTGTCGTCATCGGTCCGGCCGAACGCGAGAGTGGCGGGGCCACCGATCACGCGCGTGTGGCCGGAGACGGTGCGCACCGTGACGACGTCGTCGCCCAGGCCGGCGTCGATGGTGGTGGTGCCGGCGTGCGTGGACTCGACCGTGAAGGTGTCGTCGCCGTAGCCGAGCAGCACGGTGAGGTCCTCGAACTCGACGTACCGGATGCCGCCGAGCACCGGACGCCCGGCGAGCGCGTAGTCAGCCGCCATCCCGAGTCCGGTGATCCGGCCGTTGGTGAGGACGCCGACGTCGTTCGCAGGGCTGTCCTCGTTGTGCACCACGAGGGTGTCCACCTGCGCGGTCTCGATGGCGCCGGCGCTGCTGGCGGCGACGGGGTTCGGGTGGTCGGAGGACTCGCCCGGCAGCACGATCGGCAGGTACGCGTCGAGGGCAAGGGTCACCGGCGGGTTGGGGTCCTCGCCGCCGGAGACGTACAGCGGGCCCTGGATGAGGTGGAGGCGGCGGGCGGCGTCGGCGAACTCCTGGACGTCGCCGCCGTCGATGACGGCATCGTCGATCGCGCGGATCCGCACGGTCTGCGCCGTCATCCAGTTCGCCGCGGTGAAGGTGAGCGCGAGCTGGGTGCCGAGCGAGTTGCCCGCGGCGTCCACGAACTCGAGCTGGACCGCGTGGCAACCGTCCGGCAGGCCGCACTGCGGGCCGCCCATGTCGAGGGTGAAGGATGCGATCGCGTTCAGTCTCACCGTGACGGTCTCGCCTGCCGCAGGGGCCTGGGTGAGGCGCACCGTGTACTGCCCGGTCGCCCCGAACTGGCCCGCGGTCGCGCCCTCGACGAGCCGGATGGGCCCACCGATCGGGGTGACCACCACGCCGGGGGTGTCGCCGTCGAAGACGAGGACGTTCACGCGCTCGACGACGGCGCCGGGCACCTCGGCCACGTACACCTGGCTGGTGCCGAGGGTGAACGTGCCCGCCCCCCACGGGTCAGTGACGGTGATCGTGGTAGCGGTGTTGGTGGCGATCGTGCGGTACGTGGCGGTGCCATTGGCCCCGACGAGCCGCAGCAACGCTCCGGTCAGGCCGCCGTTCGCCGTCGGCAGGCTGACGCCGGACAGGGTCACGGTCTTCAGGTCGCCCGAGACGGCGGTCACGGTGCCCACGAGTTCGGCGTTGACCACCGGCGCGGTGTAGCCGGTGATGACGAACGAGTCACCCACCGACGGCGCCACGTCCCACGCGCCTTCGATCTCGATCATCGAGGCGGTGTTGGTCCAGATCCGGCGCACCTGGCCGGCGCCCGCACCGGAGGTGATGCGGATGAGGAAGCCCTTGAGCGCGCCGGCAGGCTGACCGGAGGCGAAGGCGAACTCGTTCGCCAACCCGCCGGCGCCGGCCACCGTGCCGAGGATCCGGTCGACCGACGTCACCGCGGCCGTGATGCCCTGGACGTGCTGGCCCTCGACCACCGCGTCGTCCACGGCGCGCACCTGGACCGTCTGGGCGCCGGCCGCCGTGAAGGTGAGCGTGACGGCGTTGACCCACGCGGCGCCGTTCCAGAGCTGCAGGCCCGTCGGGGCCGTGACCAGAACCGTCACCGGGCCCAGCGGTGTCGCGGTGAGCCGCACCTGATAGGTGGCCGTGGTGCCACCGGTCCCACCGGCGGGTTCGACCACACGCACACCGCCGTCGGGGACCACCACGGGGACCTCGGGGACGTCGTCGTCCAGGACGCGCACGAACGTGGTGGCGACCAGCGCTCCGGCGTACTCGCCGCCGGTGACGATCGCGTCGATCGGGTGCGACTTCTCGCCCTCGGCGGCGAGGTCGGCCGTCGCCCGGACCTGGACGGTCCGCTGAGCCGTGTCACCGGCAAGGAACACGAGGGTCACCGACGTCTGCCACGTGACGCCGCCGTCGAGGGAGAGCTCGAGCGCTCGGGCCCGGCTGGTGGACGTCGGATCGATGGCCGGCACGCTCAGGGTCACCTGCACCGTGACGAGCGGCGCCTTCGTGAGCCGCACGGTCACGGCCCCCTGCCCACCCTCGGTGAGCACGAGCGGGCCGCCCACGGGCGCGACCACCACGGTGGGCTCGTCGTTGTCCATGATCTCGGCGGCGATGCCGTCCACCGGCAGACCGACCCACGCACTACCCGGCACCGTGCTCTCCACCGAATTGCGGATGAGACCCGTGTGCCCGAGCAGGTCGTCCGCCTGGACGGCCGGCGCGGCGCTGCCGACCTCGATGCGGTCGGAGCCCAGGCCGCCGAAGATGCTCAGTTCGACGGCTGGGTTGGTGGACAGGACGTGGAAGACGTCGTCGCCCTCCATGCCGTAGATGGAGACCTTCTCGACGTTGACGTATCGCACCACGCGGCCGGCGCCGTAGACGCCGTCCGCGGTGATCACGAAGGTGTCGTTGAACTCGGTCCCGATGATGACCACGAGGTCGTAGCCGGACCCGCCGTCGATGTTGACCGGCGCGTTCGCGGCGTACTGGATGAAGTTGCGGCCCTCGCCGGCGTCCAGCGCGGTGAGCTCGGACTCCCCCACGAAGGAGCGGATCACGAAGGTGTCGTCACCGGCGTCGCCGTAGAGGTTCAGCGTGGCGACGTTGCGGAACACCTCGAACACGTCGTCGCCCGTCCCGCCGTAGACGGACGCGGTGAAGGACACGCCGCGCGTGAGTGCGCCGCGAGTGGAGAGGAAGAAGTCGGTGGCCGGGAACTCGGCGTCGGCGGTGTACGCCGTGTAGAGCTGGCCGAAGCGGAAGACGTCGTTGCCGGAGTCGCCGTTCACCGTCATGACCGAGGCTGTGTCGTCGAACGCGAAGGCGTCGTCTCCCCCGCGCCCGTTGACGACGACGCCGCCGGTGATCTCGGAGCCGTAGGTGACCTTCTCGACGGCGCCGAACTGGCCAGGCGTGGCGCCCGGCTCGGACAGCAGGGCGATCAGGGCGCGGCTGGCGTTCCGGCGGAAGAGGAACGTGTCGCCGGCCGCCGAACCGCTCACCACGAGGACGTTCGTGCCGCCGTCGGCGACGTCGAGGGTGTTGATCCGGCTGTTGCCGACGCCGAACAGGTCGATGAGGAAGTAGTCGGAGTTCGCGCCGCCGTCGAGGTTCAGCACCTGGCCGGCCATCGGGTTGGTGCCGACCGGACCGGGCACGGCGTTCACCACGAGGAAGTCGTCGCCGGCCTGGCCCTCGATGGTCGTGGTGCCGGCGACGGCTTCGACGAACACCCGGTCGTCACCGTCCGCGGCGTGCACCGCCGTGGTGGCGGCGTGGGTGGAGTCGACGTTCAGGACGTCGTCGCCCGAGCCGAGGGTGAGGTCGAGGGTCTCGAACGCCAGGTAGGCGATGAGCCCGTCGGTCATCGCGAGCGCGCCGGTGGTGACGGTTCCGGCGGGGGCCGCCACGAGCGGGTACCCGGCCACGGGGTTGAGGGTGATCGTCCGCGCCCATCCGGCCGCACCCGCGAGGGTCCCGGTCCACGCGATGGTCCAGCGGCCACCGGCCTTCGTCACGACGACGTTGCCCGCGCCCACACCCACGAGTGCCTCGAGCGCGGCCTGCACCTGCGCGGCGGTGGCGTCGAAGGCGAGGTGCGCCGTGGTGCCGAGGCCGGCCACGGTCAGGGTGAAGCGGCCGTCGACGGCGCCGAGCACCGTCACCACCTGGACCAGGCTCGGCTTCGGTGAGCCGCCGGTCATGCCGAGGCCCGCGATCGTGGTCCCGGTGACCACGCCGATCCGGTCCAGAACGGTGGCGGCGTCGTCGACGTACAGCGTGTCGGTGTCCGCGCCGCCGGTGATGCTGAGCGGGGCCGCGATGCCGACGAGGTTCCCGCCGATGCCGGTGAGCGTGGACGAGACGCGCACGGTGTCGTTGCCGGCGCCCGTGGCCACCGAGGTGACGCCGGAGACGCTGCGCACGACGACGGTGTCGGCGCCGTTGTTGGCGGTGAGCGCCGTCGTGCCGGTGTGTGTCGAGTGGACGGTGAAGGTGTCGCCGCCGGAGCCGAGGTCGATGGTGAGGGCCTCGAACGCGGTGTAGGTGATGCCGGCGAGCCCCGAGGTGGCGGTCATGCCGAGGCCGGTGATCCGGGTGGTGGTCAGCTCGCCGGTGTTGGCGGCCGTGTCGCCGGTGTCGTCGACGGCGAGGAGGTCGGCGCCGGTGAGCGCGCCGGGGCCGGAGCCGCCGTCGACCACCAGGAGCGCGCTGATTGCGTTGACGGTGCCGCCGCTGTTGGTCCACGCCGCGTTCGTGGTTCCCGCGCCTGCGGCATTCGAGCCGACGGCGATCCGGTCGGTGTGCTCACCGGTGCGGATCCGGTGCTCCACGGCGATCGCGCGCACGGCCACGCGGTCGCCACCGGTGAGCGTGTTGACCTCGACCAGTTCCACATTCGCGTGGGTGATCGTGCCGAGCGTCGTCATCACGCCGGTGTCGGAGAAGGAGACCCGACGAATGCGGCCGTCGGGGCCGAGGGTGTCCACGATGAGGTCGTCGGGCGCCGTCGAGCCGAACACCTGGAGGACGTCGGATCCGGTGGAGTCGGCCACGTGGACAACCAGACCGGTCGAGTGGGTCAGCTCGACGCGGATGAGGTCGTTGCCACCGGCCGGGTTGATGGTGGCGTTCCCCGTCCACGGGCTCGCCGCGCGTGCGGCGCCGGCCACGGTGACCGTTCCGTCGAAGTCTCCGATGAGGAACGTGGTGTTCCCGGCGCCTCCGGTGAGCACCGCGTTCTCGAAGATGCGGTTCAGGTACTCGGCCACGGAACCGACGCCGAAGTCCGTGCCCACGGCCAGGCCCACCACGAAGAGGTTGTCGTAGAGGCCGAAGTCACCGGTCGCGAAGGTTTCGACGAGGGTGTCGTTGCCACCGGAGTCCAGGAAAGTGTCCTGCCCGAGGCCGCCGGTGACGGTGTCGTTGCCCGCGCCGGAGTCCAGGATGTCGTTGAACCGGGACCCGACCAGGGTGTCGTCGTTCTCGCCGCCGATCAGGGTCAGGGCGAGTTGGTCCAGCGTGGTGGCGGAGGCGTCGATGATGTCGTTGCCGCCGCGCCCGTTGATCACCAGCGCGTCACCCTGCGCGCGGACACCCCCGGCGATCCAGAGGGAGTACGACGTCGCCGTCGAGCGGATCACCTTGGTCCGCGCGCCGTCGGTGGAGACCGCGAAGGAGTCGCCCGCGCTGTCGGAGCCGAGCACGGTGACGACGTCCGTGGCGCCGGCGCCCAGCACGACCTCGACCGTCTCCACCTGACCGGCGCCCGACCCGGCTGCGGTGATGTCGCTCAGCGTGAGCTGGTCCGGGCCGGCGCCGAGGTCGAGGACGAGGTTCTCGATCGAGAGGACGTCCTTGGTCTGACCGTTGAGGGTGTGCCGGAGGAGCCCGAGCGACGGGTTGGAGATGGTGAGGACGTCGGCGGCGCCGCCCAGCACGAGGGTGAGCCGGTCGGTGCCGGTGCCGCCGAGGACCACCTGGGTGTCCGGGGACGTGAACACGGCGGCGGTCGCGGTGATGACGTCGTTACCCGCGCCGCCGTCGTACTGCCGCGCCGGGCCGGAGACGGTGTCATTGCCATCGCCGCCGTTGAGGATGTCGGTGGCGGCGTTCCCGACCAGCGTGTCGTTGTCGCCGTCGCCGTTCAGGGTCACGGTGCCGGTGCCGGTGTGACGCAGGACGTCGTTGCCGCTGCCACCGTTCGCGGTCGCGGTCGCCGTTCCGGCCACGGTGATCGTGTCGTTCTCGGAGCCACCGCTGAGCACGCTGCCCTGGCCGGAGCCCTGCAGGAGGATCACATCGTTCTCGGACCCCATGTCGAAGGTGACGGGGATCTGGACGCCCGGGTCGATGGTGACGTTGTCGATGCCGTCACCGAAGTTGGCGTAGATCCTCTCGACGTGGGCGTAGGTGCGTGAGTACCCGAACGCGGTCACCTTGATGGTCGCCCTGCCGTTCGCGTCGAGCGCTCCGATCTGCTCGATGTACACGGTCTCGCTCGTCACGGAGCCCAAGACGTTGCGGGCGGTGCGCTGCGGCAGCGCGCCGACGTTGAGGTACAGCTGCGTGTCCGTGGACTCCCAGGCGCGCAGGTTGCGGTAGGTACCCGACGACCCCGGGTCGGCGGTGTAGTCGGTGCGGCCGTTGCTGGCGAGGTAGGGGATCACCGGGAACCGGACGGTGCCGATCGTGAAGGTGTCGCTGCGCGAGTACCACGTGCCCAGCACCTTGAAGCGCACGGTGATCCGGAACTTCAGCGGCACGTAGCCGTTGACGTCGGCATCGCGGGAGTCGGCCGAGACCGAGAGCGACAGCCCGACCCCGAGGCTGATCTCGAAGATCTTGAAGTCGAAGTAGACCTCGACGCTCGCCGAGCCTCCGATGATCAGCGTGTAGTAGGTGATGCCCCACTGGTCCTCGTGCTTGAGGAAGGAGACCTCGAGGGAGAAGTCACCGCGGATGCCCATGAAGCTGCCGCCGAGCTGCATCCGACCCGAGAGAACCAGGCTGAAGTTGCCCTCGGAGTTCAGGAAGATGGAACCGCTGAGGTCGAACCCGAAGAACGACAGCCCGGCGTACGCCTGCAGGTACCAGTCGCCCGCCGAATACGTGGTGTCGGTCGCGCTGGTCTTTCCGACCTCGATCGTGAACCCGGCGTTGAAGCTGAAGATGCCGAGCAGGGTGACCGAACCGGTGAGTTGCAGCTTGAAGCCGGGGTCGATGCCCAGCCGCGTCACGCCGGTGGTGTTCAGGCGCAGGGTCCCGTTCGCGGACAGGCTGAAGATGAACGCATCAGCCGAGGCGCTCACCGACACGGCCATGACGATGCCGTTCGAGTAGACGCCGGCGACCCCGGATGCCGTGAACTTCAGGCCGGCGAGGTCGAAGGACACCCCGAAGGACATCTCGAACGCACCCGAGGCGATCCGGATCTCGGCGAAGCCGCTGCCTCGGGCGAAGCCGAGGAAGTTGATGGACCCGTCCAGCCGCAGGAGGAAGCCGGGAGCCACGTTCGTGGACCCGAACGTCGCGGTCGCCCCGGTCGTGTTGATGGCGAGCACGGCACTGACGGAGAAGCCCAGCCCGATCGAGCTACCGAAGTCCGCCCCGAGGGACAGATCGAGCCGAGCCACCAGGCCCTTGTTGGTGATCCGGAAGCCGCTGTCGCGGATCGTGATGTTCCCGAACGGGGAGAGGATCGCCGCGCCGTTGACGATGAGGCTGACCTCGCTCGCCCCGATCGTCAGGACCACGTGACCGCTGATGTCGAGGACGTTCATCGCCCGCAACGAGCCGTACATCTCGAGGCGGAACCCGGCCACCACGTTGATGGTCTGGTTCGCCACGACGAGTTGCCCGTTCTGGCGCTGGAAGCCGCCGAACACGGGGTTGCCGTTCACCATCTGGGCGTCCACCACGAAGGTGCGGATCTGCCGGGCGGTGGAGAAGGTGTTGATCTCCAGGAGGAACTGGCCGTTGAGCGCCAGGCCCGGGACGGAGTTTACACCGAGCGTGAGTTGCACGCGGCCGACCACACCGGTCTGGGCACCGACGTACACCGCGAGGTTCAGCGCCCCGGTGAGGGACCCGAGGTACGGGATCGTGGTGCCCACCATCCCGTCGACCTTGAGGTACGCGGTCCCGGTCGGGTCGATCGCCGCCGTGAACCCGATGAAGCCCGAGAGCGTGAGGGCGCCGCCGATCGTCAGCTCGGCCTGGATGCTCGCGACCACGTAGATCGCGCCGCCGGCCGGGGCGTTCGGGTCAGGCTGGCCGTCGATGCCCGGCGGTGACTTCGGGATGTAGAAGACCGGGGACTGTCCGGGGAGAAGGAGCGGCAGGAACGCGTTCGGGACCACGAACGTCTGGTCCGCCAGCGTCGTGTTGAAGATGACGTTCACCGAACCGGTGGCGGAGAACAGCGAGCCCACGTTCGGCAGGCCGATGCCGACGCCGGTGGACACCCGGATGCTCCCCGCCACGCCTGGGATGCCGCCGCCGGCGAAGCTGGTGCGGATCATCAGCAACCCGGTCACCGAGCCGTACTCGAGTCGCGCCGAGCCGGAGCCGAAGGACAGGCTCCCGGTCATGAACAGGTCGAGTGCCGGCTCGGGGGGATCCATCGAGATGTTCAGGTAGAGGCCGCCCTGGATCCGCATCAACTCGGTCCCAGCGGGGGCGACGATCGCCTGCCCCACGATCTGGAAGCCGAAGGAGAACGGCTGCAGCACGAACGTCTCGGTGAGGTCGGCACCGCCTGCGCCAACGCCGGGCAGGGTCAGGGTCTCGGTCTTGACCTCGTTGGTGAGGTTGACCCGGAGCTGCGCCGAGCCGTCGAGGAAGAGGCCGTACGGCTGGAGCGCCTCGAAGTTGGTCTCGATGGACGCCACGCCCCAGAACTGCGGCACGGGGTACATCGGGTTGGTCGACTCATCTCCCACGGCGAGCACGAACCGGCCCGCGGTGGCGCCGAGGGTGCCGAGGCCGTAGACGTCGATCTGGCCGGCGAAGGTGAGGATGAAGACCAGCCGCGCGTAGTCGATCTCGAGGACCACCTCGGCCTTGATGTGCATCAGGGGCTCGTCGAGGAAGTCGCCGGCCTGCAGCATGATCCCGCCGGACAACTCGATGAAGAACGACGTGCCCTGCTCGATCATCCGGAAGGTCTGCGAGCCGCCGGCAGCCAGGTTGCCCGCCGTGTCCGCCCACGCCCCGGCCGCGAACGTGACCGTCACGGTGCCGGCGCTGAGCGGGGTGGCGAGTGTGTAGGAGTACCGCGCGACGCCGTCGGCGAACAGGACCGACGTGAAGGTCAGCGCCTCGGTGCCGCCGCCGGTGAAGGCGAGGTCGTTGCTCCCGAGCGTTGCGACGTCCACCTGCGCGCCCGCCGTCGGGGTGAGCCGCACGCCCACCCACGTCCGCGGCAGCACCGTGGCCGCGGCGGTGGCGTCCGGGGTGGGGGCGGTGTGGGTGGCGGCGGCGAACGGGGTGCCCTGCGTGCTCTGCCACGAGCCGTCCACGAACGTGATGACCAGGTCGCCCGCAGTGTGACCCGAGAAGAAGTAGCGGTACGTGGTGCCGCTCACCAGCATGCCGGCACCGATCACCACGAGGTCCACACCATTCGCGGTGATCGCGATCTCGGCGTCGGCGTCGGTGATCGAGGCCGGGTCGATCGCGACCCCGTTGATCGTGGGGAACGTGATGTCCACCCAGCCGCGGCCGGCGAGGTCGGCGACGTCGACTACGGAACCCGGCGTCGGGTCCACGAGAGCGGCGGTGGGAGCGGTGAGGGTGAGGCGCTCGGTCTCGGCGGAGTTGAGGCGCCCGCCCAGGTCTGCGAACCGGCCGGCGAGGAAGGTGATCGTGTAGGAGCCGGCGGCGAGGGTGGCCGTGAAGCCGTACCGGTAGATGTCGGTCTCGCCGACCCGGATCGGGGCCGAGAGGGCGATCAGCGCGCCGTCCGGGCCGCGGAGCTCGATCTCGTCGCCGTTGATCGTGGCGTGGTCGACGGCGAAGCCGGAGGACCCGCGGAAGCGGATCGCCAGGTACTTCAGGCTGTTCAGGAGGTCGCGGCCGAGGCTGGCACCCGCGAGGGGAACGGTCAGCTCGCCGGACTCGACGACGTCGGTGGTGGCCGGGTCGTCCACCACGGGGACCGTGCGCACGACGTCCGCGGTGGCACCCACCACCTGGAAGGACCGGGTCAGGGTGGTGCCGGCCGGGGGTGCGCGCGCGGGGCTGACGGCGAACGCGGTGAGGTCGAAGACCACGTCCACCTGCCCGGCCACGAACGTGCCGTTGAGCAGGAACCGCCAGGTGTTCCCCGAGAG
>JARKOU010000118.1 GCA_029975645.1 Actinomycetales bacterium
CGATCATCGTGTCGAAGGCATCGGCCTCGTCGCGTGGGGGCACCCGCCCAGTAGAGCAGACCGGCCCGCGTCTGTCAGTGCGCACGCGACGCGCCTCGCCCTAGGCTGAAGGCCGTGACCGCCGACACCACGCTCGTCGCCGCCGTTCGGGCGGCGCTCGCCGAGCGGGCGAATCCGGAACGGGCGGTCCACCAACAGCGCTACATGAAGTCGGCGCTGCCCTACTGGGGGTTGGCGAGCGCGGAGGTGCGCGCTGCGCTGCGGCCGGTGTTCGAGGCTCACCCCCTGCCCGACGCGGATGCCTGGCGCGCGACGATCGCCGCCCTCTGGGACGAGGTGACCCATCGCGAAGAGTGGTATGCGGCGATCGGGCTGTGGCGCCACCGCCGCTATCGCGCCTGGGCACGCGACCCCCACCCCGCTTCAATCGCCCTGCTGAAACACCTGGTCACCACCGGGGCCTGGTGGGACGTCGTCGACGAGATCGCCTCCCACTGCGTCGGCGACCTCCTCCGGTCTGCACCCGAAGTGATGACCCCGGTCCTGGGCGGGTGGGCGCGCGAGGAGAACCTGTGGGTGCGGCGCGTGGCCATCATCTGCCAACTGGGCTCCAAGGCCGGAACCGACCGCGCCCTGCTCACACACGCCATCGAGGGCAGCTGGGACGACCCCGACTTCTTCGCCCGCAAGGCCATCGGCTGGGCCCTGCGTCAGCACAGCAAGACCGACGCCGCCTGGGTGCGCGCCTACGTGGCTGCGCACGCCGACCGCTTGCCACCGCTGTCCCGCCGCGAGGCGCTCGCCTGGCTCGCGACCCACGGCTCCTGAGCCGCCCCCGATCACCCGAGGGAGTAGCTGACCTGCACCTCGTGTTCGCCCTCGGCCGAGAGGATTTCGACCGTTCCCTGCAGGCCCACCAGTTCACCGGTGGCCGACCCGGGGACAACGGCGCACGTGAGCGTCGGCGAGCCTGCCGTCATCGTGCCGCACTGCTGCAACACGAACGTGCCGGCCCGCCCGTCGAGCACCCCGTCCACCGTCTCGAGGGCCACGTAGCCGGCGCTGCCCGCCACGGGGTCGCCGGCGGACAATATGACGCCCGCGCTGGTCCCCTCGAGAACGGCGCGCCAGGTCTTGCTGAAGTCGAACCGGGCGGTGCCGTCGAGCAGCGGCTCGGCCGGGGTCATCTCGATGACGAAGAAGGCGTTGCCCC
>JARKOU010000132.1 GCA_029975645.1 Actinomycetales bacterium
TCCCCGAGCCGCCGGAGCAGCGCCTGCTCTGGCGGGCGGCGCTCGGCCTGGACGACGGCGACGGCGGCGGCGGCGAGGTCCCGAGTGACGGCTACTCCCCGGATCTGGCCCGCGCCGTCGACGAGGTGGCGCAGCACTATCGGTTCGGCCCGGCCACGCTGAACGGTGTGGCCCGCGAGCTGCGGGGCCTCGCGCTCGACGCCGCCGCGGCGCCGGACCGCCTGCGCGCCCTGTGCCGGGAGCGGGCCCGGGTGGGCCTGGACGGGCTCGCCGAGCGCATCGACCTGCGCGCGCGGTGGGACGACCTGGTGCTCCCGCCCGGTCAGGTGGCGCTCCTGCACGACCTGGTCCATCACGTGCGCCACCGGGGGACCGTGCACGAGCGGTGGGGCTTCGCCGGCGCGGCGAATCGCGGCCTCGGCGTGACCGCCCTCTTCTCCGGGGAGAGCGGGACGGGCAAGACCATGGCGGCCGAGGTGATCGCCGGCGACCTCGGCCTGGACCTCTACCGGATCGACCTCGCGGCCGTGGTGAGCAAGTACATCGGCGAGACGGAGAAGAACCTCCGCACCGTGTTCGCCGCCGCCGAGGCCTCCGGTGCGGTGCTGCTCTTCGACGAGGCCGACGCGCTGTTCGGCAAGCGCGGCGAGGTCCGGGACGGCCACGACCGGTACGCCAACCTCGAGGTGTCCTACCTGCTCCAGCGCATGGAGACTTACCGCGGCCTGGCGATCCTCACCACCAACCTGCGCAGCAACGTGGACAAGGCGTTCCTGCGCCGCCTGCGGTTCGTGGTCCAGTTCCCGTTCCCGGACGAGGTGCTGCGGGCGGCGATCTGGGCGCGGGCGTTCCCGGCGGCGACGCCGACCGAGGGCCTCGAACCGGCGGCTCTCGCCCGGCTGCAGGTGCCCGGGGGCTCGATCCGCTCGATCGCCGTCGGCGCCGCCTTCGCCGCCGCCGCCGCGGGGGAGCCCGTGCGACCCGAGCACGTGCTGCACGCGGCGCGGGTGGAGTACGCCAAGGCCGAGCGCGCCCTCACGGACGCCGAGACGACGGCGCTCGCGCGAGGTGCGCGATGAGGCCGGCCGGCGTGGAGATCGAGATCGAGGACCTCGTGCTGCGGGGCGTGCCGCCGGAGCAGGCGGACGCGGTCGTCGAGGCCCTGAGTGCCCGGCTCGAGGAACTGGCCCGGCTGGAGCGGGCCTGGCCGGTGGCGCAGGACCCGACGGCGTCGTGGTCGGCACCAGTGCTGCGGCCTCGCGTCCCGGGCACGCCGGCGACGACGCCCGCCGACCTTGGGCGGTTGGCCGCCGAGGCCGTGTGGCGCTCCGTGGCGCCGGATCAGCCGCGGCGTGCCGGCCCGGGAGGTGAGGTCCGGTGAGCCGCACCGTGTCCCGCTCGCCAGCCCCGGGGGACAAGGCGAGCCGCTCCACCACGGGGGCGCACCGGGTCTCCCACCCGCACGACGCCGCCGAACGGCAGGCCGACAAGGCCGCTGACGTGGTGGCCCGGGGTGGCAGCGTCAGCGGCTGGTCCTTCGCCGGCGTGCCGGTGGCGGCGGAGGCGACCGTGCACCGCGAGGAGACCGCTGCCCCCAAGGGTGAGGACGAGAAGAAGAAGGAGGCCCTCACCAAGGCCGCCGAGGCGGCGCTCGAGACCGAGGCCGGCAAGCGGCTGAAGGAGAAGGTGCTCGACGACCCCCTGGTCAAGACTGTCAAGGCGGCCGCCACCTCGCCGGCCGGGATCGCCGTCGGACTCGGGCTGGCGGCGGGGGGCGTGGGGGCGCTCGCCGCCACCGGCAAGGAACTCCCCTTCCAGCCGCCCGAGATCCCGTTGGACAAGATCACCCCCGGGCTCTCCGCGAAGGTGACGTACGAGGGCCCGGTCAATGCGCCCACGAAGGTGGGTCTGACGCTGACCTACAAGGAGCAGGGCCCGGCGACGCCGAAGGGCCCGGACGAGCGCGAGCGGTTCCGGGCCGAGACCGCCCGCATGGCGGCCGATCAGGAGGCGTTCCGGCGCGGGCTCCGGTTCGCACCCGGCAGCAAGGCCGCGGCCGAACAGGCGGACCGGGAGCGGGCCGAGCAGGAGGCCATCGCCAGGTTCGTGGCGAGCCGGTCGGCGCTTCCCGGCGTCGGGCGTCCCCTCATCCCCCTCACCGGCGGGCCGGTGACCACCACGACCCCCGCCACCGAGTCCGAGGCGACCACCACCCAGAGCGCGCCGGAGGAGAAGAAGAAGGACGACGCCGCGGTGCAGCGCGAGCCCGCGACGCAGACCGCCGAGCGGGCGGGCGCCGGCACGGGGCACGGCACCTCCCTGGACGGCGTGGACACCCGCGACCTGGACACCGGCGGCGTGGACGCGGCGCTCGCCTCCTCCGGGCGCCCTCTCGTGCCCTCGCTCCGCCGCTCCATGGAGGCGCGGTTCGGCTACGACTTCAGCGGCGTCCGCGTCCACGACGACCCCACCGCCGCGGCCGCCGCCGGGGCCCTGCGGGCGAACGCGTTCACCCTCGGCGACCACATCGCCTTCGCCCCCGGCACCTACGACCCCTCGACGCCGCAGGGCCGGCACCTGCTCGCGCACGAGTTGGCGCACGTGGTCCAGCAGGCGCGCTCCGGCGCCGGGCCGGTGCTGCACCGCCGCGGTGTGTTCGAGTCCATCGGCATCCTCCTGGGCCTCGAGGAGGGCACGTGGTCCGACCAGGAACTCCACGCCTACCTGGACGGCATCACGGCGAGCGGCCGGATCGACGGCGCGTACGACGCCGACAACAAGGCGCGCGCGATCGTGCGGCGGTGGAAGGCGGCGAGCCCCGGCTTCGACCTCCTCGCCCCGCAGGAGGCCCTGCTGATCAAGGAGATGCTCGACGGGCCCACCCTGGGCGAGGACGAGACCTGCATCCTCGACCTCCTCGAGAACTCCGACGCCGGTGACCTCCGGGCGATCTTCAGCACGGGCGGCGTCCGGCTCGCCGACCTCGAGAGCGACATCAACGGTGACAACCGGGTGCGCCTGGACGGGTTCGTGGCCCGGCGGTTCCGGGGCGGCGCGGACGCGCTGCGCGCAGGCACGGTCGAGGTGCTCGGCGACCCGATCCCCGCCGGCGCACCCGCCTTCGCGCCGAGCGCGGCGACGCTCGACGCCTGGCTCGACAGCGACCGGTCCACCGCGGAGGTGTTCGCGCTGCTCGACCGGTTCTCACCCGCCGACCTCACGGCGGCCCTCGCCCACCTCTCGGCCGAGCGGCACGGCCGGGAGCGCGTCGCCGTCGTCACCCTCGCCGCGCAGGCCTCCGCCGGCGCCGACGCCGCGCTGCAGAGGCAGCTGGCGCTCGCCAACGCCGCGCTCGCCCGCACCGAAGCCGTGCTGCGCCGGTACTTCCACGTGCAGGCCAGGGCGGGCGTCCAGGCGTGGCTGGCTGCGTCGCCCGGTGTGGACCTCCTGGCCCCGGCCAAGATCGGGCTGGTGCAGGACCTGGTGGCCGTGCCCTCGATCGCCGAGGACGGCGCCGCGCTGCTCGACCTCCTCGAGGGGTCCGACGCCGGAGACCTGCGGGCGATCTTCGGGGGCGGGGGAGTCCCGTTGGCCAGGATGGACGCCACGCTGCACCCGAGCGTGCACGACCGCTTCGAGGCGTTCCTCGCCGCCCGCTTCCGGGGAGGCCGGGCGGCGCTGGCCGCGGGGACGATCGAGGTGATCGGCGACGCCGTCCCGGCCGGGGCGCCGCGGTACCCGTTCGACACCACGACGTTCGATGCCCGCTTCGACTCGGACCGCACGGCCGAGGAGCTCATCGCCCTGGTGGATCGGTTCGATGCCGCCGACCGTGAGCGCGCGCTCCACCACCTCTCGCAGGTGCGCCGTCCCGCCCTGCTCACGCGGCTCAACCAGATCACCGAGCAGTTCGAGGCCGAGACCGACCAGGGACGCAAGGACGCCCTGCGCGATCAGGGCAAACAGGTGCGCGCGACGATGCTCAGAGCCGAACGGGTGCTCCTGCACTTCTTCCGCGGCCGGGTCCCGGCCACCGAGGCGGACCTGCGCGCGGGGACCTCACCGACCGACCCGGCCCGGCGGACCGAGTTGCGTGAGGCCCTGCGTCCGCCGCGGCGCGCGGCCGCCACCTTCCAGCCCACCCTCCCCGGCGAGTCGCAGACCTACGAGGAGAAGGTGCGCGCGAAGCTGCCGACGCTCATCCAGGAGTACTACGACCGCCTGGTCCGCGGCCGCGACGTCGCCGCCCACAGCGATCCCGCTCGGGTGCACACGCTCGCCGAGTTCGAGGCGATCGGGAACGTGAGCAAGGCAAGGACCGACCAGGTGTTCGGGCAGTTCTACGCCGCGGCCGCGCACCCCCCGCTGCGGGCCGACCGTCCCGGACGCCGCGGGAACATCCACGACGCCTTCGCCGACTTCCGCCGTCGGGCGAGCCGGATGGACCCGGACCAGCGCCGCGAGACGGCCAAGGCCCTGCTCTTCTACTTCTTCCAGAGCAACTCCTGGGTGCGTCGGCTCAACCAGGCGCACGACGCCGCCCCCAAGTTCGACGACCAGCAACGACCGCAGAACGACGAGGCGCGCAGCCTCGACCGGCTCGCCACGGAGTTCACCGCGACCGCGGACCAGGTGCGCCGGCTCAACGAGATCGACCGCAACTGGCCGGCCTCCGCGCAGGGCGGCCAGATCTTCATCCAGCTCTTCCGCGCCGAGACGCCCGAGAAGGACCGGCTCCTGCTCTGGGACGTCTTCCAGACGCTCATCCACGAGTATGTCCACACCCTCGAGCACGACGACTACCACGCCTACGCGCAGTCGTTCGGCGACAACAGCCGCGAGTACAACACGCTGGTGGAGGGCGTCTGCTCGCTGCTGTCCGAGGTGGTGTGGACGGACATCGAGGCGATCGCGATGACGGACCACGCGCTGCGCGAGAGCGTCGAGGGCACGGCGAACGCCGCGCTGCCCCCGATCGAGGTCCCGCACGCCTCGCAGCGGCGGTACCCCTCCTACACGGAGGCGTTGCACCTGGTGGACCTCGTCGGCATCCAAAACCTCTACGCGGCGTTCTTCCTCGGGCTCGCCGACCGCATCGGCGGGCCCCCGCCCCGGGCGAGGAGGCGGCCGTGACGGGATCCCGGAGGGCCGTCGAGGCCTTCGCCGCCGCCGACGTCGTCGCCCTGGACGGGCTCGACGGGCTGCCCCGCGGTCTCACGCTCGCGGACCTGCCGTTCGCGGTGGACCCCGAGGCCGCGGGACGCGGCGTGCTCGGCGCCGGGGCGCGCCACGCGTGGGTGGTCGGGGAGTCGCTCGTGTACGAGGGCGGCGTGCGCGTGTGGCTCGACGACGACGGCGCGGTGCTGCTCCTCGAGGGAGAGGACCCGGTGGACGGCGCGGGCGAGCCGCTCCTCGTGCCGGACCTCGGTGAACCAGAAGTGCTGCTCGAGGCCGTGCTCGACCGGCTCGTGCTCGACGGCGGGGAGCGCGCCTATCCCTCCCGGGGCCTCGTGGTGCGCGTGAACCCGGCGAACGCCGTCGTGCTCGGCGTGCTGGTCTTCGCCCCGACCACGGGCGAGGACTACCTCGCGCGTCTGCGGCCCCGCCAGGAGGTGCGCCGGCTCCTGGCGGGCGCGCCGGGTGCGGGGACGTCCGGCGCGGGGGTATCGCAGGCGTGGGTATCGGAGGCGTGGGTATCGGAGGCGTGGGGATCGGGCGCGTCGGGATCGGGTGCGTGGGGATCGGGCGCGTGGGGATCGGAGGGGCACCGATGAGCCGTCTCCGGACCGCCGCACCCGCGCCGGGCGTCGCGCGGGCGACCGCGCCGGTCTCGACCGCGCCGGTGTCCACCGCGCCGGTGTCGACGGCCACCCCGAGCGGCGTCCACTCCCTCGGCCGCGCCGATGCCCCGGCGGAGCGGTTCGCCGAGCGCACGGCCGAGGCGGCCGCGACGGCGCACCCCCTCTTCGCGGACTTCTCCTTTGCCGCCGTGCCGCCGTCGTCGAGGTCCACCCCGACCACCCCGCACCGCCCGTCCTCGGCCGGCGTGGGCAGGGGGGCGGGTGAGACCGTCGCGGTCTCCCTCGACGGACCGGGCCGCGCGCCCGACGACGGCGTACGCCGCGCCGTCGAGGCGGTCACCGGCGCGGACCTCTCAGGCGTCCGGGTGCACGACGACGCCGCGGCGCAGGACACGGCGGCACGGGCCGGCGCCGCGGCCCTCACCGTGGGGCAGCACGTGGCCTTCGCGCCCGGCCGGCACGACCCGCGGACGCCGGACGGGCGCCGTCGGCTCGCGCACGAACTCGCGCATGCCGCGCGAGGCGAGCGCGACGTCGTCCGCCGCGACCCTCCGCCCGGCGGCGCCCAGGCGGCGACCCCGGCCACCACCCTCGCCGGCCTGCCGGAGGCCGACCGCAAGCGGATCCAGGTGGTGAGCACGACGGCGTTCAGCGTCCCGGGCCTGAAGTCGAAGTTCGACAAGGGCACCTCGATCAACGCGCCGGGCGGCCTCACCCCGGAGATCGACGCCGCGATCCCCGCGGCGCTGCACCACGGTCTGACCAACGTCGCCGCCGAGATCAGCAACGGGTCGCTGACTCCACCGCCGCTGCAGCCGGACACGACGGTCACGCTGGCGCTCGACCTCACCCCCTACGGCGGGAGCGCCGGCTCGTTCCGCTTCACCTACGTCAAGCCACCGCCGAGCGGGAAGTCGACGCCGCCCGCGCGGATCGTGGTCGAGGCCCTGGGCGCCGCGGCGCAGCCTGCGGGCACGAAGGCACCGGTGAAGGAGGAGGGCAAGCCGGAACCGAAGGACCCGATCGCGGACAAGATCACGGCCCACTCGATCTCCCAGTCGTACTCCGGCGACGAGCTCGAGGCGTTGCGCGCGGCGATCTCGTTGGTGCCGGACTCGCACCTCGCCATCGTGGACGGCCTGCGCTTCGCCCGGGGCTCCGTGCACCCCACCAAGCCCGACGTGGGCGGCAACTACAACCCGGCGACGCACACGATCACGATGTTCGACAAGGCCTTCAAGGCCACCGAGGTGACATTCCAGGACGCCGGGGGTGCCGTCCGGACGTCCTACGCGACGCGCGCGATCGTGCACGAGATCGGCCACGCCGTCGACCTCGCCCCGCTCCGCACGGCGCGCAACGCTCAGGACAAGGCGGACGCCGCGGTGGCCGGCCTGGCGAAGAAGTACCCGGACGGCCAGGGCGGGTACTCCTATCCACGCGGGGGGCCCGAGGAGAAAGAGGTCAAGGCGGTCGAGAAGGCGGCCACCGATGCGGAGAAGGCACGCCTGGACGCCCGGAGCCGCTCCGGCACCAAGGACGTCAAGAACGTCAAGAAGGTGAAGGGCAAGCCGGACGAGATCAGCTTCGACGAGATGATCGGCACCGCGGCGGACTCCGACTTCCGCAAGGCGGTGAGGGCCGACGGCAAGGACGTCTCGAAGTACGCCGAGGAGGACTGGCAGGAGTCGTACGCCGAGGCGTACTCCCTCTACCTCACCGAGCCGAAGACCCTCCAATCGCTCCGGCCGAAGACCTACGCCTACCTCGACGACGCGAAGCGACTCCCGAAGTGAGGCGGCCCGAAGTGAGGTGGCTACTGTGACGTCCCCACGCCTGGTCAAGGGCGGCCTGGTCCAGGTCGACGTGACCACGGGCAAACCCCTCGCGGTGATCGCCCTGCAGTACAACCCGGACTCCCTCACGCGCACGCTGCAGGTCCAGGCCGCGGGAGCCGACGGCGGCGACCGGTCCCGGGCGCTGCGCCTGGCCGGGCCGGCGGTCGAGACGCTGAAGCTCGAGGCCGAGATCGACGCCACCGACCGGCTCGAGTTCCCGGACCAGAACCCGAACGCGGTGGCGCTCGGCATCCACCCGCAACTCGCGGCGCTGGAACTCCTGGTCCACCCGAAGGCGGATGACCTCCAGGCGGCCGACACCCTGGCCGGATCGGGCGTGCTCGAGATCCTGCCGAAGCAGGCGCCGCTCACCGTGCTGGTCTGGAGCGCCAAGCGGGTGATCCCCGTGCGCGTCACGGACCTCTCGGTGACCGAGGAGGCCTTCGACGCCAACCTCAACCCCATCCGCGCGAAGGTCTCGCTCGGGATGCGCGTGCTCTCGGTGGTGGACCTGGGCTTCGCCCACCGCGGCGGGGCGCTCTACATGGGGTACCTGCGCGGCAAGGAGGGCCTGGCCGCACGGGCCGGCTCGGTCGCGCTCTCGGCGCTGGGCGTGGAGGCGGTCTGAGTGGGTGGGCGCCGGGTGGGCGAGGGCCGGGTGGGTGAGAACCAGGTGGGTGAGAGCCGTGCGGGTGGGAGCCGGGTGGTCGAGAGCCGGGTGGGCGAGAGCCGCGTAGGCGACTTCCGAGTGGGAGGCGATCCGAGATGACCGATCCGCTGCAGGCCCTGCTCGCGGCCGGCGCGCTGCCGACCACGTCCTTCCCGCCCACCAGCCGGTACGCGGGCGTGGGCGTGACCGCGTGGACGCCGCCGGCCGACGTCGGGACGGAGCCGGCGCCCGTGCCGTACCTGCGGCGTCGGCTGTGCCCCCCGCCGGAGCGCCACGCGCTGCTCCACGAGTACGCGACGGCCGGCGGGGACCGGCGGGACCGCGTCGCCGCCGCCGAACTCGGTGACCCCGAGTTGTGGTGGCGCATCGCCGACGCGAACGGCGTGATCGATCCGAGCACGCTCACCGAGCCGGTGGGTCGGCGCCTGCGGATCACCCTCCCCGCGGACGTCCCGGGGGCGCCGGATGCCTAACAGCCTCGCGCCGCCGCCGGTGCGGCTGCACCTCTTCGTGGGGCCGGCGGTGCCCGTGCCCGCGCCGCGCGTGGTGCTGGAAGCGCTCACCGAGGTCACGGTGGAGAGCGGCTCCGGCGACGCGCAGAGCGGCTTCGAGCTCACCTTCGCCCTCGACAAGAACTCGCCGCTGCACACGCTCTTCCTCCTCACCGGTGGCGCGAGCATCCCGATCCTGCGCGTGGTGGTCGCGGTCACCGTGGCCGGGCAGATGGAGGTGCTGGTCGACGGCGTGATGACGCACCACGAGATCGCCGGCGGCGGCCAGACCCCCACGCTGCGGGTCAAGGGCAAGGACCTCACCGCCGTCATGGACGTCATCCCGCTGGACGGCCTGCCCTACCCGGCCATGCCGCCCGCCCTGCGGGTCCTCACGGCGCTCGCCAAGTACGCGGCGCTCGGTTGCGTGCCGCTGGTCATCCCGAGCATCCTCGAGGACGTCCCGATCCCGATCGACCGTATCCCCCGCCACCAGGGCACGGACTACGCCTACGTCAAGTCCCTGGCCGAGGCCGTGGGCTACGTCTTCTACACCGATCCCGGCCCGGTTCCCGGGGTGAGCACGGCGTACTGGGGGCCGGAGATCCGCCTCGGCGCCCCGCAGCCCGCGCTCAGCAGCGGCCTCAGCGCTGTCCACGACAACGTCACGTCCCTGTCCTTCTCCTTCGACAAGGAGAAGAAGGAACTCCCCGTGGTCTACATCCAGGAGCCGGTGAGCAAGGTCCCGATCCCCATCCCGATCCCGGACGTCACGCCGCTCAACCCGCCGCTCGGCGTCGTCCCTCCGCTTCCCCCCAAGATCACCTTCCTGAAGGACACGGCCAAGCAGAACCCGCTCGCCGCCGCGATGGCCGGGATCGCCTACGCGGGCAAGCACTCCGACTCCGTGTTCGGCTCCGGGACGCTCGACGTCGCCCGCTACGGCCGGGTGCTGCGCTCGCGCCGCCTGGTGGGCGTGCGGGGCCAGGGCACGGCGTTCGACGGGCTCTACTACGTCACCGCGGTGACGCACCAGATCAAGCGGGGCTCGTACACGCAGTCGTTCCGGCTCGCGCGCAACGCCCTGATCAGCACGCTGCCGACGGTCCCGGCCTGAACAGGAGCACGGAATGTCGCAACCCACCCCCGTCCTGGCCCGCTACTACGGCAAGTACCGCGGCAGCGTGATCAACAACGTGGACCCGATGCAGATGGGCCGCGTGCAGGTCATGGTGCCGGACGTCTCCGGCCTGCTGCCGTCGTCGTGGGCGATGCCGTGCGTGCCGGTCGCCGGCATCAACACCGGGGTGTTCACCGTGCCGCCTATCGGCGCGGGCGTGTGGGTGGAGTTCGAGCAGGGCGACCCGGACCGGCCCATCTGGGTGGGCGGCTACTGGGGCACGCCGGCGGAGGTCCCCGTGATGGCCCGCGCCACGCCGCCGGGAGTCTTCGGCATCACCCTGCAGACCACGCTGAAGAACGGGATCACCATCAGCGACGTCCCCGGTCCCACCGGCGGCATCCTCATCCAGACCACCACCGGCGCCATGATCTCGGTGAGCGACGTCGGCATCGTCATCACCAACGGCAAGGGCGCGACGCTCTCCATGACCGGTCCCACCACGGACATCAACCTCGGCGCCCTGACGGTGGTGTGAGCGATGCCCGGTCCCGTGCTCCACCTCGGCGCGACGGTCACCTGTACCCATGCGGGGCAGGCGGTCCCGACGGCGCCCTTCCCCCGCGTGCTCGTCTCCGGTCAGCCGGTGGTCACGCTGTCCACGCCGTACGTGGTGGCGGGTTGCGCGCTCACCGGCACGCCGACGCCGCCGTGCGTCACCGGCCAGTGGGTGGTGGGCGCGGTGCGCGTGCTCGCGGGCGGGGTCCCGCTCGCCGTGCAATCGGGGACGTCGATCGCGACGCCCACCGGGACCCCGCTGCTGCCGCTGGTGGTCCAGCCGAGGGTGGTGGCCTCGTGAGCATCGGCGCCGCGTCCAACGCGTGGGACTTCCCCTATGCCATCGACGGAAGCGGGCGCACGGCCACCACGGACGACGACGGCCACGTGCGCGATCTCATCGAGCAGGTGCTCTTCACCTCCCCGGGCGAGCGCGTGATGCGCCCGGACTTCGGCAGCGGCCTGCTCGGGCTCGTCTTCGAGCCGGGCGGCCCCGAGGTGGCGGCGACCACCCAGTACCTGGTCCAGGGCGCGCTGCAGCACTGGCTCGGCGACGTGATCGCGGTGGA
>JARKOU010000146.1 GCA_029975645.1 Actinomycetales bacterium
AAGCCCGCCGCTTGCGCCCCGGGCCGGGTGGTTCGCGAGATTTCGGGACGAAGAGGTCGTGGGTCCAAATCCCGCCACCCCGACAGAACTGGGCCGTTCACCTGCGGAGACGCTGGTGGGCGGCCCTTTGTCATGGGGCATGATCCCCCACCCCCCCACTCACCCCACCGATTGAGTTCGTGGGCCGGCGGCCGGGCCGCCGCCGACACCGTCCAACGCCGATGACGCTCACCAGTGAACGTCGGGCCGCCACCGGTCGCATGGCTCCCCCGTCGTCCCGCCGACGGTCAGATCGCGCGTCGGTGCGCCACGGGAGACCATCCGGTCACTGACCCCCGAACCTGGGTGCCTGGTCGTCGACCGGTTCACAGCCTGCGGATATCGGTCCGAGGGGCGAGCGGGCGACGGCGCGGGGCACGGGGTCGTTCCGCCAGCACCAGGCGGATCACCCGGAAGCGATGCGGGCGGAACGGTTCAAGCAGGTCCACGAGGCGAGCGTCGTCGGCCCGTCGCTCGCCAGCGAGCAGCCAGGCGACGGCGGACGGAATCCCGGCGTCGCCGAGGATCACCGTGTCCGCCTCGCCCCAGGTGAGCGCGGCCAGGAACGACGACGTCCACGGACCCACACCGCGCAGCGCGCGAAGGCGAGGCGCCGCCACCGGGGCCGGCAGCGCGACCAGGCCGTGCAACCGAGACGCCTCCCGGGCCGCGACCAGAAGGTGGGTAGCCCGCTGCCGCTCGATCCCGAACCCGTGTAGGTCCGGGTAGGTCAGCCCAGCAAGGCGCTCGGGTGCCGGCGGGAGCAGCAGCGACGGCGCCCCCGGTGCCGGCAGACCGAGATCGACGACGAACCGGCGCCACTGCGCGGCCGCGTCGGTGTGGGTGACCCGCTGCTGGACGATCAGCCAGGCCAGGTCGTGCCACAGCGTGCCGGTACGGGGGATCCGCATTCCACGGTGTCGTTGCCACAGGCTCCGGACCGGCTCCTGCGCCGGTTCGAAGCCGACGGCGTGGTCGCGCACCCCGAGCAGGTCGGGCGCGCGCTCCAGGAGCCAGGCGGCGCCGTCGCCGTAGGCCTCCACCCACGCCGCACCGCCGTCGCGCGGACCACCGCCGTCCCAGGTGACCACCACCGTGCCGGGCCCCTCCGGAGTGAACGTCGCCCGCTCGAATCGGCCGGGGACCAGCCGAACCGTCGGGTCACCGGGCAGGATCGCGAGCGGGCGCAGCGTCGCGCCCACATCGACGCCGGCCAGCGGCACCCGCTCCCGGAGCACCAGGGCATGGTGCCCCACGTACAGCCTCGAAGCACGTCAGGCCGCCGGCTGAATCCCCCCGACGCTCGGGGGCCGGATGCCACCGCACTCGACCGGGGCCGGGCGCGGCGTCGTCGAGCAGTTGCAGGGCGGAACGGTCAGCGGAGTCGACGTCCTCGGCGTGCGCGTCGGGGGTCCTCAGCCGACGCGACCGAGGGCTCGGGCGGGGTGCCCACGGAACCAGAGCATGCGGATCAGCTGTGCGGCACCTTCGGTGAGGGGGCGGCCGAGACGCCGTCGGCATTGAGCCTCGCCACGTAGGGCAGATTGCGCAGCCGGTCCTGCCAGGGCAGCCCGAAGCCGACGAGCATGTCGTCGCTGTCCATCTCGTAGCCGTAGTACTGGCGCACGGGGATGTCCACGCGACCGGGCTTGACGAACAGTGTCGCCACCGAGAGGGACGCGGGCCGGTACGCCTGAAGGTGCGCCACGAGACGCTTCATGGTGCCGCCGGACTCGATCGCGTCGTCCACGACGATCACGTCTCTGCCCGTGATCGGGATGTTGTGGTGGTAGACGATGGGTGAGGTGTTGTTCCGCTCGCCCGGGGTGTGTGGGCAGGAGATGTAGTCCATCTCGATGTCGAACGTCAGCCGGCGGACGAGGTCGGCCGTGGCCAGGATCCCGCCCGGAACGACCGTGATGACGACGGCGGAGCTGAAGTCGCGGTTGATGCGCTCGGCGACTCGACCGATCCCGTCGCGGACCTGGTCGGCGCTCAGCACGGTTTCGCCGATGACCTGGTTCATGTGTTCATTGCCTCTGCGTCGGGGTCGATGGACGGGTTTCAGCATCTCGAGGTCGTTGCCGCCGTCGCCGAACGCGATCATGGCCTCGGTCGGGATGTCCAGGTGCTCGCCGAGGCGCTGTCCATGTCGACGGCTACGAGGCGCACCGCCGTCATGCGTGCTCCGCAGCGGGTGCGGTGGCTGCCTCGGACCTCTCGTCGTCGCCCGGTGCCGGCTCGGCCGCGGATGCCTGCGGCTTCAGCGGGGCGGCGACCGGGCTGAGCAGCAGGCTGGCGATCAGGGGCACGGTGATGGCCAGCAGGGCGGTGCGGTAGCCGACGTGGTCGGCGAGCAGGCCGAGCAGCGGGGGGCCGGCGAGGAAGGCGATGTAGCCGATCGAGGACACGACCGAGACGCGCGCGGCGGAGTGGGCGGCGTCGTCGGCGGCGGCGCTCATCCCGACGGGGAATCCGAGGGCTGCGCCGAGGCCCCAGAGGATGACGCCGGCCATGGCGAGGGGCAGCGTGGGGGCCAGTCCGAACAGCAGCAGCCCGGCCAGGGCGAGTCCGGCGCACAGGCGCAGGATGGGGACGCGCCCGTGGCGGTCGAGCAGGCGGGTGCCGGCGAACCGCATGGCGGTCATGGCGGCGACGAAGACCCCGAAGGCGAGCGCGCCGAGCGCCTCGGAGCTGTCGAAGCCGTCCACCACCGACAGGGCGAGCCAGTCGTTGGCGCTGCCCTCGGTCAGGGCCGCGGCGAGCACCATGACGCCGATCAGCAGGGTCCGCGGCTCGGTCCACGCGGCCAGGGCGCGACGCCGGTGAGCGGTGGCGGGGCGGTCGGTGGACGTCGGGGCGGTCATCGCGCCGTCGGGCAGGTAGAAGCCGACCAAGATCAGGACCGCGACCGCGGAGGCGACCGCGACCGCGGTGACGTGCCAGCCGACCGGGACACCCACGCCGGCGGCCAGGGCGCCGAGGCCGGCGCCGGCGACGGCGCCCAGAGAGAACCCGGCGTGGAACCGGGGCATGATCGCCCGGCCGAGGTCCCGTTCGACGACGGTGCCCTGCAGGTTCATCGACACGTCCCAGGCGCCGATGCCCATGAACGAGAAGAACAGCAGGCCGGCGGCGAGCGGGGTGCTGCCTGCGGTGACCGCCGCGACCGCGCCGGCCAGGGCGAGCGTCGTCAGCAGCGCCGCGGCACGGGTGGTCCGGGCGGTGCCGAATCGGTGGACGACGCTGCCGGTCAGCGGCAGCGCGATGAGCGATCCCGCGGACCCGACGAGCAGCACCAGGCCCATCTGCGCCGGGGTCAGGCCGAGCGCGTCCCGAGTCGCAGGCAGCCGGCTCGCCCAGGATGCGAACACGAAGCCGTTGATCGCGAAGATCGTGAACACCGCCCACGACGCGGCGGAGGCACGTCGGACTGTCGGCCGGTCCTCGGGCGGGGCGGTCTGTGCGCTACCGACGGCGGGGGCGTTCGGCGTGCGGGTGTCGCTCACGGGTTCCTTCTCTGGATTCGGCTCGTCGATGGATGGGGGCAGTGCGGCGGGTGGGGCCGTGCGGTCAGTACCGGTCCCGCGTCCAGGCGATCAGCTGGGCCGAGTCGGCGGCGGTCATGCCGCCGGGGACGAGCAGGTCGGCGCGGCGGAAGCCGGCGTCAAGGGGGTCGGTCACCGACGGGATCGCGATGACGCGCATCCCGGCCGCGTGGGCGGCGTCGACACCGTGGATCGCGTCCTCGACCACCAGGCAGTTCGCCGGGGGGACGCCGAGCCGCTCGGCGGCGGCCAGGAACACGTCCGGCGCCGGCTTGCCGCGGGCCACCGAGGAGACCGAGACCTGCACGGGGAACTCCTCGGTCAGCCCGATCGCGGCCAGGCAGATCGCGATCCCCTCCGGGGTGGAGCCGGACGCGATCGCCAGCGGGACGCCGTCGGCGTGCAGCGCGCGGGCCAGATCGGCGGTCGGGGCGAACCCGGGCACGGTCCGCGCCAGCTCCAGGTAGATCTCACCCTTGTGCTTGCCCAGGGCCGCGACGTCGGCCTCCAGGCCGAAGTGGTCCAGCAGCGCCTGGAGGACCTCGTGCCCACCCATCCCGATGAACGGCTTCTTGATCTCCTCCGTCAGCTCTGCGCCGAGCTCGGCCAGCAGGATCCGCTCGGCCTCGAACAGCAGCGGCTCGCTGTCGACCAGGACTCCGTCCATGTCGAAGATCACCGCTCGGACCGGGGCCTCGGCGCTGGCCGGTGTGGTGTCGCTCACTGGACCTCCTCGTGGTGCGTTTCGGGCCCGGGCCGACCTGCGCCGGTCGGTTGCCCGATCGGTACGTGTACAACGGTACACACCAGGTGTACGTCTGTACACCCTCGAGTTCGACCGGACGGTCACGCATTCGGAGGGCGAGGCGACGCCTCCCATGCGGGCACTTCCGTCGGGCCGCGCCACGCCTGAGCGCCGCCGTCAATTGGGACGCTCCCCTCCGGACGACGCGGGGACTGTTCAGACCTACGGCGCCGTGTGTACGCTCGTACACATGACGGCCAACACCTCCCCCTACACCCGTGACGAGCGGACGATGCGCGAGCGCATGATCGCCGGCGACATGTACCTCGCTGAGGACCCGGAGCTGGGCGCGGAATCGCGCCGGGCGATGAGCCTGACCCACCAGATCAACACGATGGATCCGAACGACCACGACGGTCGGCGGGCCCTCCTGGCCGAACTGCTCGGCGCCTTCGGTCCGGACAGCGAGATCCGGCCCCCGTTCCGCTGCGACTACGGCTACCAGACCTTCGTCGGGGCCCGGACGTTCGCCAACTTCGGCCTGCTCGCGCTCGACGTCGCGACCATCACCATCGGCGACGACGTCCAGATCGGCCCGAACGTCCAGCTCCTCACCCCGATCCACCCGATCGAGCCGGGGCCGCGCCGGGACAAGTGGGAGGCTGCCGAGCCGATCGTCATCAAGGACAACGTCTGGCTCGGCGGCGGCGTCATCGTCTGCCCCGGCGTGACGATCGGCGAGAACACCGTGGTGGGCGCGGGCGCCGTCGTCACCAAGGACCTGCCGGCCGACGTCGTCGCGGTCGGCAACCGGGCCCGGGTCATCCGGCAGCTCTGAGCCGGTGCAGCAACCGACGACGGCACGCCGCCCGCACCGCCGCGAGCCCGGCCGCAAGGACCGCATCGTCGAGGTCACCCTCGACGTCCTCGCCGAGCACGGCGTCGCCGGCACCACGCATCGGCTCATCGCCCAGGCGGCCGACGTCCCGCTCGGCTCCCTGACGTACTACTTCAGCGGCCTGGCCGACCTGCGC
>JARKOU010000164.1 GCA_029975645.1 Actinomycetales bacterium
GCCTCCGCGCTCGCCGCGAGCGCGGAGGCGGCCGGGTCCGCGACGAAGCGCACCGCCGCCACCGCGGCGAGCAGGCCTGCCCCGGCGACGGCGACGGCGGCCACCACCCGGGCCACGCGCCCCGCGATCCCGACGGCGAGCCCACCGGCCAGGACCACCAGGGCGCTCGCCGGGGCGGCCGGGACGGCGGTGGAGCCCGGGACGCTCACGGTGGCCTCCGCGATCGCTGTGCTCACGGGCACCAGCAGCCAGGGCGCTGCGGAGACCGCGAGCAGCGCCCCGCCCAGACCCACGAGCACGGCGACCGCGGCGGTGCGCCCCAGTCGCGGGGCCCGCGCCGTCGGCCCCGCCGGATCGCTCACCGGCCCGCGGGCCGCAGCCGGGCGGCCACCTGGACCGCGCGCACGGCGGCGGCGGCCTTGTTGCGGGACTCCTCGTACTCGAGTTCCGGGACCGAGTCCGCCACCAGACCCCCGCCGGCCTGAACGCTCGCGACGCCGTCGCGGATCAGGGCGGTGCGGATCGCGATCGCCATGTCCATGTTGCCGGCGAAGTCGAAGTAGCCCACCGTCCCGCCGTAGATGCCGCGGCGCGCCGGTTCGAGGGCGTCGATCAACTCGATGGCGCGCGGCTTCGGGGCGCCGGAGAGCGTGCCGGCGGGGAACGTCGCCACGAGGGTCTGCAGGGCGCTCGCGCCGTCGCGCAGGTGCCCGGTGACGGTCGAGGTGATGTGCATGATGTGGCTGTACCGCTTGACCGCCATGAACTCGACGAGTTCCACCGTCTCGGGCCGGCACACCTTGGCCAGGTCGTTGCGCGAGAGGTCCACGAGCATGAGGTGCTCGGCGAGTTCCTTCGGGTCGGCGAGCAGCTCCTCCGCCATCGCCTTGTCCGCCGCGGGCGTCGCGCCGCGCGGGCGAGACCCGGCGATCGGGAACGTGGTGACCTCGCGGCCCTCCACCTTCACCAGCGTCTCCGGGCTGGAGCCCACCACGGAGAACTCGGCGCCCCGCGCGTCCGCCAGGCGCACGTAGTACATGTACGGACTCGGGTTGATGGTCCGCAGCACGCGGTAGACGTCCAGCGGGTCCGCCGGGCAGTCGAGTTCCAGGCGCTGGGAGATCACCACCTGGAACACCTCGCCGTCGCGGATCGCCTCCTTCGCGGCGAGCACGGCGGCGAGGAAGTCCTCACGCCGCGTCCGGAACCGCAGGTCCGGCTCGGCGGCGTCCGGCACGAGGACCGCCGCGCTCGAGGCACGGGGACGCAGCAGGTCCGCCTCCATGCGGTCGAGGCGGGCGACGGCGTCCGTGTGCGCCTCGTCCACGCGCTCGTCCGTGGCGTCCACGTTGATGGCGTTCGCGACGAGCCAGACGGAGGCGTCCACGTGGTCGACGGCGACCAGGTCGGTGGCCAGGCACAGGCTGAGCTCCGGGACGTTGAGCTCGTCCGGCGCGAGGGCGCGCAGCGTCGGCTCCCAGTGCCGCAGGATGTCCCACCCGAGGGCGCCGACGAAGCCGCCGGTCAGCGGGGGCAGGCCGGGGACGGTCGGGGTGTGCAGCACGTCGAGCGCCGCGCCGAGGACGTCGAGAACGTCGCCGTCGGCCGGGATGCCCACGGGAAGGTCGCCGGTCCACACGGCCCGGCCGTCCGCGGACGAGGTGAGCGTGGCGGTCGACCGCACGCCCACGAACGACCACCGCGACCACTGGCCGCCGAACTCGGCCGACTCGAGGATGAACGTGCCCGGGCGGTCGGCGCCCAGGCGCCGGTAGATGTCGATGGGCGTGAGGTCGTCGCCCAGCAGGCGCCGCACCACCGGGATGACGCGGCGGTCACGGGCCTGGACCCGGAACTCCGCGAGGTCCGGCCACGTGGCGCCCCAGGTGGGCGGCAGGTTCGCCGGCCCGCGGCCCGGCGCGGCGGCCTCGGGGCTGGTCTCGCTGTGCACCCGCCGATCCTGCCACGAACGCGAAGACCTCCCACGCTCCAGCCCCTGCTCCGCCCCCAGTCCCCCTCCTCCGCCCCTGTCCACCTCCGCCGAACGCGGGGTTGTTCGGGGAATGAGGCGCCTTTCGCCGAACAACCCCGCGTTCGGCGGAGGTGGATCGGGCGGGTGCGGAGGTGATCGGGCGGGTGGAGCGCTAGCGGACCACCACGCCGCGGCCGCGCATGTGCTCCTTGACCTGCCCGATGGTCAGGGACCCGTAGTGGAACACGCTCGCGGCGAGCACGGCGTCGGCGCCGGCCAGGGCGGCCTCGGCGAAATCCTCCACCCGCCCGGCGCCGCCGCTCGCGATGAGCGGCACGCTCACCCGGGATCGCACGTCCGCGAGCATCTGGAGGTCGAATCCCGCGGTGGTGCCGTCGGCGTCCATCGAGTTCAGGAGGATCTCCCCGGCGCCGGACTCCGCCGCACGCACGGCCCAGGCGACGGCGTCGATCCCCGTGCCCCGGCGCCCTCCGTGGGTGGTGACCTCGTAGCCGGACTCGGTGCGCACGCCCGGCGGGCACCGCCGGGCGTCGAGGGACAGCACGAGCACCTGGGCCCCGAACCGGTCGGCAATCTCGGCGATCAGCTCGGGCCGGGCGATCGCGGCCGTGTTGACCCCGACCTTGTCCGCGCCGGCACGCAGGAGCGTGTCGACGTCGTCCACCGTCCGCACGCCTCCCCCCACCGTCAGCGGGACGAACACCTGCTCGGCGGTGCGGGAGACGATCTCCAGAGTGGTCGCCCGCCCCTCGCTCGAGGCGCTGACGTCGAGGAACGTGATCTCGTCCGCGCCCTCCGCGTCGTAGCGCCGGGCGAGTTCCACGGGGTCGCCGGCGTCTCGCAGGTTGAGGAAGTTGACGCCCTTGACCACCCTCCCGGCGTTGACGTCCAGGCAGGGGATCACGCGCACGGCAACGGTCATGGCGGTTCTCTCCCGGGTAGGGGCGCGTGGTCAGTCGGCGGTGGCCGACGGCGTCGCCGTGGCGGTGGGGCTCGCCTGCGGCTCGTGCACCACGGCGAGGATGTCCACCACGAGCACCACGGTGTCGTCACCGTACGCCTTGTCCGGCGGCACCACGAGCAGCACCTGGGAGCCCACGGTCTGGTCCAGCAGGCCCTCTTGCAGACCGGTGATCGCACCGCTCATCTGGCGGAGCTCGGGCATCAGGCCGGCGCCAAACGTGGTGGCGCGCACCGCGCCGTCGGTCCAGTTCACCGCGGTGTACTGGATGAGCAGTTCCGAGTCGGCCTCCACCTGCTCGCCCGCACCCTTGATGAGCACCTGCTGCTGCAGGTCGGCGGGCGGCGGCGTTCCGGGGAGCGTGATGGTCGGGGCGCCGTCCTCCGCGAGCGTCACGGTCGGCAGGCCCTCGCGAGGCGGCACCGGGTCCCCGCTCGCCCGCGGCGCGCGCACGTCGAGCACCGTGACGGCCGAACCGGGGACACCCGCGACGCCGGCCGTCGGCTCCAGGACGAGGAGCCGGTCACCGAAACCGGCATCGCCGAGCACGCCGTAGAGGTCCTTACCCATCGCGTCCTCGGTGTGGGACAGCACCTGCGGAGCGGTGGTGTAGGTCTCGCTGGTCACGGTGCCGGTCGAGCCGTCGTAGGCCACCCAGTCCACCAGGACGGGAGCCCCCTCGGGGATCGGCCCGCCGCCTCCGTCGATCACCGTGGTGACGGTCTTCTCCTCGACGGTGAGCGGCGCCTGGAACGTGACGGTCGGCACGGCACCGAGTTCCCCGCTGACCTCAACGGCCTCGGGGCCGGCGACCGTACGCCCCGCCGGGTGGTCGCACCCGGCCAGCGCGACGACGGCGGCCACGACGAGCGAGGCAGCACCGGCACGACGAAGCAAGGAACGCACTCGATCACTGTACGGCGCAGGTCTGAGAGTCCCCTGGACGCGCCGCCGTCGGACTTGTCACAGCGGACACCTGCCCGCTCGTCAGACCTGCATCGAGGCGATCAAGCGGTCCACCCGCTCGTCGACCGACCGGAACGGGTCCTTGCACAGGACCGTGCGCTGGGCCTGGTCGTTGAGCTTGAGGTGCACCCAGTCCACCGTGTAGTCGCGGCGGTTCTCCTGGGCGGCGCGGACGAAGTCGCCGCGCAACTTGGCCCGCGTGGTCTGCGGCGGGACGGTGAGCGCCTCGAAGATCTCGACGTCAGTGGTCACCCGCTCCACGAGGCCACGCTCGGACATCTTGGTGAACAGCCCGTCGGTGCGGGAGATGTCGTGGTACGCGAGGTCCAGCCGAGCGATCCGCGGGTCGCCGAGCGAGAGGTGGTGCGCCGCGCGGTAGCGGTCGATGAGCGACTTCTTGATCGCCCAGTCCAGTTCCCGGTCCACAGTGGAGTGGTCACCCGTGCGCACCGCCCGCAAGCCGCGTTCCCACAGGTCCAGCACCCGGTCGATCACCGGGGTGCGGTCCACGTGGGCCTCCACGAACGCGAGCGTGCGGGCCAGGTACTCCTCCTGGATGTCGACGGCGGACATCTGGGCACCGCTAGCGAGCGTCACCAGGTGCGTCCCGGTGAGGTCACGGCTGATCTCCCGGATCGCCCGCATCGGGTTCTCCAGACCGAACTCCCGGACGCCCTGACCCGCCTCGATCATCCGCAAGAGGAGGTCGGTGGCCCCGACCTTGAGCAGCGTGGTTGTCTCGGACATCGAGGAGTCCCCCACGATCACGTGGAGGCGGCGGTAGGCGTCGGCGTCGGCGTGGGGCTCGTCGCGGGTGTTGATGATCGGCCGCGAGCGGGTGGTGGCCGAGGAGACGGACTCCCAGATGTGGTCCGCGCGCTGGGCGAAGCAGTAGAGCGGTCCCCGGGGCGTGCTGAGGATGGTCCCGGCGCCGGTGAGGATCTGCCGGGTGATGAAGAAGGGCACGAGCACCTCGGCCACGCGCGCGAAGTCGCCTTGCCGGCGGATGAGGTAGTTCTCGTGGCAGCCGTAGGAGTTGCCCACGGAGTCGACGTTGTTCTTGAACAGGTGGATGCGCCCCGGGACGCCCTCGGCCTCGAGGCGGGCCTGCGCGTCCGCCACCAGGCCCTCGAGCACGCGCTCGCCCGCCTTGTCGTGCACCACCAGCTGACGGACGTCGTCGCACTCGGCCGTGGCGTACTCGGGGTGCGAGCCGACGTCGAGGTACAGCCGGGAGCCGTTGCTCAGGAAGACGTTGGACGAGCGGCCCCAGGCCACGACCTTGCGGAACAGGTAGCGCGCCACCTCGTCCGCCGAGAGCCCGCGCCCGTCCATCGAGGCGCACGTGACCCCGAACTCGGTCTCGAGCCCGTAGATCCGGCGGTCCACGCCTCAGCCCTCGACGCCGAGCAGGTGGTCCAGGGCCTCTCCCGTGACCCGCCGAAAGGCGCGGCGCGGACGCGTCCGGTCGAGCACCGCGACCTCCAGGCCGGCCGCGCCGAGCGAACGGTCGGCTCCGCCGTCGGGCCCGGCCGAACCGAGCGCCTGCACGGCGATGCGCAGCGCCGCCGCCAGCGTCAGGCCCGGCGTCCACGCCGCGCCCACCAGGCCGGAGAGCCGGTCCGCCTCGCCGCCCATGACGGCGTAGCCGCGCACCTCCGCGACGGCGCCGTCGTAGGACAGGCGGTACACCTGGTCGTCCGCGGGGGTTGCGCCCACCTCGGCCACCACGATCTCCACCTCGAGCGGCTTGGCCTCGGTGGTGAACACGGCCCCCATGGTCTGGGCGTACTGGTTCGCCAGGCCTCGGGCGTTCACGTCCGAGCGGTCGTAGGCGTAGCCGCGCATGTCCGCATACCGCACGCCCGCCACGCGGAGCGCCTCGAACTCGTTGTACTTCCCGACGGCTGCGAACGCGATGCGGTCGTAGATCTCGCCGACCTTGTGCAGCGCGCGCGAGGGGTTCTCGGTGGCGAAGGCGATGCCCTCGTCGTAGCCGACCACCACTACGGACCGCCCGCGGGCGATGCCCTTGCGCGCGTAGTCGGCCCGGTCCTTCATGACCTGCTCGGGCGAGACGTAGAACGGGAACGTCACCTCAGCCCACCCCTCCCGCGGCCGGCCGCATCGTCAGGTGCGCGACCACCTCGGCGAGGTCGCCGTCGGGAACCGCGCGGTACCCGGCGGCCGTCACGGTCGCGACGGCGGGCCAGATCCCACGCGCGGCGTCCGGGCCGGCGGTCGCGGCGTCGTCGTCCGCGGCGTCCACCAACGCCTCGACGGCGACGGCGACGGCCTGCTGCACGGTGAGCCCCGGCCGCCAGCGCTTCTTGAGCGACCCGCGCGCGAACACCGCGCCCGAGCCGACGGCGTGGTGCTCGCGCTCCTCGTACCGCCCGCCGGTCACGTCGTAGGAGAAGATCCGCCCGACGCCGCGCTCGAGGTCGTACCCGGCGAAGAGGGGGACGACGGCGAGGCCCCGCATCGCGAGCGGAAGGCCCGCCCGCACCACGGTGGCCAGGCGGTTGGCCTTGCCGTCGAGGCTGAGCAGAGCGCCTTCGATCTTCTCGTAGTGCTCCAGCTCCACCTGGAAGAGGCGCACGAGTTCCAGCGCGAGGCCCGCGCTGCCGGCGATCGCGACGGCCGAGTACTCATCCGCCGGGAACACCTTCTGCATCTCGCGGTGGGCGATGTACGTGCCCATGGTGGCGCGGCGGTCGCCGGCCATGACTACCCCGCCCGGGAAGGTCAGGGCGAGCACCGTGGTCGCGTGCGGCGCCTCGGGCTCGGCCCCGGCGCCCGGCGCGGCGGCCCGGCGGCCGGACAGCAACTCCGGCGCGGCGGCGGCGAGGAAGTCGACGAACGAGGACGAGCCCGTCGCCGTGTACGCCACGGGCAGGCGGGCGCCGTCGTCGGGCGTCACTGGCCGCCCTTCTGCACGAACCCGCGGACGAACGTCTCGGCGTTCGTCTCGAGCACGTCGTCGATCTCCTCGAGCAGGGCGTCCACGGCTTCGTCCCGGGCGCTCGCGGACCGGGCGGGGAGCGGGGCGGGGGTGTCGGGCTCGTCTCCGCGCGGGACGTCGCGACGCTGTTCCTGGCCGGCCATGGTGGGTTCCCCGTTCGGTGGTTGGGCGAATCCGTCGAGACCGATCCTAGGCGCCCCGCCCCGCCACGAGTTCGGCGAGGAGGGCGGCCGCGTCCGGGCTGCGCTCGAGCAGGGCCCCGACGTGCGCCCGCGTGCCCCGGCGAGGTTCCGGCATGGGCACGCGGCGCAGCATGGGTTCGGTCGGCACGTCGAAGATCACGCAGTCCCAGTTCGCCGCCGCGACCTGGCCGGTGTACCGGCGCACGCTCTCCCCGCGGAAGAAGGCTCGCGTGTCCTCCGGCGGCGATGTCATGGCCGCCGTCACCCCGGCCGCGTCCACGAGACGCTCGACGGCGCCGGCCGCCGCCAGGCGGGCGTAGATCCCCCGCTCGGGCCGCACGTCGGACCACTGCAGGTCCAGGGCGGCCAGGCGTGCGTTGTCCCAGGTCAGGTGGTCTCGAGAGCGCAGGGCCTCCAGGACGCGCAACTTGGCCACCCACTCCACCTCGCGCGCGCAGGACATGGGGTCCGTGGCGAGGCGGTCGAGGACCGAGCCCCAGCGCGCCAGCACGTCCGCGGTCTCGGGGTCCGGGCCGCCCGCCTGCTCGACGGCGGCCGCAAGCGCCTCGAGGTACGTCCGCTGGATCTCCAACGCGGTCATGGTGCGGCCGTCGGCCAGGGTGAGGCGGTGGGTGAGCGCGAGGTCGCGGCTCACCGCCTGGACCTCGGCCACCGGATCGGCGAGGGCGAGGGCGTCGAGGGCCAGGGGCACGGGGCCGCGCTCGAGGAGCCACAGGAGCAGCGCGGTGGTGCCGACCTTGAGGTAGGTGGACACCTCGAGGAGGTTCGCGTCCCCGACGATGAGGTGCAGCCGGCGGTACTTCGCGGCGTCGGCGTGGGGCTCGTCGCGCGTGTTGATGATGGGCCGGCGCAGGGTGGTCTCGAGCCCCACCTCGGCCTCGACGTAGTCCGCGCGCTGCGAGATCTGGAACCCGCCCTGCTGGCCCGCCGGTCCGATCCCCACGCGCCCGGCGCCGCAGATGAGGGGCCGCGTGACGAGGAAGGGCGTGAGGTAGCGGATCACCTCGCCGAACGGCACGGCCCGGTCCATGAGGTAGTTCTCGTGCGTGCCGTACGAGGCGCCCTTGCCGTCCACGTTGTTCTTGTAGAGCGCCACGTCCGGCAGGTGCGGCGATGCCGCGAGCGCGCGGGCGGCGGCCAGCATGATCTCCTCACCGGCGCGGTCCCAGCGCACCGCGTCGAGGGGCGAGGCGACCTCGGGGCTGGAGTACTCCGGGTGCGCGTGGTCCACGTAGAGCCGTGCGCCGTTGGTGAGGATGAGGTTCGCGGCGCTGATGTCCTCCCGGCCCCCTGGACGACGGCGCGACGTCACCGCGTCCGGCGCCGCGCCGTCGTCCGTGCCGGCCTCTGCGGAGCCCGGGGCGTCGGTCAGCATGCTGGGGTGCGCCGAGGCGCGGTCCAGGCGGAAGCCGCGGGCGTCGCAGAGCGGGTCTTCGTCCTCGTAGTCCCAGCGAGGCCGGCGCGCGTTCTGGCTGATCTCCGCGTAGGCGGCTACCACGTACGTGGACAGGGCGATCGGGTTCGCGCGCGGGTTCCCGGGCTCGAGGACGCCGTACTCGGTCTCGATGCCCATGATCCGCTTGACGCTCACGCGGGAAGCCTAGGGGCCGGCCGACGGCGCCCGCCGCCGTCGGCCGCTCGCCCGCCCGACCTCCTACCCGCCCGACCTCCTACCCGCCCGACCACCTACCCGCCCGACCCCCCATGACCCGGCGGACGCTCACCGGGTCAGCCTAGGGGCGCGCGGGCCGCGCCCCGCCGCGTCAGAGGTACTGCCCGGTGGGGGCGATGTTCTCCACCTGCCGGGCGGTCTGGGTGCCGCGCTTGCCCTGGACGATCGTGCGGACGAAGACGATCCGCTCGCCCTTCTTGCCGGAGATCCGCGCCCAGTCGTCGGGGTTGGTGGTGTTCGGCAGATCCTCGTTCTCCTTGAACTCGGCCTCGCACGCCTCGATGAGGTGCTCCACCCGGATGCCGCGCTGGCCCGTGGCCAGGAGCTCCTTGATCGCCCGCTTCTTCGCCCGGTCGACGACGTTCTGGATCATCGCGCCGGAGGAGAAGTCCTTGAAGTAGAGGATCTCCTTGTCGCCGCTCGCGTACGTGACCTCGAGGAAGCGGTTCTCCTCCGCCTCGGAGTACATCCGCTGGACGGCGGCGTCGATCATCGCCTCGACGGCGGCCTCGGCGTCGCCGCCGTGCTCGGCGAGGTCGTCGGCGTGCAGGGGCAGCTTCTCGGTCAGGTACTTGCCGAAGATCTCGCGCGCGGCCTCGGCGTCGGGACGCTCGATCTTGATCT
>JARKOU010000174.1 GCA_029975645.1 Actinomycetales bacterium
GAGCACGACGAACCCGCCCCCCGGGAGGACGGCCGCGACGTGATCGCCGCCGCCTCCGAGCACCTCCGTGGAGAGCGTGTACTCCTCCGGGAGAAGCGGCACCCCGTCGACGACGACGGCGCCCGCCTCGTCCTGCGTCCAGCCTCCGTCCCGCGCGGCGCGGATGACGCGCTGCACGTCGCGGCCGAGCCGGGGGCCCGCGAGGCGAGCGTTGACGGTGAGTCTCGTGTACACGCCGTGCTCGGCCGCCGCGTCGCCGGAAAGGTCCTCGAGGTCGACGGCCTTGACGTTGACCTCCTCGCCGATGAGGTCGGTGAACGGGGCGAGCCGGGACGGGTCGGCGACGACGACGGCGAGACGCCGCAACGGCTGGCGGACGCGGAGGCTGCGTGACTTGCGCACACCGAGCGTGGTCGACACGACATCCCGCACGGCGTCCATCGCGGCGACGAGGTCGTCGTCGGGAAGGAGGGCGGCGGCGATCGGGTCGGACGCGGCGACGACGGCGCCCCCCGGCCCCTCGTGGAGCGGCACCGGCCAGTCGGTGAGGTGAACGCTTCGCCCACCCGTGAGCCCGCGCCACACCTCCTCGGTGACGAGCGGTGCCAGGGGCGCCATGATTCGGGTGAGCACCTCGAGCGCCGTGTACAGAGTGCTGAAGGCGTCCGCGTCCTCGTCCCAGAACCGCTGCCGCGACGTGCGCACGTACCAGTTGGTGAGCAGGTCGAGGAAGTCGCGGACCGCCGCGCACGCCCCCGGCACGTCGAAGACGTCGAGCTGGGCACCCACCCCCAGGGCCAGCGCGCGCGTGCGCGCCAGGAGGTAGCGGTCCATGACGGGCAGGCCCGGCACCTCCTCGGGGCGCACCGCCCGTGCGACCAGCCCGGCGCCGTCGTTCGCGGCGCCCGCGTAGAGGGCGAAGAAGTACCAGGTGTTCCACAGCGGCAGGAGGACCTGGCGGACCTCGGCCCGGATCCCCTCCTCGGTGACGATGAGGTTGCCGCCGCGCAGGATCGGGGAGGCCATGAGGAACCACCGCATGGCGTCGGAGCCGTCGCGCTCGAAGACCTCGGTGACGTCCGGGTAGTTGCGCAGGGACTTGCTCATCTTGCGCCCGTCCGAGCCCAGCACGATGCCGTGCGAGACGCACGTGCGGAACGCGGGGCGGTCGAACAGGGCCGTCGCCAGGACGTGCAGCGTGTAGAACCAGCCGCGGGTCTGGCCGATGTACTCGACGATGAAGTCGCCCGGGTAGTGGTGCTCGAACCACTCCCGGTTCTCGAACGGGTAGTGGACCTGGGCGAACGGCATCGAGCCCGAGTCGAACCAGACGTCGAGCACGTCCGGGATCCGCCGCATCGTGGAGCGGCCCGTGGGGTCGTCCGGGTTGGGCCGCGTGAGGGAGTCGATGAACGGCCGGTGCAGGTCCGTGACCTCGACGCCGAAGTCCGCCTCCAGCTGCGCGATCGAGCCGTAGACGTCCACGCGCGGATAGGCGGGGTCGTCGCTGACCCAGACGGGGATCGGCGTCCCCCAGTAGCGGTTCCGCGAGATGGACCAGTCCCGGGCACCGGCGAGCCACTTCCCGAACTGGCCCTCCTTGATGTGCTCGGGCACCCAGGTGATCTCCTGGTTCAGCTCGCCCATCCGGTCGCGGAAGTCGCTCACGCGCACGAACCAGGACGAGACGGCCTTGTAGATCAGCGGGTTCCGGCAGCGCCAGCAGTGCGGGTAGGCGTGGTCGTAGGTCTCGTGGCGGACGACGACGCAGCGGTCCTCGGGTGCGATACGGGCCAGGGGGCCCGTGCCCGCCTTGAGGTCGGCGATGACCTGCGGGTTCGCGTCGAACACCTGGACCCCGCTGTAGTCGGGGACGAGCCCGGTGAACAGGCCCGCGCCGTCGACCGTCACCTCGGCAGCGATGCCGGCGGCCGCACAGACCGCCATGTCGTCCTCGCCGAACGCCGGGGCGAGGTGGACCAGGCCGGTGCCGTCCTCGGTGGAGACGAAGTCGCCGGCCAGGACCACGTGCAGGCCGGGGTAGCGGTCGCGGTCCGTGAAGTAGGGGTGGGTGGGCGCGTAGGACAGGCCCACCAGGTCCGCGCCGGCAACCTCCCGGACCACCTCGGGCTCGGCACCGAGTTCGCGCGCATACGCGGCGAGCCGGGACCGGGCGAGGAGCACCCGCTCGCCGGCGAGCGCGCCCTCGCTGGGAACCACCACCACGTACTGGATGTCCGGGCCGACGGCGACCGCCTGGTTCGAGGGGAGGGTCCACGGCGTCGTCGTCCAGATGAGCGCCAGCTCACCGGTCTCGAGGCGCAGGCCGATCGTGAGGGCCGGGTCCTGGCGGGAGGCGTAGACGTCGTCGTCCATCCGCAGCTCGTGGTTGGACAGCGGCGTCTGGTCGCGCCAGCAATAGGGCAGGACGCGGTAGCCCTCGTAGGCCAGGCCCTTGTCGTAGAGCTGCTTGAACGCCCAGATCACCGACTCCATGTAGGAGAGGTCGAGCGTCTTGTAGTCGTTCTCGAAGTCCACCCAGCGGGCCTGGCGGGTGACGTACTCCTCCCACTCAGCGGTGTACTTCAGCACGGACGACCGGCAGGCGGCGTTGAACGCCTCGATGCCCATCGACTCGATCTGGGACTTGTCCGTGATGCCGAGGATGCGCTCGGCCTCCAGCTCCGCGGGCAGGCCGTGCGTGTCCCAGCCGAAGCGGCGCTCCACGCGCCGACCGAGTTGGGTCCGGAACCGCCCGACCACGTCCTTCGCGTACCCGGTGAGCAGGTGCCCGTAGTGGGGCAGGCCGTTGGCGAAGGGCGGGCCGTCGTAGAAGACGAACTCGTTCGCGCCCTGGTAGCCCGCCGGGCGGGCGTCCACCGAGGCGCCGAACGTGCCGTCGGCCTTCCAGTAGGCGAGGACGTCCCGCTCGATCGCGGGCAGGCTCGGCGAAGCGGGGACCTCGGTGGAGCGGTGCAGGGGGTACGGCATCGTGGCGTCGCTTTCGGCCAGGGCGCGAACGTGGCTCGCGTCGTCGTCGGGCCGCGCCGGAGGACCCCGGCGTCGGCGGTCGTCAGCGCGAGGACGACGCCCCGGGAGCCCGGTGCGCCGCGGTACCACCCCGCTTGCCGCACGCCGTCGTCGGCCCCTCCCCGGGTCCCCCGGCTCGGGGCCGCGCCGTCGCACGACCACTCGAGAGGCTGTCACGGGCCCACCCGTCCGGTTCTACTGGGGACCGCACCACGCCCGCCGGGCGCCGTCGTCGGGCCTTTTCTTCCGGAGGCTCACCGGTGATGGCCGGGTCGCTGCCTGTGCAGGAGATGGTAGCCCCTCGGATCGGACACGCGGCGGCGGGCACCGCCCCCGGCGCGCGCGGCTCGGCGATGGTCCCGTAGGGTGCCGCGGGTCGAGTGCCATGATGCGCGGGCACCGCACAAACCTGGGAGAGACACTGATGTCGACTGGCGTGAAGTACGTCTACACCTTTGCCGAGGGCTCGCGTGGACAGAGCGACCTTCTCGGCGGCAAGGGCGCGAACCTTGCCGAGATGACCAACCTGGGCCTTCCTGTGCCCCCCGGATTCACGATCACCACCGAGGCCTGCCGGTCCTACATGCGCGAGGGCACCGAGCCCGACGAGCTGCGCGTGCAGGTGACCATGGCGCTGCGGCACCTCGAGGACGACCTCGGCCGCCGGCTGGGCGACCGCCACGACCCGCTGCTGGTCAGCGTCCGGTCCGGTGCCAAGTTCTCGATGCCCGGCATGATGGAGACCGTCCTCAACATCGGCCTCAACGACGCGAGCGTCAAGGGCCTGGCCGAGGAGTCGGGCGACGAGCGCTTCGCCTGGGACTCCTACCGGCGCCTGCTGCAGATGTTCGGCAAGACGGTGCTCGACATCGACGGCCACACCTTCGAGGCCGAGATCGACAAGGCGAAGAAGGCCAAGGGCGTGACGAACGACGTCGACCTCGACGTCGACGACCTCAAGGCCATCGTCGCGGCGTACAAGCAGATCATCCAGAGCGAGACCGGCGCCGAGTTCCCGCAGCACCCGCGCGAGCAGCTCGACCAGGCCATCCGCGCGGTGTTCAACTCCTGGAACACCGACCGCGCCCGCCTCTACCGCCGCCGCGAGCGGATCTCCAACGACCTGGGCACCGCCGTCAACGTCTGCACGATGGTCTACGGCAACCTCGGCGCCACCTCGGGCACCGGCGTCGCCTTCACCCGCGACCCCGCCACCGGCACGCCCGGCGCCTACGGCGACTACCTGCCCAACGCGCAGGGCGAGGACGTCGTGGCCGGCATCCGCAACACCCTGTCCCTGGCCGACCTCGAGGAACTCGACCCCAAGTCGCACGCGGACCTCATGAAGGTCATGCGTCGCCTCGAGACCCACTACCGCGACCTGTGCGACATCGAGTTCACGATCGAGCGCGGCAAGTTGTGGATGCTCCAGACCCGCGTGGGCAAGCGGACCTCCGCCGCCGCGTTCCGGATCGCGCACCAGCTCATCGACGAGGGCCTGATCTCCAAGGACGAGGCACTCATGCGCGTCCGCGGCAGCGACCTCAACCAGCTGATGTTCCCGCAGTTCGACGCCAAGGCGCCGCGCACGCTCGTGGCCAAGGGCCTCGCCGCCTCGCCGGGTGCCGCCGTCGGGCGCGCCGTCTTCGACTCCGCGACCGCGGTCCGCTGGGCCGACCAGGGCGAGGAGGTCATCCTCATCCGGCGCGAGACCAACCCCGACGACCTCGGCGGCATGATCGCCTCGCAGGGCATCCTCACCCAGCGCGGCGGCAAGACTTCGCACGCCGCCGTCGTCGCCCGTGGCATGGGCAAGACCTGCGTGGCCGGCGCGGACGCGCTCGAGGTCGACTCGGCCAAGGCGCAGGCCCGCTCCGGCGACGTCCTCATCAAGGAAGGGGACGTCATCTCCATCGACGGCTCCACCGGTGAGGTCTTCTCCGGCCGGGTCGCCGTCGTCCCCTCGCCCGTGGCCACCTACCTCGAGCGCGGCCTCGAACCCGCCCTCGCCCAGGCTGGCGACGACGAGGCCACGGTTGCCCTGGTCACGGCCGTGCACGAGCTCCTCGAGCACGCGGACGACAGCCGGCGCATGGCGGTGCGGGCCAACGCCGACATCGCCGAGGACGCCAAGCGCGCCCGCGAACTCGGCGCGCAGGGCATCGGCCTGTGCCGCACCGAGCACATGTTCCTCGGCGACCGCCGCGTGCTCATCGAGCGCGTGGTCCTCGCCGACTCGGACGAGGAGAAGCAGGCCGCGCTCGACGCCCTCCTGCCGCTGCAGCGCCAGGACTTCATCGAGCTCCTCGAGACGATGGACGGGCTGCCGGTGACCATCCGGCTCCTCGACCCGCCGCTCCACGAGTTCCTCCCGGACCTCACGAAGCTCTCGGTCAAGGTGGCCGTCGCGGAGTCCAAGGGCGGTGCCGAGCCCGAGGACCTCAAGCTGCTCGCCGCCGTCGAGCGCCTCCACGAGGCGAACCCGATGCTGGGCATGCGCGGCGTGCGCCTCGGCCTGCACGTGCCGGGTCTCTTCGCGCTCCAGGTCCGGGCCATCGCCGAGGCGTCCGCGCACCTCATCGCGGCCGGCAAGGACCCGCGGCCGGAGATCATGGTCCCGCTCGTGGGCTCCGTCATGGAGCTCCACCTCATCAAGGACGAGGCGCTCGGCATCCTCGCCGAGGTGGAGGCCGCGAGCGGGGTGGAGATCCACGCGCCCATCGGCACGATGATCGAGCTGCCGCGGGCCGCCCTCACGGCGCACCGCATCGCCGACGCGGCGGAGTTCTTCTCCTTCGGCACCAACGACCTCACGCAGACCACGTGGGGCTTCTCGCGCGACGACGTCGAGGGCGAGTTCTTCCCGACGTACTTCGACAAGGGCGTGCTCGTGGTCTCGCCCTTCGAGACGGTCGACGCCGACGGCGTGGGCCGTCTCGTGAAGATCGCCGTCGAAGAGGGGCGGGCCACGCGTCCCGGCATCAAGCTCGGCGTCTGCGGCGAGCACGGTGGCGACCCCGAGTCGATCCACTTCTTCCACCACGCGGGCCTGGACTACGTGTCCTGCTCGCCGTGGCGGGTGCCGGTGGCGCGGCTCGAGGCCGGTCGCGCGGCGCTCGGTGCGGCGACGATCTCCGGGACCGCCTGATCCTGGACCGAACGACTCTGATCGTTCTTGATCGACCGAAGCGCCCCCTTCCGCACCCGCGGGAGGGGGCGCTTCTCTTTCCCGGGCAGGTGACCCTGGGCTTGGGCAGGTGACCGCTGCGGCTGGGGCGGGTGGGGCTCGCGCGCGCGGATCTACCATCCGGCGCTCGTTCCTCGCGCCTCCCGCCAGGCCCGCCACGATCCGCGCGCGCGAACCCCACCCTCCTTCTGGCCGTCACCTCTGCGCGTGCCTGCCCCGGCCTCTCTCGACACGTCACCTCCGGGGGCGACCTTGCCGCCTTCGCGCGGCGGGCCGCTTCGTCGGTTGGGCGTCTACCGGGGAGATCCGTATCGACCCGGTCGGTGGGGCTCAGTCGCCCGGGTGCCTCGAGGAGGCGGCGATCCAGCCCATCGTGTCCACCATCGCGTGCGTGCCCGCGCGGACCAGGGCTCGGGCAACGCGGCCTCGGTTCGGCAGCCCTAGCATGTCGCGGGCCCAGGGTGGGAGGAGGTCGACCGCGCCCGCGGCCAGGAGCGCGTACATCGGGCGGGCGATGCGCGGGACCGGCGGCTCCTTCAGGAGGAAGCGCGCGACGTCGAGGGCGTCGGGCGTGGCGGCCAACTCCGGGCGGAACGCCTCGATCGTCGCGGCGAGGTCCGCCGTCGTCGTCGGGACGTCCTTCGCGCCCAACTCGCGGGCGATCGTCGCCGCCTCGGCCACGTAGGCGTCCTTCTGCGCGGGGGTGAGCCGGTCCCGGCCGTAGACCGTGTGGGCGGTGAGGAACGAATCGATCTCCGCGACGTGGATCCACGTGAGCAGGTGGGGGTCGTCGGCGCGGTAGGGGCGCCCGTCCGGCGCCGTGCCGCTGATGCGCGCATGGACCGCGCGGACCACGTCGACGGCCAGCTGCGCGTCCTCGGCAGTGCCGAAGGTCGTGGTCGCCAGGAAGGTGCTCGTCCGGGCGAGCCGGCCCCAGACGTCGCTGCGGTACCCCGAGTGCTGCGCGACCGCGGCCATCGCCAGCGGGTGGAGGGACTGCAGCAGCAGGGCGCGGATGCCGCCCGGGTACATCGAGTGGTTGTCGTGGACGCGACGGATGGCCGAGCCCGGGGGAAACCACCGCGGCCCTGGCGTGTGGTGGATGCGTTCGCGCTTCTCGAAGGCGTCGGGGCCGGCCACCTTCGTGAAGATCGCGGCGTCCACGCGCGCCCGCACGTCAGCGACCGGGCCCACCGCGCACCGCCCCCTCCGACGTTCTCCCGGGTCCCTCGATCCCGGCGCTCACTCCATCTTCCGCCCGACGCGGGCACACGGATGCACAGTCCAAGCGGTTCCTGGGCGCTCAGGACCGGCAACCCGCGCATGGCCCCGCTGGCGCCGGGCGAAGCCGCATGTAGAGCGTGGCAATCGGCGTACTTGCCGGTCCTCGGCGCCCAGGTGGCCGGCTCAAATGCGCCGGGCGATCACCGTGTTGGAGGCCTGGGCCCGCGGACGCAAGATCATCGAGTCCACGTTCACGTGGGACGGCCGGGTGATCGCCCAGACGATCGCATCCGCGACGTCCTCGGCCACCAGCGGCGCGTCCACCCCCGCGTAGACCGAGGCGGCAGCCCCGTGATCGCCGTGCAAGCGGTTCAGCGAGAACTCCTCGGTATGGACCATCCCGGGCGCGATCTCGATCACCCGGATCGGCTCGCCGACCAGCTCGAGCCGCAGCGTGTTCGCGATGGTCCGCTCCGCGTGCTTCGCCGCGACGTAGCCACCCCCGCCGGGGTAGGTGTCATGGCCGGCGGTCGAGGTCACGACCACGACGTCGCCGCCTCCCCCGGCTCGCAGCAGCGGGAGGAGCGCCTGGGTCACCCGGAGGGTCGAGAGCACGTTGATCTCGTACATGCGCGCCCAGATCTCCGGCGCGCCGTGCTCTACCCGGTCCACGCCGATCGCACCGCCGGCGATGTTGAGGACGCTCCTGACGCCACCGGTCGCTGCGACGTGCTCGGCCAGTCGGGCGACGTCCTCGGGCGACGTCAGATCAGCAGCCAGGACGTCGGCGCCGGTCTCCTCGGCGAGAGCCGCGAGCCGGTCGGCGCGCCGGGCGACGCCGAGCACGTCCCAGCCCTCGGCCCGTAACCGACGCACGGTCGCCGCCCCGATCCCCGACGACGCCCCGGTCACTACCGCTCTCTTCGACACCTCTGCGCTCGCGGTCATGGTCCCGATGAAACCACTCCACGCCATCCCACTCCCCCTGGTCGATCACGTGGTTGGTCGTCTCATTCGGGGGTTAGAGACGGCTAACCACGTGTTCGGCGAGAGCGGTGGCGACCACCACCCGTCGATCACGTGGTTGGTCGCCTCATCCGGGTGGCTGAGGCGGCTAACCACGTGTTCGGCGAGAGGGGTGGGACGAGACGGGTGATGACCACCACCCGGGCGAGAGGGGTGGGGGGCAGTCCGGCCGAGGGGCGGCGCACGGGGCGGCGTAGAGTGGCGCGCGGACCGCGGGCCCGAGCATGGCCCGGCGTGCGCCGGCTCGACCTTGGCCGGTGTGTCCGCACGGCGCGCCTGCCGCCGCACCCGAGACGAGCCGCCGACCCCGGAGCCACGCCGTGCCGCAACCCTCCCGCTTCCGCGCGGGCGCCCTCGCCGCCCTCTGTGCCCTCGGCCTGGGCGCATGCGCAGCCGACGACGGCGCGCCCGCCGCCGAGACCACCCCCGCTGCCGAGTCGTCCGGAGCCACGACGGCCGCCGTCTTTCCCGTGGTCCTGGACAACTGCGGCACGCAGGTGACGGTGCCCACACCGCCCGAGCGCATCGTCACGGTCAAGTCGTCGATGACGGAACTCGTCCTGGCGCTGGGCGCCGGGGACCGCCTGGTGGGCACGGCGTTCAGCGACGGCCCGCTGCCGGAGGACCTGGCCGACGCCCCGGGCGCGGACGCCCCCGTGCTGTCCGAGCGGGTTCCCTCGCCCGAAGTGGTCCTCGAGACCGAGCCCGACCTCGTGTTGGCGGGCTGGGAGTCCGTGTTCAGCGCCGACGGCGCCGGCGAGCGCCCCGCGCTCGAGGACCTCGGCATCAACACCTACGTCGCGCCATCGGCCTGCAAGGACCCGGCGTACCAGCCGGACCCGCTCACGTTCGACGACGTCTTCGCCGGGATCACCGAGGCTGGCGCGGTCCTTGGGACGCCGTACGCCGCGACCGACCTCGTCGCCGAGCAGCGCGCCCAACTCGACGCCGTCGAACCCTCCGACGGGGGCCTCAGCGCCCTCTGGTACTCCTCCGGGTCGGACACCCCCTACGTCGGCGCGGGGATCGGCGCGCCACAGATGATCATGGAGGCGGCCGGGCTCACCAACATCGCCGCCGACGTCCACGACACGTGGACCTCGCTCTCCTGGGAGGCGGTGGCGGACCGCAACCCGGACGTGATCGTCCTCGTCGACTCGGCGTGGAACACGGCCGAGCACAAGAAGGAGGTCCTCGCCGGCAACCCGACGACGGCGGCGCTCCCCGCCGTCCAGCAGCAGCGGTACCTCGTGGTGCCGTTCGCCGCGACCGAGGCGGGCGTGCGCAACGTCGAGGCCGTCGTCGACCTCGTCGACCAACTCGCGGACCTGCCGACGCCCTGATGCTTCGCGAGGCCCCCGCCCCGAGCGGCGCCGTCGAGGAGGCGACGCCCTCCCCGCTGCGCAGCCCGCCCCCCGCACCCGGGCACCGCTCGCTCGCTCTGTGGCTCGGCGCCCTCGGCGCGGTTCTGGCGGCCTCGCTGGTGCTCGCGGTCACGATCGGCCCGGCGGACATCGCGCCGGGTGACGTCATCGCGTCCCTCCTGGCCCACCTCGGCCTCGGCGGGCAGCCGATGGGCCCGATCCACGAGGCGATCGTGTGGCAGGGCCGCGCCCCGCGCGCCCTGACCGCGGCGGCGGTCGGTGCGGGCCTGGCGCTGTGCGGCGTCGCGATGCAGGGCGTGACCCGCAACCCGCTCGCGGACCCCTACCTCCTCGGCGTCTCCTCGGGTGCGACCCTCGGCGCCGTCGCCGTGCTCCTGCTCGGCCTCGACCTCCTGCTGCCGGCCGCGGCGTTCGCCGGCGCGCTGGCGGCGCTCGTCGGCACGCTCCTGCTCGCCGGGGGTGCGGGCGGTCTCACCCCCACCCGGACCGTCCTGGCCGGCCTCGCGATCGCCCAGGGCTGCGCGGCGATCACGTCCTTCGTGATCTTCTGGTCGGCCACCGGCGACTCCTACCGCGAGATCCTGTCGTGGCTCATGGGCTCGCTCGCCGGGTCCTCGTGGGCCACGGTGGCCATCGCCGGGGTCGCGCTCCTCCTCGTGGGCCCGGTCCTGCTCGCGGGCGCCCGGACCCTCGACGCTTTCATGCTCGGCGACGTCGGCGCCGGCGCGCTCGGCGTCCACGTCCCGCGCGCCCGGTGGCGCCTCTTCGTGCTCGTCGCGCTCCTCACCGGGGCCCTGGTGAGCGTGAGCGGGGCGATCGGCTTCGTGGGGCTGATCGTGCCCCACGCGGTCCGGCTCGTCGTCGGGCCACGCCACCACCGGGTCCTGCCCGTGGCGGCGCTCGCCGGCGCGACCTTCCTGCTGTGGGCGGACACCGCGGCCCGCACCGTCCTCGAGCCGCGGGAGCTGCCGGTCGGCATCATCACGGCCGGCCTGGGGGCACCGGTCTTCGCCCTGCTGCTCTGGCGGCGCCGGATGCGGGGGTGAGCCGGTGAGCGAGACGCTCCAGACCAGCCGCGTGGCGTTCCGCGCCGGCGGCCGCCTCGTGGTCGACGGCGTCGACATCACGGCGCCCGCCGGCGCCGTCACCGGCGTGCTGGGCCCCAACGGCTCGGGCAAGACCAGCCTGCTGCGCCTCGTCGTCGGCGTCCTCCCGCTGGAGACGGGTGCCGTGCTGCTCGACGGCGTCGACCTCGCGCGCATCACGCGGCGCGACCGCGCCCGCCGGATCGCGCTGGTGGCACAGGACGCCGCGCCGGACACCGGGCTCGACGTCCTCGACGTCGTCCTCCTCGGCCGCACGCCGCACGCCTCCCGCTGGGGAACCGATCGGGCGTCCGACGTCGCGCTCGCGCGCCGCTGCCTGGCCCGCACGGGAGCCGCGGACCTGGCCGGACGGCCGCTCGCAACGCTCTCCGGCGGCGAGCGCCAGCGCGTCCATCTCGCCGCGGCCCTCGCCCAGGAGCCCCGGCTCCTGCTCCTCGACGAGCCGACCAACCACCTCGACGTCGCCGCGCAGCTGGCGCTCCTCGGACTCGTGCGGAGCCTGGCTGCGGACGGCGTCACCGTGGTCATGGCCGTCCACGACCTCAACCACGCCCTGAGCACCTGCGACCACGTGGTGGTCCTCGCGGCCGGACGGGTCCGGGCGGCCGGGCCGCCCGCGGACGTGCTGACGCCGGACGTGATCGAGGAGGTCTACGGCGTGCGGGCGGACGTGGTGGAGGCGGCCGGGCGGCGCGTGCTCGTCCTCAGCGAGCGGGAGGGGGCGGCGCGGCCGGTGGAGCAGTCGCCTCGACGCTAGCGTCGCCCGCCGTCGAGGGATCGCGGTCCGCGGCCTGCCCGCGCGCGGCCGCCAGGCCCTCGGCGTACCCGCGGGCGTAGCCCTCGGCCCGCCCGGCCGCGACGGCCTCCGCGGTGCCGAGGGCGAACATGTCATCCGCACCGGTGCGGTTGAGCGAGGCGGCGCCGGCGCCGTCGTCCTGCGTCACGAGGTGGGCAAGACCACGGACGACGGCGACAGGCCGGCCCGCTGACTTGCCCTTGACCAGGTCAGCCGCGGCGGCGATCTCGTCCGCGACGGCGATGACCGTCATCTCCAGAGGGTTGCCGTGGGAGTCACGCTCCCCGCGCAAATCGTCCAGCGGTCGCAGGCCGGCGACGCCGATGGCGATGTCCGCCACGCCCTGGCGCCAGGGCCGGCCCACGGTGTCCGTGAGGACGACGGCGAGACGCACACCGAGCCGTTCGGCGAGCACCACCCGCAACGCGCGGGCCGAGGCGTCCGGGTCCTCCGGCAGCAGGAGGACCGTGCCCGGAGCGGTGTTCGAGGCATCCACCCCTCCCGCCGCCATGACGATCCCCTGCGGGTTCTCGACGATCCGGGTCACGCCCCGGGCGTGCGCACGGGTGGCGACCACGCGGACCGTCTGCTCGGTGATGGCCTGCTCGCGATCGGCCGCCCGCACCACGCGGCCCTCCGCCTTCGAGACCACCTTGCTGGCGATGACCAGGACGTCCCCGTCCACCGGCCCCGCGGTCCCGTCGGGCCAGGTCAGGGCGCCGACGGCCGGCGCGAGCACCTCGGCCAGGGCCTCTCGACCGCACCCGGGCGCGACCTCGCCGATCCCGTCCGGCGCGAGGATCACGACGGCGCCCCTCACGTGGCCACCCGCAGATCGCGAACATCCGGTCGTGTTGCGAACTCCCGATGTTCGCCTCCCGCCTCGATGTTCGCGGTCCGGTTCGTCGCGGTCCGGTTCGTCGCGGTCCGGGTGTTCACGGTCCGCTCCGCCGCGCAGATCGGCGGACGAGTCATCGGGTGATCTTCGGCAGCACGTCGGCTGCGAACACGTCGATCCACTCGCGCTGGTTGCGCCCGACGTTGTGCAGGTAGATGCGGTCGAACCCCAGGTCCGCGAACTTCTGGATCTCCGCCCGGTGCCGGTCGGGGTCGGAGGAGATCACCATGCGACCCTCGAAGTCCTCGGGCCGCACCAACTTGGCGATCTGGGCGAAGTCGAACGGCGAGCGGATGTCCGCCTTGGGGAACTTCATCCCACCGTTCGGCCACTCGGTCATCGCATTCGCCAGGGCCTCCTCGTCGGTCGGCGCCCAGGAGAGGTGCAGTTGGAGCACCTTCGGCATCGTGCTCGGGTCCTTGCCGCCCTCCCGCGCACCGGCGTCGAACCTCTCGAACAGGCCGGCGATCTTGTCCACCGGCGCACCGACGGTGATGAGCCCGTCCGCGTTCCGGCCGGCACGCTTGGCCGTGATCGGGCCGGCCGTTGCCACGAGGATCTCCGGCGGCACCTCCGGCATGGTCCACAACCGCGTGGACTCGAGCCGGTAGAACTCCCCCGCGTGCTTCACGTCCTTGCCGGCGAGCGATCCGGTGAACAACTTCCGGATGATCTCGATGGCCTCGAACATGCGGTTGATCCGCTCGGGCGCCTCGGGCCAGTAGTGCCCGACAACGTGCTCGTTCAACGCCTCCCCGCTGCCGAGGCCGAGCCAGTGCCGTCCCGGGTACATCGCCGCGAGCGTGGCGGAGGCCTGGGCCACCATCGCCGGGTGCCAGCGGAACGTCGGCGCGGTCACGCCGGGCCCGAGGTCACCGCGCGTGCGTTCCCCGATCGCCGCCAGGACGTTCCACACGAACGCGCTCTGGCCCTGCTGGGGCACCCACGGCTGGAAGTGGTCGGCGGCCATGACGCCGGAGAAGCCGCGGCTCTCCGCGTGCACCGTGAGCTCCACCGCCTCGCGCGGGTGGAACTGCTCGAGCATCGCCGCGTACCCGATGGTCACGCTCATCGCTTCCTCCTCGCCTCTCGCGGTCAACGTACCCCGCCGCCTCGCGAACCGCCCTCGCCGTGATCACCTCGGCGTTCCGGGGCGTCGACGCCGGTCGGCACGCCCCAGAACGCCGATCTCGGCCGGTTCCCACCCGGGCGGGCGGCCGCCGGGTGACCTGGGACACAGGTCACCCACGGCATCTGGGATGATTCCGGACCATGACCGACGCACCCCGTCCCCTTGCCGCCCCTAGCGACCCGAGCACCGCCGTCGGCGCCCTGCTCCCGCGCGTCCAGGCGCCGGCGAAGGTATCGCTGGACGGGCTGGAGGACCGCTGGGACGCGGCCTGGGAGGAGGCCGGCACCTACGCGTTCGACCGCACGGCCACCCGCGAGGCGGTCTACTCGATCGACACCCCGCCGCCCACGGTCTCCGGTTCCCTGCACGTGGGTCACGTGTTCTCCTACACCCACACCGACCTCGTGGCCCGCTTCCAGCGGATGCGGGGCAAGTGCGTCTTCTACCCCATGGGCTGGGACGACAACGGCCTACCCACCGAGCGCCGCGTCCAGAACTACTACGGCGTGCGCTGCGACCCGAGCCTGCCCTACGTCCCGCACTTCGAGCCCCCGCACGGCGGCGAGGGCAGCCAGAGCGTGCGCGCCGCGGACCAGGTGCCGGTCTCGCGCCGCAACTTCGTCGAGTTGTGCGAGCGGCTGACCGCGGAGGACGAGAAGCAGTTCGAGGCGCTCTGGCGGCACCTCGGCCTGTCCGTGGACTGGTCGCACCACTACCAGACCATCGATGCCCGGGCGCAAGCCGTCGCTCAGACCGCGTTCCTGCGCAACCTCGCCCGCGGCGAGGCGTACCAGGCGGAGGCCCCGGGCCTGTGGGACGTCACGTTCCAGACGGCGGTCGCCCAGGCGGAACTCGAGGCGCGGGACTACCCGGGTCACTACCACCGCGTCGCGTTCCACCCGGTGCACGGCGGGCCGGAGGCGGTCGGGGAGGAGGGCACGCCCGCCGAGGCCGCGGCCCCCATCTACATCGAGACCACCCGCCCGGAACTGCTCCCGGCGTGCGTCGCGCTCATCGCCCACCCCGACGACGAGCGCTACCAGCACCTGTTCGGCACCACGGTGCGCACCCCGCTGTTCGAGGTGGAGGTCCCGGTGCTCGCCCACCCGGCCGCCGAGCCGGACAAGGGCGCGGGCATCGCGATGTGCTGCACCTTTGGTGACCTCACGGACGTCCAGTGGTGGCGGGAACTGCAGCTGCCCACCCGGTCCGTCATCAGCCGCGACGGACGCCTCCTCCGCGAGACGCCGGAGTGGATCTCCTCCGACGCCGGCGCCGGGCTCTACGGGGAACTGGCGGGGAAGACGACGTACTCGGCGCGCGCCGTCGTCGTCGACGCCCTGCGCGCTTCGGGCGACCTGGACGGCGAGCCCGCACCGACCACCCGCAAGACCAACTTCTTCGAGAAGGGCGACAAGCCCCTCGAGATCGTCACGTCCCGCCAGTGGTACATCCGCAACGGCGGCCGCCCCACTCAGGGCCGGGACCTGCGGGCCGAGCTCATCGCCCGTGGCGACGAACTCGCGTTCCACCCGGACTTCATGCGGGTGCGCTACCACAACTGGGTCGGCGGCCTGAATGGCGACTGGCTCATCTCCCGGCAGCGGTTCTTCGGCGTGCCGATCCCCGTCTGGTACCCGCTCGACGCCGACGGCGAGCCGGACTTCGACGCCCCGATCCTCCCCGACGAGGCGTCGCTGCCGGTGGACCCGTCCTCCCAGCCCGCGCCCGGCTTCACCGAGGCGCAGCGTGGGGTCCCGGGCGGCTTCGTGGGCGACCCGGACGTCATGGACACGTGGGCGACCTCGTCCCTCACGCCGCAGATCGCCGGCGGCTGGCTCGCCGACCCCGACCTGTACGCGCGCGTCTTCCCGATGGACCTGCGGCCCCAAGGCCAGGACATCATCCGCACCTGGCTGTTCTCCACGGTGGTCCGTTCGCACCTCGAGCACGACTCGCTGCCGTGGGCGCACGCCGCGATCTCCGGGTGGATCCTCGACCCGGACCGCAAGAAGATGTCCAAGTCCAAGGGCAACGTGGTGACGCCGATGGGCCTGCTCACCGAGCACGGTTCCGACGCCGTCAGGTACTGGGCCGCCTCGGCCCGGCTCGGCACGGACGCGGCCTTCGAGGTCGGGCAGATGAAGATCGGCCGGCGCCTGGCGATCAAGGTCCTCAACGCCAGCAAGTTCGCCCTGTCCTTCGCGGGCTCCGCCCCGGCAGCCCTCGATGCGTCCGCCGTCACCGAGCCGCTGGACCGCGCCGTCCTCGGCGCCCTCGCCGACGTGGTGGACGCCGCCACCGCGGCCTTCGAGGCCTACGACCACACCCGGGCGCTCGAGGTCACCGAGACGTTCTTCTGGACGTTCTGCGACGACTACCTGGAACTGGTCAAGGACCGCGCCTACGGCGCGGGCATGGCGGGAGACGACGACGGCGCCCCCCTCGAGCCGGGAGCGGCCTCGGCCCGGGCCACGCTCGCGATCGCGCTCGACGTGCTCCTGCGCCTGTTCGCACCCGTCCTCCCCTTCTCGACCGAAGAAGTCTGGTCGTGGTGGCGCACCGGTTCGGTTCACCGTGCACCGTGGCCCACCTCGGAGGGACTGCGAGCCGCTGCCGCCGACGCCGACGCCGACCTGGTCCGGCTCGCCGGCGAGGCCCTCGCCGCGCTGCGGAAGGTGAAGTCGCAGGCCAAGGTGTCCCAGCGCACCGAGTTGACCCTGGCGGACCTCGCCGTGCCCGCCTCGTCCGCCGAGCGCCTGCGCGCCGCCTACGGTGACCTGCGCGCCGCAGGCCGCGTGCGAGACCTGGTGCTCACGGCCGCGGACGTCGAGTCGCCCCAGGTCCGCACGGCGGAACTCGCCCTCGCCACCACCTGAGCCGGGCGGACCGCGGGGTTGTCCGGGTCATGCGGCCCGCGCAACCCCGCCATCTGCGCATTCGCGTCGGTTCGGGACCTTGGGGAGGCTCGCCGTAACATGCGCGCGGTAGCGTCGCCGGCCTGACGCGCCGAACAGCCTCGAAGGGATCACCATGCGCCGCTCGTCCTCACTCGCGCTCCCCGCTCTCGCGGTCGCCGCGCTCACCCTTGCGGGCTGCAGCTCGGCGTCCTCGGAGGCGACATCCGAGAGCGGGGTACCGCTCATCGCCGAAGGCAAGTTGACGGTCTGCACCAACCCGCCGTACGAGCCGTTCGAGTTCAAGGAGGGCGACCAGATCGTCGGACTGGACATCGACATCGTCCAGGAGGTCGCGAACGACCTCGGCGTGGACCTCGCCCTCGTGGAGACCGGCTTCGACGGCATCCAGTCCGGCGCGGCGCTCAACGCCGGCAGCTGTGACCTCGTGGCCTCGGGCATCACGATCACCGAGGAGCGCGAGGGCAAGCTCGACTTCTCCGACCCCTACTTCGACGCCAACCAGGGCCTCCTGGTTCCTGCGGGCTCCAGCCTCGACAGCCTCGAGTCGCTCGCCGGCGTCACGGTCGGCGTGCAGCAGGCCACCACGGGCGAGACCTTCGCCGCGGACAACGGCCTCACCAGCGTCCAGTTCGAGGACCTCGGGCTGCAGATCCAGGCCCTCAAGAACGGCCAGGTCGAGGCGATCATCAACGACATCGCGGTGCTCGGCCCCTACGTCAACGACTCGTTCGTGATCGGGACCCAGTTCGAGACGGGCGAGCAGTACGGCCTCGGCGTGAAGACGGGGAACACCGCGCTCCTCGACGCCGTCAACGGCACGCTCGAGCGCATCGCCACGGACGGCACGTACGACGAGATCTACGCCCGGTGGATCACCCCCGCGGCGAGCTGACGAGAGCGCGTCGGACGATGGCGACCCAGGTCGAGGCGGTAGTGGTCCCCACCCGCCGGAAGATGAGCCCGCGCAAGCGGGCCATGATCTCTCGCCGGATCCAGTACGGGGTGCTCATCGCGATCGTGGTCGCGATCGCGCTGAGCACCGACTGGGCGAACGTCCGCGAGCAGGTGTTCAACCTCGACGCCGCCCGGGAGATGGCGCCCTACTTGTTCCGGGCGGCGCTCAACACGATCACCTACACGCTCGCCGCGTTCGCGGTCGCGTTCTCCCTCGGCCTGGTCCTCGCCCTCATGAAGATGTCGTCGATCAAGGTCTATCGAGTCCTGGCGACGGCGTACATCGAGTTCTTCCGCGGCGTACCCGCGCTCCTCGTGGTGCTGGCGTTCGCGTACGTGATCCCGGTCGCGTTCCAGATCCGCTTCGACTCGATCGTGGTGCAGATCGCCCTCGCGCTCGGCGTGGTCTCGGCGGCCTACCTCGCCGAGACCCTCCGCGCCGGCCTGCAGGCGGTCCCGAAGGGCCAGGTCGAAGCCGCCCGCTCGCTCGGCATGACGCACGGCCAGACCCTGCGCCACGTGGTCATCCCGCAGGCCTTCCGCCTGGTGCTGCCGCCGATGACCAACGAGATCGTCCTGCTCACCAAGGACACCTCGCTGGTGTACGCGATCGGGCTGACGTCGGGTCAGTACGAACTGACCAAGCTCGGACGCGAGACCCTCAACCAGAGCGCCGTGGGCGGTCTCACGGCCTTCGTGGTGATCGGGCTGGTCTACCTGATGATCACGATTCCGCTCTCGGCGCTCACGCGCTACCTCGAGCGCCGGACCGGGAGCAAGGTGCACTGATGAGCGCGAGCCCCTCCACCGCCGCCCCGGTGGTCGAGATCACGAACCTGCACAAGTCGTTCGGCCCGGTCGAGGTGCTCCGCGGCATCGACCTGGTGGTCGCCCCGGGCGAGGTCACCTGCATCATCGGGCCGTCCGGGTCCGGGAAGTCCACCCTCCTGCGCTGCGTCAACCTGCTCGAGCAGCCGACGTCGGGCACCATCCGGCTGATCGGGGTGGAGGTCACCGATCCGGACGTCGACATCGACCCCGTGCGGGCCCGGGTGGGGATGGTCTTCCAGTCCTTCAACCTCTTCCCGCACCGCACGGTCCTGCAGAACTGCACCCTTGCCCAGGTCAAGGTGCTCGGGCGGAGCCCGGCCGAGGCCGAACGCATCGCCCGCAAGAACCTCGAGCAGGTGGGCCTGGCGAACCGCGCGGACGCCCACCCCACGCAGCTCTCGGGCGGCCAGCAGCAACGCGTCGCGATCGCTCGCGCGCTCTCGATGGATCCCGAGCTCATGCTGTTCGACGAGCCGACCTCGGCCCTCGACCCCGAACTCGTCGGGGACGTCCTGGCGGTGATGCGCGACCTGGCCGAGGCGGGCATGACCATGCTCGTGGTCACGCACGAGATGGCCTTCGCGCGCGAGGTGGGTGACCGGGTGGTCTTCATGGACGGCGGCGTGATCGTCGAGGACGGGTCGCCGAGCCAGGTCATCGGGTCACCGCAGCACACCAGGACGCGCACGTTCCTTCGACGCGTCCTCGATCCCACCCATCACCACGAGGCCGACGAGCACTGACGGGCCGACGAGCACTGACGGGCGGCCGAGGAGCCGCTCATCAACGGTGAGGACGAGGCAGGCGTGTGCGGCACCCTCCCCGGCGGATCGCCGACCCGCATTGTGGTCTCACCCTGAGCACGGACCCTCCGAGCGGCTATCGTCGAGACGTGGCCACGACCGACTCCCCCCTGCGGGAAGCCAGTTCCCCGAATCTCGCCCAGATGCGCGATGACGCGAGCATCAACACGCTCCTGGCCGACCGCGTCGCACGACCGGATCGCCCGGTCATGTACGAGCGCAAGATCGCCGGCTCGTGGCAGCCGGTCACCGGCAAGCAGTTCGCCGCCGAGGTCGCGGGCGTCGCCAAGGGGCTCATCGCCCGGGGGATCTCTGCCGGCGACCGTGTCGCGATCATGGCGCACACCCGCTACGAGTGGACCGTCCTCGACTTCGCGATCTGGGCCGCCGCGGCCGTCCCGGTGCCGATCTACGAGACCTCGTCCGCTGACCAGATCCAGTGGATCCTCTCCGACGCCGAGGTACGCCTCGCCGTCGTCGAGACCGACGAGCACGCGGCGCGCGTCGCCGAGATCCCCACCGAGGGCCTCGCACTGACCGGCACGCTCGTGATCGACGACGGCGCGCTGGCCACCCTGACGGCCGAGGGCGCCGGGGTCGACGACGCCGAACTCGCGCGCCGCCAGGCACTCCCCCGCCTGGACGACACCGCGACCCTCATCTACACGTCGGGCACCACCGGGCGACCCAAGGGCGTGGAGCTCACGCACCGCAACTTCGTGTACCTCGCGCTGAACGGGGCCGACGGGCTGGGTGAGGTCTGCTCCGTCCCGGGTGCCCGCACCCTCCTGTTCATGCCGCTGGCGCACGTCTTCGCCCGCTTCATCGAGGTGCTCGTGGTGACCTCCGGCGCGGTCCTCGGCCACACGCCCAACCCCGCGGACCTGCTCGAGGACCTGCGGACCTTCCGTCCGACGTTCCTCCTCGCGGTCCCGCGCGTGTTCGAGCGGGTCTACAACTCCGCCGAGCAGAAGGCTGGGCACGGGCTGAAGCTCAAGATCTTCCGCTGGTCGGCAAAGGTCTCGATCACGTACTCCCGCGACCTCGACACGCCCAGCGGACCCTCGCTCGTGCGGAAGGTCCAGTACCGCCTCGCCGACAGACTCGTGCTCCACAAGTTGCGCGCCGCCCTCGGCGGCCAGGTGACCTACGCCGTCTCGGGAGGCGCACCCCTGGGCGCGCGTCTCGGGCACTTCTACCGCGGCGTCGGGCTCCAGGTGCTGGAGGGGTACGGCCTCACCGAGACCACGGCCCCCACCGCCGTCAACCGGCCGGGGCACATCAAGATCGGCACCGTGGGACCCGCGTTCCCCGGAGCCGCCCTGCGCATCGCCGACGACGGCGAGATCCTCGTCAGCGGTGACCACGTGTTCCGCGGGTACCACAACAACCCCGAGGCCACGGCGGAGGCGTTCACCGACGGCTGGTTCCGTACCGGAGACATCGGCGCGCTCGACGCGGACGGCTTCCTCACGATCACGGGGCGCGCGAAGGAGATCATCGTCACGGCCGGCGGCAAGAACGTCGCCCCTGCGCTGCTCGAGGACCGCCTCCGTGGCCACCCGATCGTGAGCCAGTGCGTGGTAGTCGGCGACAACCGGCCCTTCATCGGCGCGCTCATCACGCTCGACCCGCAGATGCTGCCCGGCTGGCTCCACAACCACGGCCTGCCCGAGATGTCGGTTTCCGACGCGACCGAGAACCCGGACGTCCTCTCCGCCCTGCGCCGGGCGGTCCACCGGGCGAACGAAGCGGTCTCCCGGGCTGAGTCCATCCGCGAGTTCACGGTGCTGGACACGGACTTCACGGAGGAGAACGGCTATCTGACGCCGTCACTCAAGGTGAAGCGCTCGAAGGTCCTCGCGGACTTCGCGGACGTCATCGACGAGTTGTACACCGCTGCGGCCCAGCGGAGGTCGGCGGCAGGTGCGGGCGGGCCGGCCGCGCCGTCGGCCTAGGATCCCCGCCCGCCTAGGATCGGTCCATGACCCACGAGCCCGCCCGGCCCCTCCCGCCCGAGCTCGCTGATCTTCGAGGCAGCATCGACAACATCGACGCCGCGCTGGTGCACCTGCTGGCCGAGAGGTTCAAGTGCACGCAGCGCGTCGGGTGGCTCAAGGCGGCAGCGGGCCTGCCACCGTCGGACCCGGCGCGCGAGGCGGAGCAGGTGAGGCGGCTGCGCGCGCTGGCTGCCGACGCCGGCCTGGACCCCGTGTTCGCCGAGAAGTTCCTGGCGTTCATCGTCTCCGAGGTGATCCATCACCACGAGAAGATCGCCGACACCCTCGCCGATCAGTCGACGCTGCGCTGAGTCCCCTCGTCGCGGCGTCCACCTCGTCGCTGAGGCGCAGCGACGAGGTGCGGGACCCGGCGAACGAGCCCGTCAGGCGCTCTTCTCGCCCCGGCGGATGGTCGGGATGTCGCGGGGGACGAGCGTGGGGTTGACGTTCTCCAGGACAACCTCGCGGGTGACGACCACGCGGGCGACGTCGTCCCGGCTGGGCACGTCGAACATCACCGGCTGGAGGACCTCCTCCATGATCGCCCGCAGACCACGGGCGCCGGTGCCCCGTAGGACGGCCTGATCCGCCACGGCCTGAACGGCGTCCTCGGAGAACTCCAGGTCCACACCGTCGATCTCGAACATGCGCTGGTACTGCTTGATGAGCGCGTTGCGCGGCTCGGTGAGGATGCGCACCAGCGCGTCGCGGTCCAGCGGCGAGACGGTCGTGATGACGGGCAGACGTCCGATGAACTCGGGGATGAGCCCGAACTTCAACAGGTCTTCGGGCATGACCTCGTCGATGACCCCGAGGTCGTCAGCGTTGTGGAGCGGGGCGCCGAAGCCGATCCCCCGCCGCCCGGCGCGCGAGGCGATGATGTGCTCGAGGCCGGCGAAGGCGCCCGCCACGATGAAGAGCACGTTCGTGGTGTCGATCTGGATGAACTCCTGGTGCGGGTGCTTGCGCCCGCCCTGGGGCGGCACCGAGGCCTGCGTGCCCTCCAGGATCTTCAGGAGGGCCTGCTGAACCCCCTCCCCCGAGACGTCGCGGGTGATCGACGGGTTTTCGGCCTTGCGCGCGATCTTGTCGATCTCGTCGATGTAGATGATCCCGGTCTCGGCCTTCTTGACGTCGAAGTCCGCCGCCTGGATCAACTTCAGCAGGATGTTCTCGACGTCCTCGCCCACGTAGCCCGCCTCGGTGAGCGCGGTGGCGTCGGCGATGGCGAACGGGACGTTGAGCATCTTTGCGAGGGTCTGGGCGAGGTAGGTCTTCCCGCAGCCCGTGGGACCGATGAGGAGGATGTTCGACTTGGCGATCTCGACGGCCGAACCGTCCGGGCCGCTGGACTCACCCGCCTGGACGCGCTTGTAGTGGTTGTAGACGGCGACGGCCAGGGACCGCTTCGCGGCCTCCTGGCCCACGATGTACTGCTCGAGGAAGGAGAAGATCTCCCGCGGCTTCGGCAGGTCCACCAGGCCGAGCTCGGTGGCCTCGGCCCGCTCCTCCTCGATGATCTCGTTGCAGAGATCGATGCACTCGTCGCAGATGTAGACGCCCGGTCCCGCGATGAGCTTCTTGACCTGCTTCTGCGACTTCCCGCAGAACGAACACTTCAGCAGGTCAGCACCCTCACCTACGCGCGCCACCCGGCGTCACCGTCCCCTCACCGTCGTCGGCCCCCGGCGCCTTGCGCGCCCCGCCTCACCAACCCCGCCACCCTATGCACGCGCCCCGCCGCCGGACCGCACCGTCACGCCCCCGCGTGTCGACCCGACGTCCGAGGCCATGCACCGAGCCGGCGCGCGCCCGCCGGTTCCAGTGTGCCAAAGGCACACCGGATCCGGCGAGGGCCCCGTCGAACGTCGCCTGGCGCCGTCAGACCGCCGTCACGGCGCGCGTCTTGCGGCTGGCGAGCACCTGGTCCACGAGCCCGTACTCGAGCGCCTGAGCGGCGGTGAGGATCTTGTCGCGCTCGATGTCCGAGCGCACCTGGTCCACCGTGCGCTTCGAGTGCGCCGCGATCGTCGCCTCGAGCCACTCCCGCATCCGCAGGATCTCGTTCGCGTGGATCTCGATGTCGGATGCCTGCGCGTACCCGCCCTCGAGCGAGGGCTGGTGGATGAGGACGCGGGCGTTGGGAAGGGCGAGCCGCTTGCCCGGCGAGCCTGCCGCGAGCAGCACGGCGGCCGCGGAGGCGGCCTGACCGAGGCACACCGTCTGGATCTGCGGCTTGATGTACTGCATCGTGTCGTAGATCGCCGTCAGCGCGGTGAACGAGCCGCCCGGGGAGTTGATGTAGATCGTGATGAGGCCGTCCGGGTCCTGGCTCTCGAGGACCAGGAGCTGGGCCATCACGTCGTCCGCCGAGGCGTCGTCCACCTGGACGCCCAGGAAGATGATCCGGTCCTCGAACAACTTGGTGTAGGGGTCCTGGCGCTTGAAGCCGTAGGCGGTCCGCTCCTCGAACTGCGGCAGGATGTAGCGGGCCGACGGCGAGGCGGCCAGGCCGCCGGGGTGGCCGGCCGCGAGACCGGGCGCGAGACGGGCGCCCACGGTGCGGGGGTCGAAGCTCACGGGGTTGCTCCTTCGTACGGGGTGGGTCGACGTCGCAGGCCGGCTCAGGCGCCGGGAACGGGTCCGGCGGTTCCGCTGGCCCCGCCGCCTCCGCTGACGGAGGTGGCGTTGGTGACCACGTGGTCGATGAAGCCGTACTCGAGCGCCTCGGCGGCCGTGAACCAGCGGTCCCTGTCGGCGTCGGCGACGATCTGCTCCACCGTCTTGCCCGTCTGGGCCGCGGTGAGCTCCGCGAGCACGCGCTTCATGTGGAGGATCAGCTCGGCGTGGATGCGGATGTCCGTGGCGGTGCCCCCGATGCCGCCCGAGGGCTGGTGCATCATGACGCGGGCGTGGGGCGTCGCGTAGCGCTTGCCCTTGGCGCCCGAGGAGAGCAGGAACTGGCCCATCGACGCGGCCATGCCCATCGCGACCGTGGCCACGTCCGGCTTGACGTACTGCATCGTGTCGTAGATAGCCATCCCCGCGGTCACCGAGCCGCCCGGGGAGTTGATGTAGAGGTAGATTT
>JARKOU010000180.1 GCA_029975645.1 Actinomycetales bacterium
AGGGCGGGTGCCTACCGACCCGCCCTCGGCGCACTGACCCGCCCTCGCGGGTGTAAGTGGTCGGGGTGCGGGTGGGCGCGGGCCATCCCGGTACGGTTCCGCCGTGACGTCACCACCGCCCGACGTGCTGGTCGCGCGCGCGATCCGCGACCTCACGCGCGCGCTCCTGGTGTGCTGCGCGGCGGCCGGCGTCCTGGGCCTGGCGGGGGTGGCCGTCCTCATGCTCGCGCCGGAGGAGGTCGCCGGACTCCTCCCCGCGCTCAGCCTGCTCGGGCTCGGTCAGGCGTTCGCGCTGGTGGGGGCGGTGGTCGCGGGCGTCGGGCTCCGCGCGGTGCTCGGGACCGGGCATGGGGATGTGGCCCCGATCCGGCTCGGCGGCGCCCCGGCCGGCCCTGCGTCCACCGACGCCGCGCCCGCTGACGCCGAGCGTGCCGACCGGGCGCGCGCCGTCGTCGCCCGCCGCCTGCAGGTCCTCGCCCGCGTGATGCTCGCGGCCTGCGTGCTCGCCGTCGCCGCGTGGGCGATCGCCGACGGCGCCGCCGCGGTGGGCGCGCTCCTCGGTGCGCTGGTGGGCGCGCAGGTGGTCGTGGTGTTCGTGCTGCTGGCGAGGCGTCTCGCCCGCGCCTGAGCGACCTACAGGCCGACCTCCTCGAACTCGACGAGCATCCGCGTGTTGCCCAGGGTGTTCGGCTTCACGCGAGCGAGGTCCAGGAACTCGGCCACGCCGTCGTCGTGGCTGCGCAGCAACTCCGCGTAGATCTCTGAGGTCACCGGCGTCCCCTCGATGACGTGGAACCCGTGCGCCTCGAAGAACGTGACCTCGAAGGTGAGGCAGAAGACGCGCCTCAGGCCCAGGTCGCGGGCCCGTTCCAGGAGGACCGAGAGGAGCGCGTGACCGATGCCGTGGCGGCGCCAGTCGGCATGGACGGCGAGGGTGCGGACCTCGGCGAGGTCGTCCCACATGACGTGCAGCGCGCCGCAGCCGACCACCCGCCACTCGCCGGCCGGATCCTCGACCTCGGCCACTACGAACTCCTGCACCGCCTCGAAGTACCCCACGAGCTCCTTGGGGATGAGGATGTGCTCGTTCGCGTAGGGCTCCACGAGGTCGCGGATGGTGCGGACGTCCTTGGGGAGCGCGCGCCGGACGCGCACGAGGGGCCGCTCGCGTGGTGGGACGGGGGCGTCGGGGCCGGTCATCCCGCGATCATGCCGTGGCCGGCGGGGGTGGGTGGGCGCACAGGACCGGCAAGTGGCCCTGGGAACCCACAAACGACGTCCCAAACGGCCCTCGGACGTGACTTGCCGGTCCGCAGCTCCCACCATGCGCGCCGCGTGCGAGCAATCAGGCGTGGACGGTCCGGACGCCGCCGGTCCGGCTGTCAAGGGACAGCGGGAGCGATGGTCGGGGTCGCGCGGCGCAGACCGCGAACACCCCGCCAGACCGCGAACTCCCGACGTTCGCAATTCGACTCGCTGTTCGCGAATCACCGTGCGTTCGCCGTTAGGCGTTGCCTCGCTGATCCGGGCGAGACTGCGAACACTCCGTCAAATCGCGAACATCGAGTCGGACCGCGAACTCCCGACGTTCGCGAACTGACCGGGTGTTCTCGGTTCGTCGGTATGTTCGCGATCTGGGGTGAGTGGGGAACCCAGGTGACCAGCGGAACCCGACCGGGCGGGACCGGACCGGGCGGGACCGGACCGGGCGCAACCGGACCGAGTCGACCGGACGAGCGAGAGGGGGACACGTGTCGGAGGACCTCGTCCTCGCGATCGACCAGGGGACCACGAGCACACGGGCGATCCTGTTCAACGCCGCGGGCGCAGTCGTCGCCTCCGGCCGGCGGGAGCACCGCCAGATCCTGCCCCGCGCCGGCTGGGTGGAGCACGACCCCCTGGAGATCTGGGACAACGTGCGCGAGGTGGTCGCGCTCGCCCTGAGCCGCGCCGACGTCACGCACGCGAACCTGGCCGCCGTCGGGATCACGAACCAGCGCGAGACGGCCGTGGTGTGGGACCGACGCACCGGGGAACCCATCGGGAACGCGATCGTCTGGCAGGACACGCGGACCGCGGACCTCGTGGCGGACCTGGGCGGCGCCGTCGGCCCGGACCGCTTCCGAGAGCAGACCGGCCTCCCGCTCGCCACGTACTTCTCCGCGCCGAAGGTGCGGTGGCTGCTCGACCACGTCGACGGCGCCCGCGCCGCGGCAGAGCGCGGGGACCTCGCGTTCGGGACGGTCGACTCGTGGGTGCTGTGGCACATGACCGGCGGCGCGGACGGCGGGGTGCACGCCACGGACGTCACGAACGCCTCCCGAACCATGCTCATGGACCTGCGCACGCTCGCCTGGGACGCGGGCCTCGCCGAGGAGATGGGCGTCCCGCTCGCGATGCTGCCCGAGATCCGGTCGTCCGCCGAGGTGTACGGCCGCGGCCGGCCCGACGGCCTCCTCCCCGGCGTCCCGATCGCCGGGATGCTGGGTGATCAGCAGGCGGCGACGTTCGGGCAAGCGTGCTTCGGCGTCGGGGACACCAAGAACACCTACGGGACGGGCAACTTCCTGCTCCTCAACACGGGGACGGAGATCGTGCCCTCGCGCAACGGGCTGCTCACCACGGTCTGCTACCGGATCGGCGACGCGGCGGCCGTGTACGCGCTGGAGGGCTCGATCGCGGTGACCGGGTCGCTGGTGCAGTGGTTCCGGGACAACCTCGGGGTGATCCGGGACGCGGCGGAGATCGAGGTGCTCGCCGCCGGCGTGCCGGACAGCGGGGGCGCCTACGTGGTCCCGGCCTTCTCCGGGCTGTTCGCGCCGTACTGGCGCCCGGACGCGCGCGGCGCGATCGTGGGGCTCACGCGGTTCGTGAACCTGGGCCACCTCGCCCGCGCGGCACTGGAGGCGGTCGCGTTCCAGACGCGCGAGGTGGTGGACGCGATGGCGGCGGACTCCGGCGTCCCGCTCACCTCGCTCAAGGTCGACGGCGGAATGGTCGCCAACGAGCTGCTCATGCAGATCCAGGCGGACCTGCTCGGCGTGGACGTGGTCCGGCCGCGCGCGGCGGAGACGACGGCGCTCGGCGCGGCGTACGCGGCGGGGATCGCCGTCGGGTTCTGGGAGGGCGAGGCGGACGTGGCGGCGAACTGGGCCGAGGGCGGGCGGTGGTCACCTCGGATGCCGGCGGCCGAGCGCGAGCGCCGGTACCGCGCCTGGAAGAAGGCCGTGACCAGGACGTTCGACTGGGTCGACGCCGACACCGAGCCCTGACCCGGCGAACCACCGGCCAGAGCGCGGACACCCTGTCAGACCGCGAACACGCTGGCGGACCGCGAACAACCGACCAGAGCGCGAACAAGCTGGCGGACCGCGAACGTCGGGAGTTCGCGGAATGATTCGATGTTCGCAGTCTGGCGGGTGTCCGCAGTCCGGCGGGGTGTTCGCAGTCTGGCGGGGTGTTCGCGCTCTGACGCGTTGGTCCTCAGGGGAGCCAGGAGGCGATCTGAAGCCCGGAGGCAACGAGGGCGACGACGGCGAGCGCGCCCAGGTAGGCGAGGACCAGTCGGACGTCGCGCAGGTAGCAGCGGCTGCGTCGTAGGCCGGCGCGATGGGCGCGGACATAGCCGGCCAGGCCCAGGACGGCAAAGGCGAGCACGGCGAACGGACCGAAGATCCAGGTCAGCAGCGCGACGGTCGAGAAGATGCACAACCGCAACGGATCGAAGACGCCGACGGCGCCCCCCGGCGGGGCCGGCTCGCCAGGGGCCGGGCGACCCGGAACCCCCTCCGGCACCGACGGCGCCCCCGCCACCGGCGTCGCCCCCGGAATCGGCGTCACCTCCGGAATCGGCGCCACACCCGGAATCGGCCGGTCGGCCGACGCCGCGGTCATGGCGTCCTCCGAGCGATGCGAACCGGGCGAGGCGAGCGGCGCCTGACGTCGGCGACGCCGGGAGAACCCGCGCCGTCGGCGGACCCGCCGAGCACGCCCGCCGCGTGGGAGAGGCGCTGTGCCGAGAGCGTGGGCCAGGCCTGCACGGCGCAGAAGGGGGCGCACTGGTCGCGGCGGGCCGCACCGCCGTCGTCTCCCGCACCATCCCCCGCCGCACCGTCCCCCGCCGCACCGCTGCGGGTCCCCACGTGCACGCAGCACTGGGTGAGGCGCTCCTCGATCATCGTGTTCATGTCCATGAACGGCTTGACGGTGACGCGCACCACGCGTTCGCCCATGAGTCGCCGCAGGGCATCGCGCCGGCCCGGGAGGCCGACGGCGGCGGCCACCTTGAGCAGGGTGGCGATCCCCAGGTCGCAGGCCTCGCACACGTCGCGCCACAAGTCCCCCACCGAGGGGTGCGAGAGGCTCGACTGCTCGCTCAGCAGCCCCAGTAGCGACTGCTGCACCGCTCGCCGCAGCTCCCGCGGGATCTCGCTGTCGGCGATGCGGTTCGCCACCAACCCCAGGTGTTCCTTCAGCCGCTCCTCGCCCACCATCGCCACGAGCGAGCGCCACTCGCCCGAGTCCGTCCGCAGGAGGTAGCCCACGCTGCAGCAGTGGGGGTGGGAGCACGGCAACGCGGTGAGGTCGCGCCAGGAGACAGCCCCGCCGGTCTGCGGACCGAGCCGCTCCAGGACGCCGGTATGGGTGAGCCGGTCCATGGGATCCAGCGGCTGCGCCCGCCCCGAGCCGAACACCGGCTGGATCGAGACCCCGCCCACGAACGGCGTGCGCAGGGCGAGCATGACGACGTCGCCGATCTCGTGGTCGTTCACCCCGAGCGCCGCCGTCATGGTCAGGGTGGTGAAGATCCCGCGCGCAGAAAGCCGCGCGAGCGCGGCCTCCTTGACCGCCGTGAGGTCCCCGCCACGGTGGTGGCGCGAGGACTCCGCCCGGAGCCCGTCGAACTGGAGGTAGACCTCCATGCGGTCGCGGTGCCGGGCGAGCAGGTCCAGCAGCGCCTCGTCCTTGGCGATGAGCACGCCGTTCGTGTTGAGGAGGATCCGGACCACGTTCCGCCGGGCCAGTTCCTCGACCAGGCGCGGCAACCCGGGGTGGAGCGTCGGCTCGCCGCCGCTGAGCATGACGACGTCGATCCGCCCGTTCTCGCGGGCCAGGCGCTGGTCCACGTTCGCGAGGACGTCCTCCACCGGCACCACACCGCTCAGGTCCGGCGAGGACTCGGCGAAACACGTGGGGCAGCGCAGGTTGCAGCCCTCGACCACGTCCTCGAGCAGGATGCACGTGTGCTGGGTCTGCATCTCGCCCAGCCCGCGCAGGTACGCCGAGGGCACCGGGTCGTAGTTGCCGGGCGAGTCGGGCGTGTGCCACTTGGTGGGCGCCGTCCACTGCTCGAGGTAGGTGAGGATCTCCGGGTTCTCGTCGTAGAGCGTCCGCACGAAGCCGTGCCGGCGGCAGCCCCGCTCGAGCCACACGCGCCCGTCCCGTTCGGCGAGCCAGCCCGAGAGTCGTTCCACCTCCGCGAGCGGGCGCAGCGGGTCCTCCGTGTGGCACCGCGGGCAGAAGGCGTTGACGTACCGACGGACCCGGTCGCCGCGCAGCGGCATGCCCTCGCCCCACGTGAGGCGGGCGGGTTCTGCTTCCGGCGCGGGCGACGGCGCAGGCCCCGTCCCGGCGTCGACGTCCGACGGCGCGGGGACGCCGCCGCCAGCGGCGTGGACTGCGAGCGTGTCCGTCATCAGTACCCCACTCCGGTCAGCAGCGCGACGCACAGCCCCCCGGCCACCACGAGTCCGACCCCACAACCCATGAGGATGCCCAGCCAGATGCTGCGCTGCGTGGGGGTCTTGGTCACGATCGTCAGGATGATGGACAGGATGATGAGCACAGGGATGGCCAACAGGGCGGCCGGCGCGGCATAGGTGACGACGGCGAGCGCCACCACGGTCAGCACGGTGACGAGCGCGACCACTCGGCCGGCGTAGCGCGGCTGGCGCGGCATCGCCCACGGCGGCGGGAAGGGCGGGGCTGCGTCGGCGCCGGGTTGGTACGCCCCGGGCGGCTGGGCCCCCTCCGGAAACGTCCCAGGCGGGTAGGCCCCCGACGGGAACGGCGCGGTCGTCGGGATCACCGATTCCAGGGGGACGCCGGGGCCCGGCGGCACGGGCGGGAGGTCTCCCGGAACCTGGCGGGCGGCGTCGTCGGGCGTGGGTGCCGTTGCGCCGCCGCCGGGCGGCGTCGGGCCTCCGGAGGGCGGCGTCGGGCCTCCGGGAGGCGGGGGCGGCCCTCCGGGAGGCGGCGTCGGCCCTCCGGGAGGCGGGGGCGGCGGTGCGCTCATGCAAGTCCTCCGACGGGTGAGCGGGTCGCGGGGCGGAGCCCGGCGTAGGTGCCACGGCGGGCCTCGCGGACCAGGTGGGCGGCGAGCAGCGGGAACGCGACGACGAGGAACACCTGCGAGCCGGTGAGCCCGCCCAGCAGCGGCGGGTTGGCGCGGGTGAACTCGACCCCGAAGCGGAAGATCGCGTACGCGGCGAGGAAGAGCGGGAACAACTCACCCGGTGCGGTGAGCCGGTCGCGGAGCGCGCGCAGCGCGCCGAACGCGAGGACCAGGAAGGCGATCTCGTACAGGAAGGACGGGTGCATCGCGACGCCGGCCACGCAGCCCGGGCACTCCGGGATGGCGGCCGCCTGCTCAGGGCTGACGGTGATCGCCCAGGGCAGGGACGTCGGGCGGCCGGGGGCCTCCGTGAGGAAGCAGCCGATCCGGCCGACCGCCAGTGCGAGGGCGACCGCCGGGGCGAAGAGGTCGCCCGTGCGGTGCGGGTAGCCCGCCATTCGCTTGCCGACCAGAGCGCCCACGTACGCACCCGAGAGCCCGCCCAGGATGCTGCGACCCCCGTAGATCCACGCCCACGCGAGGGCTCCGGTGCCGTCGGCGAGCGCGGCCTCGATCATGCTCGCCGCCCGCGCCCCGAGAGCGCCGCCGACGGCGATCCCGGCCAGGACGGGCAGGAGGCGCTCGTCCCAGGCGGCGCGACGGCGAGCCTCGGCCAGGAAGACCGCCAGCCCGACGCCGAACGCGAGGGCGACGAAGAACGCGTGGGTGCCCACCGGGAAGCCGGCGACGGTGACGAGCACCGGGTGCACGCGCCCCACCCCCTCCGGCCGCCCCCTGGGCCGCGGGGGTGCGGGCAGGCTACCGCGGGCGCCGTCGTCCGGACCGCGCGCCTCGGCCGGCGTGGGCACGGGGAGACCACGAGTTCATCTGAGGCGAAGGAACGGCGCCCAGCCGGGCCCTCGGGCGCGCGCGCCGGGCTACCGTGGACCCGCCACCTGCCCGTGGCAGCCTCGGCGTCGAGGCGAAGGAGGTCCGATGCGTATCGCCCTGCTCGCCACCTGCGTGGCTGATGCGATGTTCCCCCAGGCGCCGCGCGCCACCGCTCGCCTGCTCGAGCGACTGGGCCACGACGTGGTCTTCCCCGCCGACCAGGCGTGCTGCGGTCAGATGCACGTCAACACCGGCTACTGGCGCGAGGCGGTTCCGGTGATCCGGAACCACGTGAACGCGTTCTCACCGGTGCTCGACGGCGCGTGGGACGCCGTCGTGATCCCGTCCGGGTCCTGCACCGGCTCGGTCCGGCACCAGCAGGCGATGGTCGCGCGGCGCGCCGGCGACGACGCACTCGCCGCACGCGCGGAGGCGATCGCCGCGCGCACGTACGAGTTGTCCGAACTGCTGGTGGACGTGCTCGGCGTGACCGACGTCGGCGCCTACTTCCCGCACCGCGTCACCTACCACCCCACCTGCCACAGCCTGCGCATGATCCGCGTCGGCGACCGGCCCGAGCGCCTGCTGCGCGCCGTGGAAGGCCTGGACCTCGTGGATCTGCCGGCCGCGGACTCCTGCTGCGGGTTCGGCGGCACGTTCGCGCTGAAGAACGCGGACGTCTCGGCGGCGATGCTGGGCGACAAGGTGGCGGGGGTGCAGGCCACCGGCGCCGCGGTGGTGACCGCCGGCGACTACTCCTGCCTCATGCATATCGGCGGCGGGCTGTCCCGTGAGGGGACGGGCGTGGCCGTCATGCACCTCGCCGAGATCCTCGTGAGCACGCGCGAGCGCCCGACGCCGGTGCGGCCGTGGCCCCCGGCCGGCCCCACCCGCGGGCACGCCACCTCCACCTCCGGGCACGCCACCCCCACCTCCGCCGAACACGTGGTTTGTCGTCCCAAGAGCCCGGATAGGACGACTAACCACGTTCTCGGCGACACGGATCCGCCACCCCCTCCCGGGGGGGG
>JARKOU010000187.1 GCA_029975645.1 Actinomycetales bacterium
GCCCCCCCCGCCGATCCCTATCCACGAGCCCCGCTCGCCCGCGGCGAGCCAGCACCGAGGGAGATCAACCCTATGGGGACGTCCACGAAGGTCGTGGTCACCGGCCTTGGCGCGACCACACCGCTGGGCGGCGACGTCGCCTCGACCTGGGAGGGCGCTCTGGCCGGTCGTTCCGGCGTCCGGACGCTCGAGTACGACTGGGTCGCCAAGTACGACATGCCCGTCACGTTCGCCGGGCAACTCGTCGTGCCGCCGGAGGAGGTGCTCCAGCGCACCGAGATCCGCCGCATGGACCCGACCGCGCAGTACGCGATCATCGCGACGCGGGAGGCATGGAAGGACGCCGGCTCTCCCGACGTCCCCGGCGAGCGGCTCGGCGCCGTCGTGTCCACCGGCATCGGTGGCGTCTGGACCATGCTCAACGCATGGGACACGGTCCGGGACAAGGGCCCGCGGCGCGTGCTCCCGCTCAGCGTCCCGATGCTCATGCCGAACTCCCCCGTCGCCTACGTCTCCATCGAGGTCGGCGCGAAGGCCGGGGCCCACGCGCTCGTCTCGGCGTGCGCCTCCGGCGCGGAGGCCATCGGGTACGCGGTGGACATGATCCGCGCGGGCCGCGCGGACGTGGTCGTCGCGGGCGGCACCGAGGCAGCCACCCACCCCCTACCCATGGCCACGTTCGCCAAGATGCAGGCCCTCTCCACGCGCAACGACGACCCGGCCGGCGCCAGCCGCCCGTACGACGTCACGCGCGACGGGTTCGTGCTCGGCGAAGGCGCCGGCATCGTGGTCCTCGAATCCGAGGAGCACGCGAAGGCCCGCGGCGCCCGCATCTACGCCGAGATCTCCGGCGTCGGCCTCTCCGCCGACGCCTACGACGTCGCTCCCCCCGACCCCTCGGGCGAGGGCCAGGAGCGCGCGATGCGGCTCGCGCTCGCCGACGCCGGCCTCTCCGGAGGCGACATCGTCCACGTCAACGCCCACGCGACGTCCACCCCGGTGGGCGACGGTATCGAGGCGAAGGCGATCTACCGGATGCTCGGCGGCGACGCCAGCCACGCCGTGGTCTCCGCGACCAAGTCGATGACCGGCCACCTGCTCGGCGGCGCCGGGGCGCTGGAGACGGTCTTCACCGTGCTCGCCGTCCAGAACCACCTCGCCCCGCCCACGATCAACATCACCGAGATGGACCCCGACCTGGGGATCGACGTCGCCCGGGACGTGCCCCGAGCGCTGCCCGACGGCCAGATCGCCGCTGTCAACAACTCCTTCGGCTTCGGCGGCCACAACGTGGCCCTCGTGGTCCAGTCCTACTGAGGCGGCCGCACCCACAGCCCGCCCAGCCGAGACGACGACGGCGCCCGGGCCCTCACAGGGGCCGGGCGCCGTCGGGTCGGACCTGAGGCGCCGCGCGAACGCGCTCAGCCCACGCGGTGCAGCCAGCGCACCGGCGCACCCGCGCCGGCGTAGCGGAAGGGCTCCAGTTCGTCGTCCCACGCCTGGCCCAGGGCGAGGTCGAGCTCCTGCTTCACGCGCGCGACGTCGGGCAGGAAGGACATCGCCGCCCGGACCCGGTCCTCGGGAACCACGATGTTGCCGTGGACGTCCGTGACGGCGTGGAAGATCCCGAGTTCAGGTGTGTGGCTCCACCGGCCGCCGTCGACGCCGAGGCTCGGTTCCTCCGAGACCTCGTAGCGCAGATGGGTCCACCCCCGGATGGCGGAGGTCAGGCGTGCCCCGGTACCGGGCGGGGCCATCCAGGAGTACTCGGCACGAAACAGCCCGCTCGCGGCAGGCTGAGGCGTCCAGTCGAAGGACACGCGTGTACCGAGCACCGAACCAGTGGCCCACTCGATGTGCGGGCACAAGGCGCGCGGCGCAGAGTGCACGAAAAGGACACCGCGGGTGAGGGCACCAGCCATGTCGGCCTCCCGGTCAGGTTGGAGGGACGTCTTCCCCTACGTCCTCGCACCCGGCACCGAAAGAAACGCATGTCGCGGCGAACGAGACCATGATGCCGTACCGGCGCCCGATCGCGCATCCGCGTAGGCGGACCAGAACTCCTCCCACGAGCCCAGACGAGCTCGCACGAGCCGGAACGGCTCGCGGCAGGGCTAGAACTGCTCGCGCAGCGCGCGCATCGCCTTCTTCCGCACACCGCGGTCCAGGCGGTCGAGGTAGAGCAGCCCGTCGAGGTGGTCCACCTCGTGCTGCAGGGCGCGGGCCATCAACTCGGTGCCTTCGATCTCGACCTCGTTGCCGTCCAGGTCGATGCCCACCACGCGCGCGTACCACGCGCGCCGCGTGGGGAACCACAGCCCGGGGACGGAGAGGCACCCCTCGTCACCGTCCTGGTAGTCGTCGGACAGGGCCACGATCGTCGGGTTGAGCACGTAGCCGATCTCGTCGTCGATGTTCCACGAGAAAGCCCTCAGGCCCACGCCGATCTGGTTGGCGGCCAGTCCCGCGCGTCCCTCGTGGTCCACGGTCTCGAGGAGGTCCGCGACAAGGGCGCGGACGCCGTCGTCGATGGTGGTGATCTCCGCGCAGGGGGTCCGTAGGACGGGGTCTCCGATGATCCGGATGTCTCGCATCGCCATGGCGGGAATCCTCCCACGTCGGCACGGCGTCACACCGGGGACACCGTCGGGCAACACCGGCGTCATCCGGCACGCGCACCCTGGCATCCCGACGGCACCACATCAGGAGGTGTCGGCATGACCGACTACCTGAGTCACCACCTGGTCGCTCTCCACACGGACTACAAGGTCCGTTCGCTCTCCTCGCGGGGCGACGTCTCCGAACACGACGCGATCTTCGACGAGTACCTGCGCGCCACGATGGTGGTCCTCGACGCCGTCTACGGCCGCGAGTGCACCGAGCGAGTCCGCTCCACGGCGCCCGCGCCACCCGTCCGACGGCGCGGACCGGCGCCACTGGAGCGGCTCGTCTGCACGGCTCACCGCTACATGCAGGAGTGGCACGCGCACGTCCTGGCGATGTCCTGAGGCGGCGATATCCCGTCCGGGCACCTACCGGCGCCTGGTGACCTTGCGCACACAACCCCACACCCGGGCATCGCACTGCCCCGCCGCCTCCGTGCCGCGAAGACACCAGATGCCCAGGTCAGCGCGATATCACGGACTCCTTCAGAGCCTCGTGGGCGCCGCCGCGGCACAACCGGGCCCGATCGGGCAAAAGCGGAGATCGTAGCGATCTCTTCCGCTGGCGCCAAATCGTCCGCACACTGGAGATCACGACGCCCGATTCCACCGAAACGGGCACCGATCCCACACCGTGAAGGACTCGCCCCGTGCCGCACCAAGCGACTACCCACCCCATCGCCCGTCGGGCCCTCGGCCTGGCGGACCGGGCGGGCCGCCCGCGGGGCGCCGACGTCGTCGGAAACGGCGAGTCGACCCGCCCCCGCGGCACTCGGCGGCGGTGGCTCTCCCGCACTGCCCTGCTCGGCGCCGTCGCCGGCGCGACGATCGTGAGCCCGCTCACCGGCGCCTACGCCTCGAAGGACCCTGTGGCCGCCGAGCGCCCGGCCGCCGAGGCCGGCGTGGTCGGCGCGATCAGCACCGAGGCGGTCGAGGTCCCGGAGGCGTCCTCGCTCCAGGCTGACCCCGGCGCGGAGCTCCGCGCGATGACCACGGCGAGCCGCTCCTACATGCGCGAGGCGAGCCAGTGCGCCGTCGCCTCGGAGGCGAACGGCACCCTCTCGGCCGTCATGGGCGGGGAGAACACAGCGCCCGACCTGATCATGCCCGCTGCCGAGGGGACCTACCGGGTCACCTCCCCTTACGGGCCCCGCAGCTACCCCTACCCGGGGATGCACGAGGGCACCGACTTCGCGGGCGACCTCGGGACTCCCCTCTACGCCGTTGCCGACGGCACGATCGTCTACGCCGGCGGCGGGCGCAACGGGCGCTCGGGTGAGATCGTCATCCTCCGCGCCGAGGTCGACGGCGCCACCTACGACTTCTGGTACGGCCACATGTACACCACCGGCGTCCTCGTCTCCGAGGGCCAGGAGGTGACGGTGGGCCAGCAGATCGCGGCGATCGGCAACAACGGGAACTCGACGGGGCCGCACCTGCACTTCGAGGTCCACGACTCCGCTGACCAGACCACGGACCCGGCCGCCTTCCTCCAGTCGCACGGCGCCGAGCCGGTCAGCGCGGCCGCAGCCTGCGCCTGAGCCAGGTCACGGCACCAGCAGCAACTTCCCGGTGACGCCCCGCCCCTCCAGCTGCTCATGTGCTCGGGCCGCCTCCTCGAGCGGAAACGTCCCGGCGATCTCCACTCTCAGGGTCCCGTCGAGCACTGACGCGAAGACGTCGCCGCTCCGCCAGAGCAGTTCCTCCCGGGTCTGCGTGTAGTCGCTCGACGCCGTCCACGTGATGTAGAGAGAACCGTTGCCGGGCGGACGGTTGAACCCGGCCAGGTTGACGATCTCGAATGGCGGGACGGGCCCGCTCGCCTGGCCGTAGGCGACGAGGTAGCCGCGCGGCCGCAGGGAGGAGAGGCTCTCGTCGAACGTGGCGCGGCCTACCGAGTCGTAGACCACGTCCACGCCGCGCCCGTCCGTGAGCGCGCGCACCCGCCTCGAGAACGCACCGCCCACGGGGACGACGGCGTGATCGGCGCCGTCGCCCAGCGTCACCCGGGCCTTGGCCTCGGTGGAGACGACGGCGATCACGACGGCGCCCTTCCGCTTCGCGAACTGGACGAGCAGGCGACCCACGCCGCCTGCCGCGGCGTGGACCAGGGCCACGTCGCCCGGGCCGAGTGGGTAGGCGCTGTGGCTGAGGTAGTGCGCCGTCAGGCCGTGCTGGAGCGATGCGGCGGCGAACGAGAGGTCGAGGGCGTCGGGGACCGGCACGAGCCATTCCGGGGCCATCACGGCGTACTCGGCATACACCCCGGGCATCCCGAGGTAGGCCACCCGATCCCCCACCGCGACGTCCGAGACGCCCTCGCCCAGGGCGACCACCTCACCGGCCGCCTCGATGCCCGGGATGAGCGGGAGTCCGATCGGGAACGGCGTACCGGCCCGGTGCTGGGTGTCCACGAAGTTGACGCCGACGGCTCTGTGCCGGACCAGGACCTGTCCAGATCCGGGCATCGGATCTGGGACGTCCACCAGTCGGAGCACATGCGGGCCGCCGAACTCGTCCACCCGAATCGCACGCATCGTCGCACCTCGCACCGGGAAAGCGGGAGGGCGTCATGGTGACTCCGGAGGCGGGCTCCGGGCAAGTACCGGGATGTGTCGCGCGGCGCCGGATGCGTGACCCAGGCGGGGCTCGAACCCGCGACCGATGGATTATGAGTCCACTGCTCTGACCGGCTGAGCTACTGGGTCGTGACCGCCCCAGCGTATCGGCCGGCCCGCGGGTTACCGTCATCGCATGCGACGTCCCCGCCCGCGCCTGCCCGACGCCGTCGCCCGCGATGTTCCCGACGGTGACCGCATCCTCGCCTTCGCGCCGCTCCGCGACGGTGGCTGGGCGGTCGCGAGCCGGAGCGCCTTCCTCCTCGTCTCTGCCGATTCCGAGGTCGTCCGGCACGGCTGGGACGACGTCGAGCACGGCTCGTGGGACGGTGACGCCGAGACGCTCACGATTCGGTGGGTCGACGGGTCGCCGGACACCACCGTCGCGCCGGTCGCGCCAGTCGGGCGCGCCTTCCCCGAGGCGTTCAGGGAGCGGGTCCAGTGGTCCGTGGTCCACGTCGAACGCGCCACCCTCCGGCCCGGCGTCACGGCGCAGGTGGTCATCCGCAGGGACGACTCCGGAGCGCTCGGCTCTCGGACCACGGTCGACGGCGGAGGACCGTTGAACGAGTCGGAGCGGCTCGCGGTCGGCAGGCTCGAGCACAGCGCACGGCAGGCGGTCGGGCTCGCGCCTTGACGCCAACGTCCGCTGACGGGCTGTTGCCCGCGTCTCCCGACGGGTTGATGGCCGGGGCCCGCTCGGGGCGGCAGGCGCGTCCGGCGGCACGGCCGAAGGCTGCTAGAGTCTCCTACCGCGATCCCCCGTAGCTCAATTGGCAGAGCGTCCGACTGTTAATCGGCAGGTTACTGGTTCGAGTCCAGTCGGGGGAGCTCTGCGTACCCGAGCAGCGTCGACATCCTGCTCGACGCACGCCGGTGCACCGAAGCCCGTGAGCCAACCGCCCACGCATCACACCGCGCCTCGCCGCAGCAGCGGGGGCCCGAGATGCACGAGATTCCGCACACTCGGTCGGGCGCTCACGGTAGGCCCGGCGCGCGTCCCGGGATACCTCAGGTCGATGCGATAGGGTCGCGCCGTTCCGGCCGACTCCTGGTCCAGGACCTGTCGACCCTCCGGGCCCAGCCCGGACCCCGCACACCGAAAGCGAGAATCCCGTGAACTTCTGGGAATTCCTCTGGCTCATCTTCATCACCTACATCCTCATCGCGTACATCATGCTGATGATCTCGATCTGGGTGGACATCTTCCGCGACAGGGACCTCGGCGGCTTCGCCAAGTTCCTGTGGATCGTCTTCCTCGTGTTCTTCCCATTCCTCGGCGTCCTGATCTACCTGATCGCGCGTGGCCGAGCGATGTCCGAGCGCCAGCTCGCCTACGCGCAGTCGGCCAAGGCTCAGCAGGACTCGTACATTCGCTCGGTCGCCGGCACGCAGGCATCCGCCGCCGACCAGATCGCCTCGGCGAAGGCCCTGCTCGACTCCGGCGCCATCAGCCAGGCCGAGTTCGACGCCCTCAAGGCCAAGGCTCTCGCCTGACCCCACCGGTAGGACGCCCCGCGGCCCGGGTCGAGATCCGCACGGATCTCGGCCCGGGCCGCGGTGTTCGTGGGACCGGCCGCCGCCGGGCCGTGATCAGACCGACGTCTCCTCGCGCAGGGCGCGGCGCTCCTCCTCGAGTCGTACGAGTTCGGCGAAGATCGCCGCGTACTCCGGGTCGGTCGGATCGGTTCGCTGGAGTCGACCTCGCACCGCCGCGATTCGGCGCGTGACGCCCATCTCGAGGAAGGCCCGCAAGACTCCCGACGCGTAGGCCGTCAGGGCCTCCGGTCGATCCGCGGGCAGGGGCGCCACGGCAAGTTCGGTCACCAGCCCCACGACGGCGGCCGGCGCGGCCTCCCGCACTGCCTCCGCCCAGGAGGCCCCGGCCACGGCGGCCGCACCCACTCCCCCGGCGGCGCCGATCGCATCGTGCACAGCGCGATACGCCGGGGTGGTGAACGCATCGGATGCCACGTCGTCGAAACCGGCGGACGCCGCCGTACCGGGGAACTGCAGGACCACCTCCAGCGCCTGTCGCTCCAGCCGTGCGATCGGGTCCGAACGCTCGCTCGCCCAGCGCGATCGGGAGGAACCCTCGCCCGGCGATGCGGAGCCGAGGTCCTGCCGGGCGGCGTCGTCGTCCGCTCGAGGGCCTCCGCCGCGCCCGCGCACCTCGCCGGCCTGCCCGACGGCGCGCCGTACCTCCGCCTCGTCCATTCCGAGCCAACCGGCGAGCATCCGGGCGTACTCGCTGCGCAAGGCCCGGTCGCGGATTCGTGCGACCACCGGTGCGGCGGCGCGGAGCCCGGCCACGCGACCCTCCGCGGTCTCGAGGTCCACCCGCCCGAGGCTGGCCCGAATGGCGAACGCGAAGAGCGGCTCACGGCCCGCGACGAGCGCCCGCACGGCGGCGTCACCCCGGCGTTGGCGCAGTTCGCACGGGTCCAGCCCGTTGGGTTCGACCGCGACGAAGGTCTGCGAGGCGAAGCGCTGGTCCTCGCCGAAGGCCCGCAGCGCGGCCTTCTGACCGGCCTCGTCGCCGTCGAACGTGAAGATCACTTCCCCGCCGTGCGTCGAGCCCGAGGCCAGGATCACGCCCGTCGCCGCGTCCTGGGTGTCGCCGAGGAGCCGACGGATCACGCGGATGTGGTCCGGACCGAACGCCGTGCCGCACGTCGCCACGGCGGTGCCGACGCCGGCGAGGTGTGCTGCCATGACGTCCGTGTAGCCCTCTACCACCACCACCTGGCGCCGGCTCGCAATCTCCTTCTTGGCGAGGTCGATGCCGTACAGCACCTGGGACTTCTTGTAGATCACGGTCTCGGGCGTGTTGAGGTACTTCGGGCCCTGGTCCTCCTCGAGGAGACGCCGCGCACCGAAGCCGATGACGTCACCCGTCACGTCCCGGATGGGCCACACCAGACGCCCCCGGAACCTGTCGTAGACGCCGCGATTCCCCTGGGACACGAGACCCGAGGCCATGAGCTCCGCCTCGGTGAAGCCGCGGCCGCGCAGATGGCGCGCCAGGTTGTCCCATCCGCTCGGGGCGAAGCCGACGCCGAAGCGCTCGGCGGCCGCACGGTCGAAGCCTCGCCCGCCGAGGAAATCTCGGCCGGGCGCGGCCGCCGGGGAGAGCAGGTTCTCGGCGTAGAACGCCGCCGCAGCGCGGTGCGCCTCGAGCAGGCGCTGCCGCCTGCCCGGCTCGGCGCCCGGGCGCGGGCCCCCGTCCTCGTACCGCACCTCCACACCGACCCGGGTCGCGAGGTACTCGACCGCGTCCGCGAACGTCAGGTGCTCGGCCTTCTGGAGGAACGAGATGACGTCACCGCCCTCGTCGCAACCGAAGCAGTGCCAGAGACCTACCTGCGGCCGGACGTGGAACGACGGTGTCCGCTCGTCGTGAAAGGGGCACAGGCCCTTGAGCGAGCCGACGCCGGCGGGACGCAGCGAGACTCGCTCGCCGACGATCTCCTCGATGCGCGCCCTTTCCCGCACCGCCGCAATGTCCTCACGACGAATCCGGCCGGCCACCCGGCGAGTCTACGCACCGGCCCACCGGCGCAGAGCGCTCACCTCGAGGAGGCCACCTCCGGGCGTTCGACTTGGACTGCCCTCCCCACAACGCCCACGTCAGCGCGCCCGGCTCAGCGCTCCGGCCTCAGAGCGAACGGGCTCATAGCGCTCGGCTCAGAGCGCCCGGTGGTGCGGCGGGTGGATGAGGCGCTTGTGCCACGCGATCGCGCTCAGATCCGTCAGCGAGGCCACCTGATCGATCACCACGCGCAGGCGCGTGGCGTCGTCCGGGGCGGCGCGCCAGTCCGCGGCGAAGTGACTCTCGAGTTCGTCCGGTGCCCGCCGCGCGAGGACGTCGACCAGGTCAGCGACGATCTCGCGCTGGTGCACGCTCAACGGCTCGTTCTCGCGGGGCGCCATCACGTAGAGGACCGCGACGCCCTTGAGGACGGCGATCTCCGCCTGCGTCGTCGTCGGTACGACAACGTCCGCGGCGTACCGGGTCAGCCGCCCGCCTCCCCACGTCTCACGTGTGGCTGCCTCCGCCGCGGCGCAGAAGCGGCCGATCAACTGGCTCGTCATGTCCTTCAGGGCGGCGAGCCCACCCCGTGTCCCGTCGTAATCGGTCACCCAGTACGGGAGGCGGGACAGGTTCTCGATCGCACGGCTCAGGTGATCGTCACTCGGCTCCGGGTCGTACCACGCGCGGATCTGAGCGACGAGCCGCTCGCGCTCGGCGAGGTCGTCGAGCCATCGCAGGTCCAGTCGCCCCGAGACCACAGCGTCTTCGACGTCGTGGACGCAGTAGGAGATGTCATCCGCGAGGTCCATCACCTGCGCCTCGATGCACCGCCTGCGCGGACCGGGCGCTCCGCGCCGTAGCCAGCTGAAGACCTCGACGTCGTCCGCGTACACGCCGTACTTGGACGTCGGCGAGCCGTCCCACCGAGGCGGGCCTTCGCCGCGCAGCCAGGGGTACTTGGTCGATGCGTCGAGGCTGGCCCGGGTGAGGTTGAGGCCGACGCAGCGTCCGTCCGGCGTCATCACCTTCGGTTCGAGGCGACTGAGGATCCGAAGCGTCTGGGCGTTGCCCTCGAAGCCACCCGCCGGGTCGGCCACCTGGGACAAGGCGCTCTCGCCGTTGTGCCCGAAGGGGGGGTGGCCGAGGTCGTGCGTGAGGCAGGCGGTGTCGACGACGTCCGGGTCGCAACCCAGCGCCGCACCGAGGTGTCGGCCGACCTGCGCGACCTCCAGGCTGTGGGTCAGCCTGGTTCGGACGAAGTCGTCCGAACCAGGGCCCAGCACCTGCGTCTTCGCCCCGAGGCGGCGCAGGGCCGAGGAGTGGACCACCCGGGCGCGGTCACGTTCGAAGGCGGTGCGGCTGAGCGACTTGGGTGGCTCCGGGAGCCAACGCTCGCGATCCGACGGTGCATAGGCGCCGTCGCTGCCGTCGACGTCGACCTCCGGCGCCCTGGCGACCATGCCGATCAGCCTACCCACCGACGAGGACGTCCCCGCCGCCCCTCCCAGCTCCCCTCCGCCCCCCCCTCTCCGCCCAACCCGGGGTTGTTCGGGGAATGGGGCCTCCTTCCCCGAACAATCCCGCGTTCGGCGGAGGGGCGGGAGGTGCGTCAGGCCAGACGCCACACTTGCGCGCCCGGGCCGTCACCCGCGATCTCGAGACCAGCCGCGGTGACCCTCAGGTCTCCCCCGCCGTAGAGGTTCTCCGGCGTGGCGCCGTCGGCTAGGAGCGACGACGGGAGCACCGAACCCGGCCACGGCGCCCGGGCCAGGACCACGAGGATGCGCTCATCGTTGGTCTCCCTCAAGAAGACCAGCGCGTCGTCGTGGATCGCCGCCCAGCGCAGGCCACCCTCACGCAACGCCCGGACGCCGTTGCGCAGGTGGACCAGGTCCCGAACCGCGCGGAACGTCTCGGTCGCGAACGCCTCGGGCCGGTGCCACGGCATGGGTATGCGGCCGTACTCCCCGCTCAGCCCGCCCGCACCGATCTCGAGACCCGCGAACATCATCGGAGTCCCGGGGTAGGTGAACAGCAGGGCGATCCCCACGAGGCTCACCGCCGGATCGCCGGTCACCGCGGAAAGCCGCGGTGTGTCGTGCGTCTCGAGGGAGTTCCAGCACGAGAGCGCGACCGGCCAGGAGACGCCGGCGAGCACCTCCCGCATCGTGGCCGCCGTCGCGGCGCCCGACCTCCGCGGGATGGGGTTCGGCATCCCGAGGAACGTGGGCACCGGGCTCGCTGCGTCCGCGAGCCAGCTCCACACGGGCCGCATGAACCCGGCGTAGTTCATGGTCCCCTGCCACCCGTCCCCCACGAGGTCGGACGCGGCGTCGAAGTTGTGCTCGGCGATGAGCACGCTGTCGGGCTTGATGCGGCCCATCGTGGCGCGCATGGCCCGCGCGACGTCTCGGGCGAAGTCGTCGGCGCGGTACCGCCCCGTCATGTTCGCGACGTCGATCCGCCAGCCGTCCAAGGAGTACGGCGCGCGCATCCACCGGGCGGTCACCGACTCCTCGCTCAGGACCATGCGGTCCATCAATCCGGAGCCGCTGTAGTTCAACTTCGGCAGCGTCGGGACGTCGTACCACCCGACATAGCCCGGCTCCTGGTCCCGCCAGTAGTAGTACCCGCGCTCGACGGCGCTCGGGTCGGCCACCGCCGTCCGGAACCACTCATGGGTGTCACCCGTGTGGTTGGTGGTGAAGTCACCGATGAGGTGCATGCCTCGGGCGTGGACAGCCGATGAGAGAGACGCCAGCGCGTCGTCGCCCCCCAGGAGGGGATCCACGTGCTCGAACGACGTGGCGTTGTAGCGGTGGTTCGACTCACCCGGGAAGATCGGCGTCAGGTAGACCGTGCGGATGCCGAGGTCCTGCAAGTAGTCCAGACGTTGCTCGATCCCGCCGAGGTCCCCGCCATAGAACTGCAGCGGGGTGCGCGGGTCCTTGAAGTCGCCGATCACGGGCTCGTCCCACCCGGCGGGCAGGGCCCACGCGGGCACCGCTCGCTCGGCCCCGGAGCGCGCGAAACGATCGGGGAAGATCTGGTAGACGACCGAGTCCCGAGCCCATGCCGGGCCGCCGCCGTGGACGCTCAGCCGGAAGTCGGCGTCGTCGGTCACGTCACGATCGTGCAGTCCGGTGCCGGTCAGCCATCGGTACCCGCCTGCGTCGTGCAGCACCGCGCGGTACCGGGTCACCGGGTTGTGGACATCAACCTCGGCGACGTACCACTCCTCGGCCCCGTCCTTCCTGTCGAGGCCGGCCCGCACATACCCCGGCTCGCCGTCCTTGAGGACCCGCAGGTAGACACCGGTAGTGCTACTCCCCGCCGGAACCCGGACCCGCACGGGCACCGAGTCGCCGAGAGAGGGGGCGCCGCCGTCGACGTACACCTCGCTGCCGTCATGATGTGGGGCCCCAAGCAGGTGTGGCACCGGCTGCCGAGCCGCCGGGGCCCCACCCGGGGCGGAACCTGTCATCCCTTGACAGCGCCGGCGGTGATGCCGCCGACGATGTAGCGCTGCAGGTAGAGGAACAGCGCGACCACCGGGATCGACGTCAGAACGGCCGCTGCACAGAACCAGCCGAGGTTGTTGGACCGGTCCGCTGCGAGGACACCCTGAAGGCCGACGGCCAGCGTCTTCACGGACGTGGCCCGCAGGAAGATCGACGCCAGGAGGAACTCGCCGATCACACCGACGAGGGCCAGGAGGCTCGTGACCGCGATGATGGGACGGACCAGCGGCAGGATGATCTTGAAGTACACCTGCGCGTGCCCTGCGCCGTCGATCTTGGCCGCCTCGTCGAGTTCCATCGGGATGGCGTCGAAGAAGCCCTTGATCAACCACACGTTGCCGAGTGCGCCACCCATCATGACGAGCATGTACCCGGCGAGGTGGTCGAGCCCGACCGCCGGGGCCACTTCACCGATCTGGGTGAACATCTCGAAGATGGCGACCGAGGCCAGGAACTGGGGGAACATCTGGATCAGGAGCAGGGTCATCAGACCGCCGCGCCGGCCCTTGAACCGGAAGCGGGAGAACGCGTACGCCGCGAGGGCGCTTGCGAAGATCTGCACGACCACGACCACGACGGCCACGATGAGCGTGTTCATGAACCACGTGGGGAACGGCCGGCTCGGGTTGGTGAACAACTCCTCGTAGTTCACCGGGCTGATGGTGTCGGGGATCAGGGAGACCGAGGACACCGAGCCGATCGGGTCGAACGACGCCGAGATGATGTACATCACCGGGATCATCGCGTACACGATGATCAGCGCAGTGGCGATGTACCGCCACCCGACCTCTTTCCAGAACCGCAATCCGCGCAATTGGTCGCCGCGCAACTCCTGCGCCGGCTTGCTCGGGCCCTTCGCATGTGGACCGAATTCAGCCGTCTCGAGCAGCTGCTCACCTTCTGGGGTGTTGAGGCTCATATCAGTTGACCTCCTCGAGAGCGCGGGTGCCCCGGAACTGGATGAAGGCCAGAATGCCGGTCAGGATGAACAGGATGACCGAGACCGCGGAGGCGAAGCCGATCGCCTGGCCGCTGGTGCCGAAGGCAAGCCGGTAGGTGTAGCTGATCAGGATGTCGGTACCACCGGCCGTCGGGTTCGCCGGGCTGAAGGGGCCACCCTCGGTCAGCAGTTGGATCGCGTTGAAGTTGTTGAAGTTGAAGGCGAAGGACGCGACCAGGAGCGGCGCCACCGTCACGAGCAGCAGCGGGAACACGATCTTCCGGAACTGCGTGAACCCACTTGCGCCGTCGATCGACGCCGCCTCCTTGAGGTCGGAGGGGATGGCCTGGAGCGCCCCCGTGCACACCAGGAACATGTAGGGGAAGCCCATCCACAGGTTGGTCGCGAGCACGGCGAACTTCGCCGTGGTCGGGTCACCGAGCCAGTTGACGTTGAGACCGGTCAACTGGTTGACCAGGCCGAACTCCGTATTCCAGAACCCGGACCACACCATCAGCGAGATGAAGCCCGGAATCGCGTAGGGAATCAGGATCACGGCGCGCCAGATCTTCTTCCCCTTGACGCGGTCGTCGTTCAGGACGATCGCCACGACCAACCCCAGAAGGAACGTCGCGCCGACAGAGAACACAGCGAAGACCAGCGTCCAGATGAAGATCCCCACGAAGTCCTGGCTGATGCGCGGATCGGTGAAGATGCGCTTGTAGTTCTCCAAGCCGATGTACTCGCCCCAGGACTGACTGGACAGGCGGTTGCCCTGGTCGTCGACGAAGTACTGGCGGTCACCCACCTGCTGCGGGGTGTACGTCACGCCCGTCTCGGTGTTGGTGATCGTGTCGGTCGCCTCGTCGTACTCGAGCGGCGAGTACAGCTCGACCGCACCGAAGCCCTGAGGCCGGATGACGCCTTCATCGGTGGGGACCACGTAGCCGTCCAGACCGCCACCGGTCTGGCTCGCCGCGTTGATCTCCGAGCGGGTGAGCATGGTGTAGCCCTCGGCCGCGGTCACGACGCCGTTCTCGACCGTGACCTGGTCCGGGTCGGCAGGCTCGAGACCCTCCTCGGTGCCCACGTACGCCTCGCCCGTGGCGTTGTCGACCAGGAACAACGTGAACGGACCCGTGGTCACATTGCCTTCGGTGCCAACGGCGAGCGTGAAGGTCCGCGCGTTCTCCAGCTGGACAGCGGAGTTCGCGATGATCCGGTTGATCGTGTCTTCCTTGGTTCCCCGCGTGCCGTCGCCGTAGTTCGTGAACGACAACTGGATGGTCAGCAGGATGGGGAAGACGATGAAGAGCACCATGAAGATGGCGCCCGGGAGGATGTACTTGCCGGGGATTGCGCGCTTCGTCACGTAGACCGCGGCGATGATCCCCACGATCGCCCACAGGATGAGCAGGAAGAGCCAACTCTGGGTCGCGACGAGGATCGGCGTGAGGCTGACGGCAAGGCCGGCGATCAGACCGACCCCGACGATTTTCGCGACGAGCGGCAGGATCTTGGTGGTGCCACGCGATCCGGCGCGTGGTCCGGGTTCTTCAGGCGGTGCTGATCTCTCTTGGGTGGCTTGAGTCACGATCGCGCTCCAGGGGCGGGAGGGGGTGTCGGGGATGGCCGTCCGGTTTCGGGCCAGGGATCGCGGACGTCCAGGGGGGGGGGGGGG
>JARKOU010000190.1 GCA_029975645.1 Actinomycetales bacterium
TGGATGGGCCTGGCCGTCGGCCGAGGAACGAGGCCGACTGGTTGCCCGCGCCCCGAACACCCCCCGGCCCGCGGGACCACGCCAAAGGCGATCGGACCCACGGGCGCCCGCGGTCAGCAGCTCTGACAGAAGGCGCATCAAGGCGTTGGCAGATGCAGCAGCAGTGGCTGGGCGGATGCTACATTTGGGCTGATGGAGAGCTACATCCCGCGGTTCCTGGATGGCGACCTCGACGCCCTGCTCAGCGAGCTCCCGGCGGTGATGGTGGTCGGGCCCCGTGCGGCCGGGAAGTCCACGACGGCTGCGCGGCGGGCTCGCTCCGTTGTCCATCTCGACGACCCGAACGTGGCGGCCGCATTCTCGGCTGCGCCCGATGTCGCGCTCGCCGCCCAGGCGACGCCGGTGCTCCTGGATGAGTGGCAGGAAGCCCCCGACGTGCTCGGCGCCGTGAAGCGCGCGGTCGACTCCCGGCAGGGTGCCGGGCGGTTCCTGCTGACCGGGAGTGTTCGCGCGCGAGTTTCTGGTGCGACGTGGCCCGGCACGGGACGGGTGATCCAGGTGCCGATGTGGGGCCTCACGGTTGCGGAGAAGAGCGGATCGCTCGCCGCGCGCACTTTCCTCGCCGACCTGTTCGACGGCGCGGTACCCGTCGGCGCTTCGCAACCGGCGCCGGATCTCGGCTACTACCTCGCCGAGATCCTGGTCGGGGGATTCCCGGCAACCGTGGGACTGAGCGAGCGCGCGCGGTCGGCGTGGCTCGCTGGGTACGTCGAAGAACTAGTCGAGCGCGACGTGCCCGCCCTGGCGCGCGTGCGGTCTCCTCGTCGACTGGGCCTGGCGCTCCGGGCGGTTGCGCTGTCCACCGCGGGAAGTCCCAGCGAGGCGACTCTCGCGGAGGCGGTGGGAGTTGACGCTCGAACGCTCGGCTCGTACCTCGACCTCCTTGAGGACCTCAAGGTCATCGAACGCGTGCCGGCCTGGCACTCGAACAGACTGACGCGACTGGTGAAGGCTCCCAAGTACTACCTCACCGACTCCGGTCTGGCTGCGTCCGTCATCGGAGTGGAGGCGGCAGCGGTCATGCGGTCCGGGGACATCCTGGGTCGGCTCCTCGACACCTTCGTCGCGGCGCAACTCCGGCCACTCCTGAGCCTCGACCAGCAGTTCCTCGCGATGCATCACGTCCGGGACCGCGGTGGCACCCACGAAGTGGACATCCTGGTCGAGTCGCGCCGCGGTGACGTCGTCGGCATCGAGGTGAAGGCTGCGGGTCGAGTGGATCAGCGAGATGCCCGCCATCTCGTGTGGCTGCGCGATCACCTCGGCGGGCAATTCCGCTTCGGTGTCGTGTTCCACACCGGGCCGCTGGCCTTTCCGCTCGGTGAGCGGATCGTCGCTCTACCCATCGCGGCGATCTGGGGCGCCGGATTACCGCCGCCCCGGTAGCGGCGCTCTGGCCGATCCTCGCCCTCATGGTGGGGCGGTGGCCGAGGTGCCCTTGTCGTGCGCCGATCCCCTAGGTAGAATAAGGGCGAGGCTCCGCGAAGGGCGGTGCCGGATCCCGGGGGGAGAGCGTCATGTCCACTCACGTGATGTGTGTGGTGGGAAGCCACACGTTCCTGGTGGTCGGGGCGACCGAGGACGCGCCGATGTACTGGCGGTGCAGGCGCTGCGGCAAGGTCCGCTACAGCGCGCCGCGAGGCCTGACGGAGGGGGCCGAGGGCGAGTTCGTCGCCCGCGACTGGGGGAAGACGATGTTCTGAGCCGGTGTTGACGCAAGCGTCACATCGACCGAACCCGAGGTCTGAGGAGGTGCCGTGCGTCGTCGGGGCGTGGGATCCGTCGTCGCCGGGGTCGTGCTCGCCCTCGGCGCCGTCGTCCTCACGCTCGCCGGCACCTACCCGGCGCCCCTGGGGCGGTATCTCCTGCTCTGGGGGCTCTACGGCGCGGCGGTCTACTCCCTCGTGCTCGGCGTCGTTCGTATCCGCGTGAAGGACCTGGGCGAGCCGCCGCCGGGCGTCACGCCTGTACCGGCCAGTGGTTCCGGCGCCCCGGGGCGGCGTTCGTGGCGCTGCCGCGTGCTCGGGCACAAGCAGGTGTTCGTGGCGCGCACGGCCGACCGCCCGCCGCACTGGTCCTGCCGCCGGTGCGGCGCCTGGAGCGAGAGCCGCCTGGGCTCCGGGCGGGCGTGGATCTGCTCGCTGCCCTTCACGGACCACGACTTCGTGCCGGTCGGCGCCACCGAGACGACGCCGTCCTACTGGCGGTGCGTGCGCTGCGGGTGGGTCCGCTACACCCAGCCGCCGTCGTTCGGCGAGACGCTCGTCGCGGCGCGCACGCTCACCAACTGGATCAAGCACGGCGAGGACATGTGACCTCCGACCGCGCCGCGCGGGCTCAGCCGAGCAGCGCGTCGAGCGTGACGAACGAGTAGCCCCGGGCCCGGATCTCGTCGATGACCCGGGGGAGGGCGTCGGCGTCGAAGGTGGTGCCGTCGTCGGGGTTGGCGCCCACGTGCATGAGCACGATCTGGCCCGGCGTCAGGGTGTCGAGGACCCGCTGCACCACCACGTCCGCCGTGATCCCGCGCTCGGTGCCTGCCCAGCCCAGCGTGTCCACCGTCCACCGCACGGGGACGTAGCCGGCGGCGTTGACGGCGCTGATGTCGGCGGAGGTGCGGTCGCCGTAGGGGAACCGGAACAGCGGCTTCGCGCCCTGCCCGGCGGCGTCGACGATCGAGGCCTCGGCCCGGGCGAGATCAGCCGTGATCTGCACGTTCAGCAGGGCGGGGTAGTGCGCGTGGGTGTCGGAGTGGTTTCCGAGCCGGTGACCCGCGGCCGCGATCGCGGCCACCTGCTGCGGGTACCGGCGCGCGAAGTCGCCCGTGACGAAGAACGTCGCGTGCACACCCTTCGCAGCGAGGGTGGACAGGATCGAGGCGACGGCGGCGTCGCTCGCCCCGCCGTCGAAGGTCAGGGCGACCACCGGCGAGGACGTCGGGATCCGCTCCCAGTCAACCCCGGTGAGGCTCGCCGGAAGGGAGGACGACGACGGCGCGGGCTCGGGCGCGGGCGGTGCGGGTGCTGGCGGTGCGGGAGGAGGCGGCGTCGTCGGCACGTCGCTGGCTGCCGGCGACTCGCTCGCCGGAGCCGAGGGGCTCTGCGAAGGTGCCGGGCTGGCCGAGGGTGCCGGGCCGGCCGGGGTCGTCGGGCTCTCCTGGCTCGGTGACACGGACGGCGTCGGGCTCGCGCCCGTCGAACCGCCCGTGCCTCCCGGACCGGCGCAACCGGCGAGGCCGAGCGCGCCTGCCAGTGCGCTCGCGACCACGGCTCGTCGGAACCCCACCTCTCCAGGGTGGGGCGCGACCGCACGGAGGGACAAGGGTCGTCCGGGCCCCTGACGGAGAACCTGCACGTGGAACGCGGATTCACGTCAGGCGCGGAATCCCTTGCGGGCGGTCGGCACTGTGCCTAGCGTGGCCAGCGCAGCCACCGCGGCGCGAGGACGGAGAGGTCATGAGCACGGAGCACGAGGACGAGGCCAAGCGCCTGGTCGAAGCAGCGCGGCAGAGCCGCATCGAACTCGAGAAGCAGGGAACCCCCGACTACGACCCCCGCGAGCACCAGCGGCTCATGGAGCAGCAGCGCAAGCTCGCCGAGCGCCTCCACGAGGACGACGACTCCTAGGCTTCGGGGCCGACGGCGCCGCTGAGGTAGTCGATTCGGCGTCGTGCGGGCCCGACGGCGCCGCTGAGGTAGTCGGTTCGGCTCGACCTAGTCGGTCTGCATCGACTACCTCGCGCCGAAACGACTACCTCGCGGCGAAGACGGGCCGTCGGTGGAAGGATGACGGCACGGCGGCGCCGCGTCGGGGCCGTTGCGCGAAGGGATCTCGCCATGGCCAGCGACAACGCCACCCCCACCCCGCCGAACGTCGAGGACCTCACGGCCCGGCTCGAGGCCCTCGAACGCGAGAACGCCGAGTTGCGGCGTCAGGCGACTGCCGCCATCGAGCCGACGGCGACTGCCGCCGTCGCACCGGCCGAGCGCCGTCGTCGGCACTGGGTGAGGTCGACCATCGCCGTCGTCCTCATCACCCTCGGCGTGATCCTCGCCCCCGTCGCCGTGCTGGCGCACTGGGCCCAGCGCGAACTGACCGACACCGACCGTTACCTCGCCACCATCGGCCCGCTCGCGAGCGACCCGGTGATCCAGTCGGCGCTGGTCGGCCGGACCACCGACGCGATCATGGAGAAGATCGACGTCCCGACCGTCGTCGACAACGTGAGCGGCGCGCTCAAGGACCAGGGCCTCGATCGCGTGGCGACGGCGCTCGGCCTCCTGGAGGGCTCCATCACCGGCGGGGTGGAGAACTTCGTCCGGAGCACCACCGAGAAGGTCGTCACCAGCGACGCGTTCGAGACGGTGTGGCTCGAGGCGAACCGAACCGCGCACGAGCAGCTGGTGGCCGTGATGCAGGGCGACCAGTCGAACATCCTGCAGCTGAGCCAGGACGGCGCCCTGAGCATCCAGTTGTCCGGCGTCATCGAGCAGGTCAAGGCGCAGCTCGTCGACGCCGGGTTCGGCATCGCCGACCGGATCCCCGAGGTCAACGCCAGTTTCACCATCGTGCAGAACACCGAACTGGTCCGGCTCCAGAACGCCTACAACGGCGTGGTCATGCTCGGAACCTGGCTTCCGTGGCTGAGCCTGGGCCTCATCGCGGCGGGCGTCCTGACGGCGGTGCGCCGTTCTCGGACCCTCGTGATCGCCGGGCTGGCGCTGGCCGCCTCGATGCTCGTGCTCGGACTCGGGCTCACGATCGGCCGCTCGGTCTACCTGAACGCGCTGGCCGGCAAGGTTCAGCGTCTCGACGCGGCAGAGGTCATCTTCGACCAGCTCGTCGCCTTCATCCGGATCTCGCTGCGGACGGTCGGCGTGCTCGGCCTCGTGGTGGCGATCGCCGGCTTCCTCGGTGGCGGGAGCGAGTCCGCCCGCGGAATGCGGGCCGGGATCGCCAAGGGCTTCGCCGCCGCCCGGACGTGGGGTGACACCCGCGGCGTGAGCACCGGTCCCGTGGGCGCCTGGCTCTTCCGCTACCGCGCCGTGCTCCGGGTGGCGGTCATCGTGCTCGCCGGGGCCGTGATCTTGCTGGCGGCGACGCCGACGCCCGGGTTGATCGTGGTGGTCGCCCTGGTGGCGGGCTTGTTGATCGCCGTCCTCGAGTTGCTGGCACGACCGCCGGCGCCGGCGGTCGTGGCCGGCTCCGACGTCACCGGCTCCTAGGCCACCGGCCGGGCGCCGTCGGCCTAGTGCCCGTCCGCCCCCTCGCCGACGTCGGTGCTGCCGGCGTCGGCGAGGTAGGCGGCGACGACGGATCCCGGGACCCGGCCGCGCTGCGGCACGGCGACGCCGTTCGCGCGGGCCCAGGCGCGCACCAAGCGGGGGTCAGGGCCCGGGTCCGCGACGGGAGGCCGCGGCGCGAGCGGACGTCCTCGGATCACCCGCGCCTTCTCGAGGAACGGGCCGAGCGCGGCGTCGAAGGCCGCGGCATTGCTCTCGCTGAGGTCGATCTCGTAGAGCAGGCCCTGGTAGCCGAAGCGCACCGTCCGGTGCGCAAGACCGCCGTCGAGGTCGTCGGTGACCGTGGTCACGGTGTGGGTGGCCATGGAGGTCCTCGCTTCCGTCGGTCGCGCCGTATGACGCGATGGCGATCGCTGTCGAACACTAGGCGGCGGCCCTGGGTTTTCTCTGGGGGCAAGGCTGCCGGGACAGAGAACATACCGCCAAGAAGCGAATTATCGCGTCGCCGGAATCCCAGACGTGGGTCCGAAGGCCCGCCAGGTACTGCGCGTCAGTCGAGGGTCAGGCGGGCGCCGTCGTCCCGAGTCGGGCGAGGGTCAGGCGGGCACCTTCGTCTCGAGCCAGTCGAACACCGCGCGCTCGTACCGCTCGCGTGCCGGCGGAGCGGAGAGCGCCAAGTCGTGGATACCGCCCTCGATCCGCGCGACCGTCACGTCTGCTCCGAGCCCGGGGCCGTACCGGGCCATGTGCTCCACGTTCAGCACGCAGTCGGAGTCGGCGAGCGCGGGCGTCGCCCGGTGGTTCGAACCGCTCCGCGCGGACGCGCAGACGAGCACGGGGACGTCGATCGACAGCCCCTGCTTGACGCGAGCGTGGCCACGGCGGATCGCCCGGAACCATCCGGCGCGGATCGGGAAGCCCTCGTGGGGCTTCCAGGTGAGGTCGTAGGACCAGGCGCCGCCCGTCTCGGCGTGGAGCGCCCGCCCGTAGTGGGGCTCCAGGGCGCCGACGGGAAGCCTCGGCGCGAATGCGCCGACGACGTCGAGCGTCTGGGTCAGGATGGTCTGCTTGAACCAGTTCTCGTTGAGGTCGAGCCAGGGGCTGTTGAGGACCAGGGCGGCCACCGACCCGGGGTGGCCGTGGGTCCACAGGCTCGTGATGAGGCCGCCGGTCGAGGACCCGAGGAGCACCACGGGAGCGTCGCCGGTGTGCTCGGACCTGACGACGGCGAGGGCGGACGCGATGTCGGCGCCATAGGTCCGCAGGTCCGTCGTGTAGTTCGGGGTCTGGTGCGTCAGCCAGGACCGCCCGTACTTGCGGAGGTCGACGGCGTAGAAGTCGTACCCGCGCTCCTCCCACCCCGCGGAGTGCTCGGCGTGGAAGAAGTAGTCGACGAACCCGTGGACGAACAGCACCGCACGGTCGTGTCGCGGCCCGTCGGCGCGGCTCACCAGCGTGGCGACCACCGGGCCCTCCTCGTCGGGCGGCAACTCGATCGTCCGGCTGACCCAGTCGGGGCCGAGGACGTCGGTGACGGCAGGCGCCACGAGGACCGAAGGCTGGCTCATGACGCCGATGATCCCACCGCGGTCGTTGGACCTCCCCGCCGACCCCCCGCCGAACGCGGGGTTGATCGGCCCATGCGCGGCCTTGAGCCGATCAACCCCGCGTTCGGCGCCGTGAGGGGTGTGTCTCCCTCACGTACCTGGTCGAGCCTCACCCGGCCGGGCTCACCCGGATGAGGTTGCGCCACGGGTCCTCGAACCGCAGTTCCGCGCCGTCGTCCGCCGTCGGCACGGCATGGTCGCGCAGCCGGGCGGCGAGGGCTGCGACGTCGTCCGAGGTCGGCACCGTGATCGCGACCTCGCCCAGCCCGAGGGTGACGGCGCGCGGCCCCGCGCCCATGCTGCGCCACGTGTTGACCGCCATGTGGTGGTGGTACCCGCCGGCCGCGATGAACAAGGCCCCGTGCCACGTCGCGGTCACCTCGAAGCCGAGCCCGTCCACGTAGAAGGCGCGCGCCGTCGGGATGTCGCCCACCTGGAGGTGGACGTGGCCGACGACGGCGCCCCCGTCCGCGACGCCGTCGGGCCGGCCGCCCTCGAGGGTCCAGCCGTCCTCGAGGTGGCGACTCAGGAAGTCGCGCGGATCGAGCGGAAGGCTGTCCATGACCACGCGCCCCTGCGACCAGCGCCACCGCTCGCGCGGCCGGTCGACGTACAGCTCCACGCCGTTGCCCTCGGGGTCGGTGAAGTAGAAGGCCTGGCTCACCAGGTGGTCGGCGCTGCCGGCGTACGTTCCGGGCGCGGTGCGGGCGACGGAGGCGACGGCCGCGGCGAGCGTCGGCTCGTCGTCGAACAGGATCGCCGTGTGGAAGAGGCCTGCCTCGCCGCGGCGGGGCGCGGGGAGGCCCGGCGTGCGCACGAGGACGACGATCGGCGTCCCGTCGCGCCCGAGGGTCACGACGTCGTCGCGTCCCTCGCGACCGGGTGCCGGCGCGGCCAGGGCCTCCAGGCCGACGGCGTCGCGGTAGTACGCGACCATCCGATCCAGGTCCCCGACGTGCAGGGTGACCGTCGCCATCGCGGTGGCGGGGGAGAGCGTCTCGGTCGAGGTGGGCATGGTGGCTCCGGGCAGGCGAGGTGGGCGTCGGGCGAGGATCGTTGTTGGTTGAACAAAATGCGCCGCCCGTCCATTCCCGCGTAGCGTGGGACGCATGATTCGGCGGCACGTCGTGGTGCACGGGTGGGTCCAGGGCGTCGGGTACCGGTACTCGTGCGAGTACCGCGCGCGGGAACTCGGCGTGCACGGCTGGGTGCGCAACCTGGACGACGGCGACGTCGAGGCGGTCTTCGAGGGCGACGCCGATGCGGTGAACCGGATGATCGGCTGGGCCCGCGTGGGTCCCCGGCACGCCCGGGTCACGGGCGTCGACGTGCGCGAGGAGACGCCGAAGGGGGAGCGCGGCTTCCGGACGCGCTACTGACGGCCCAGCCGCCGCCCCCCACACACCCGACCATTCCCGCGACGTCGAGGGTTGTCGCTCGCGAGGTCGAGCGCCCCTCGACGTGGCGAGCGAGAACCCTCGACGTCGCGCGATGAAGGCAGCCGGGCTCCCGGATCTCGGAACGCGCGTCCCGCGGTTTGGCCACCCTCCGGGGCGCCGCCTACGATGCGCTCCGACCATCCAGAGCAGCCGAGAGACCTGGCTCGACGACGCTGCAGCAACCCCCCGCGATGCGGACACCCCGTCCGCGGGCGTGGGTGCTACCGCCAGCGACGATGGAGGAGACCGTGACCGACGCGCTGCCCCTCGAGCCGGTCGCCACCCCGGCCCCGGCCGAGCGACTGGCGTACCGCCTGCTCACCGGCCCCGACGACCACGCGTTCTGTGCCCGGGTCTCCGCCGCGCTGGGGGACGGCTACCGCCTCTACGGCTCGCCGTCGGCCACCTTCAACGGGGAGCGCGTGATCGTGGCGCAGGCCGTGGTGCTCGCCGACCGCGTGGGCGAGGACGGCGCCCTGCGATGACGTACGCCGGTGACCTCACCCCCCGCCAGGCGTGGGACCTGCTCGAAGGCGAGCCGGGCGCCGTGCTCGTGGACGTGCGCACCCGCGCGGAGTGGACGTTCGTCGGCGTGCCGGACACCGCGGGCCTCGGCCGCGACGTCGTCCTCAGCGAATGGGTGACATACCCGGGCGGGGTGCGCAACGTCGACTTCCTCGCCCCGCTCCGTGCCGCCGGCCTCACGCCCGGCGACGCCCGCCCGATCGTCTTCATCTGCCGCTCCGGCGTGCGCTCGATCGCCGCGGCCAAGGCCGCGACCGCCGCGGGCCTGGGGCCGGCGTACAACGTGCTCGAAGGGTTCGAGGGCAACCTCGATGAGTCCGGGCACCGCGGCGTCTCCGGCTGGCGCGCCGAGGGCCTGCCCTGGCGGCAGTCGTGAGCCGCGCCCTCGACCCCCGCGGCCTGCGGCCGGACACGCTCGCCGTCCGCGGCGGGCACGTCCGCACCGAGTTCGACGAGACGGCCGAGGCCCTCTTCCTCACCCAGGGATACGTCTACCCGCGCGCGGCTGACGCGGAAGCCGCCTTCAAGGGCGAACTCGACCGCTACGTCTACTCCCGCTACGGCAACCCGACCGTCACCACCTTCGAGGAGCGCCTTCGCCTGCTCGAAGGCGCGGAGGCGTGCTATTCCACGGCCACGGGGATGTCCGCGGTGTTCACCGCGCTCGCCGCGCTCGCGCCGTCGGGCGCTCGCATCGTCGCGGGCCGGGCGCTGTTCGGCTCCACCGTGGTGGTGCTGAACGACATCCTCGGGAAGTGGGGGGTGCGCACCGACTACGTCGACGCGCACCGCCTGGACTCCTGGGCGGAGGCTCTCGCGACGCCCGCGGATGTGGTGTTCCTCGAGACGCCGTCGAACCCGATGCAGGACATCGTGGACGTCGCCGAGGTGAGCCGCCTGGCCCACGCGGCGGGCGCTGTCGTGATGATCGACAACGTGTTCGCCACGCCGGTGCTGCAGCGCCCGATCGAGTTGGGCGCCGACGTGGTGATCTACTCCGCTACCAAGCACATCGACGGCCAGGGCCGAGTGCTCGGCGGGGCGATCCTCGGGCCGCGCGACTACATCGAGGGCCCGGTCACCACGCTCATCCGCAACACCGGCCCCTCGCTGAGCCCGTTCAACGCGTGGGTGCTGCTCAAGGGCCTCGAGACGCTGTCGCTGCGGGTCAAGGCGCAGAGCGCGGCCGCGCTGCGCATCGCGCAGTGGCTGGAGACCCGGCCCGAGGTGGTCGGTGTGCGCTACCCGTTCCTCGACTCCCACCCGCAGGTGGACCTCGCAAAGGCGCAGATGAGCGCCGGCGGCACCGTGGTGACCTTCACGCTCGACGTCCCGGAGGCGGCCGGGGGGGCCGACGACGGCGAGGCCGCGAAAGCGCGCACGTTCGCCTTCCTCGATGCGTTGCGCCTGGTGGACATCTCCAACAACCTCGGCGACGCGAAGTCGCTGATCACGCATCCCGCGACCACCACGCACCGCAAGGTGGGTGCCGAGGGGCGGCGTGCCGTGGGGATCGCGGAGTCCACGGTGCGGCTCTCGGTGGGGCTGGAGGACGTCGAGGACCTGATCGACGACCTCGCCCAGGCGCTCGCCGTCCGTTGATGTGGGCGCCGAGGACCGGTAACTGCCCCAGAAGGGCGTGGAACCGAGCCCCGGAGGGCGTCGTGGGCCGACTTGTCGGTCCTGAGCGACCGCCCCGGGCGAAGGCGTGAGCGCCGAGCGGAAACTCTCGCTCGGTTGACACGTACCGCGATTCGCTCGTACTTTCGCAGCAAGGTTCTGAGCGCCAGCGCGAAGCCCCGGCTCGCTGGCCGGCAACCCCCCACGCGGCGGGGTGCCCCGGGTGACAACCAGGCACCGACTGCCCGACGGTGCAACCGCACGACTCCGCACCCGCGGGGGATTGGGGAGACACGCACGTGAGCGCCTTCGCCCACCACACGAGCCCGGCAACGCACCGCCGCGGTCGAATGTGTTGTGCGCGAATGTGTTGCGCGATGATGCGCCAGGAGAGCTGTCGGGCCTGACCGGCCCCGCTCGACCGCGATCTCATCGGCCGCCCGTCCCTCCGGCGGCCCACGCGTCCCAGGACGCCTGAGCACACCCGCTCCGTGATCCCGCCCGCGCGGCGGGTCTCGCGCAGTGCGCGCCGGAGCGGCGCCACCCTCGCGCAGGAAGAACCCCGGCCATGACCGACCTCGCCGTTTCCGGCTCCCGCCTCGATCTCGACCCGTCCGCCCGGCTCGCCGCCGAGCCCGCGCCGCGCACGGATCATCTCACCATCGGCCTCGACCTCACCGGGGCCGGCGCGGGCCCCACCCTCTGGACACCCACGGCCGATGAGGCGCGCGCCGAGATCGACACCCAGCGCGTGATCGACCTCGCGCGGGTGGCGGAGTCCGCGGTGCTCGACTTCGTGGCCTTCGACGACGAGTTCGCCCTGGCCCACGCCGCCGTGCGCACCCACGCGAGCCGCCTGGACGCTGCACGGATCGCGTGCCGGCTCGCGCCGGCCACCACCGGCGTCGGCCTCGTGGCCACGCTCGACACCAGCTACCTCGACCCGGTCCACATCGCCACCGCCATCGCCACGCTCCACGAGAAGAGCGGCGGCCGGGCGTCCTGGCAGGTGGGCACCTCGCAGGCACGGGCCCTCGGCGAGCGGCCGGAGGTCTGGGACCGCATCGCTCGCGAGATCCGCACCGTGGTGGCCGCGCGCGCGTCGCGCTCGGCCGAGGCGGCCGCCTCGCTCGGCCGCACCCCGACGACGACGGCGCCCGGCGTGGTGCTGCGCGTCGGCTCCCCCGAGAGCGCCGCGGTGGCGGGGCGTCTTGCCGACGTGGCCCGGATCGAGGCGCTCGACGCCGCGTCGGCCCGCGCCCTGCGGCAGGACGTGCGGGCGGCGGCGGAGGCGGCCGGGCGCGACCCCGACGCCGTGCGCGTGCTCGTGGACGTGGTGGCGATCGTCGGCTCGGACGCGGCGTCGGCCCGCGCCCGCCGGGACATCCTCAGCGACCTGGCCACGAGCGAGCCCGCGTGGGTGCGCACGGTTAGCCACCTGGGGAGCACCCGGCAACTCGTCGCGCTGCTCGAGGCGTGGGTGAGCGACGACGTCGTCGACGGCTTCACCGTGGTGCCCGGCTCCCTGCCGCACGACGTGCGCGAACTGGTGCACGGCGTCGTGCCGGCGCTCCAGGAGCGCGGCCTGGTGCGCACCGCCTACTGACGCGCGCCCCCGGGGGAGTCGCTCCGCGCGGCGGCCGGCGTCAGCCGCTCGCGACGCCGTAGAGCCGGTCGCCGGCGTCGCCGAGGCCGGGGACGATGTAGCCCTTGTCGTTGAGGCGCTCGTCCACCGCGGCCGTCACCACCTTGACGTTCGCGCGGTCGCCGATCGCCTCGCCCAGGATGTGCATGCCCTCGGGCGAGGAGAGCAGGCAGATGACCGTGACGTCACGGGCGCCCAGGCTGAGCAGGTAGTTGATCGCCGTGATCAGGGTGCCGCCGGTGGCGAGCATCGGATCGAGGAGGAAGCACTCGCGGCCCGAGACGTCCTCGGGGAGCCGGTGCGCGTAGGTGATGGTCTTGAGGGTCTCCTCGTCGCGCTGCATCCCGAGGAAGCCGACCTCCGCCGTCGGGAGCAGGCGCGTCATGCCCTCGAGCATCCCGAGCCCGGCGCGCAGGATGGGCACCACCAGCGGGAGGGGGCGGACCAGGCGCACGCCGGTGGTGGTCCCGATCGGCGTTGTGATCTGGACGGGCTCGACCACCATGTCCCGCGTCGCCTCGTAGGCGAGGAGGGTGACGAGTTCGTCGACGAGTTGGCGGAACACGGGCGACGGCGTCCGTTCGTCCCGCAGGAGGGTCAACTTGTGGGCGATGAGGGGGTGGTCGACGACGGTCACGCGCATGCTCGCAACCTACCCGCTGCGGGAGGCGGGAGGATGGGTCGGTGGCCTCGATCCCGCCGCCGATCCCGCCGCGCACCCCGCGGCGCCCCGACGACGAGCGCCTCATGGGCCTCGCGCTCGACGAGGCGCGCCTGGCCCTGGCAGGAGGGGACGTGCCGGTGGGCGCCGTCGTCGTCGACGCCGCGGGCGCCATCCTCGGCAGCGCGCACAACGCCCGCGAGGCCGACGGCGATCCCACCGCCCACGCCGAGGTCCTCGCCCTGCGCGCGGCGGCCGCGCGGCGGGGGACGTGGCGGTTGGACGGCTGCACGCTCGTAGTGACGCTCGAGCCGTGCACGATGTGTGCCGGGGCGATCGTGCTGGCGCGCGTGCCGCGCGTGGTGCTCGGGGCGTGGGACCCGAAGGCCGGGGCGTGCGGCTCGGTGCGGGACGTGGTTCGGGACGCGCGCCTGAACCACCGCGTGGAGGTGGTGGGCGGGGTCCGCGAGGAGGAGTGCGCCCGGGTACTGAGGGACTTCTTCGAAGGTCGGCGACGCTCGGACTAAAGGCCCTTGCTCCGCAGGTCAGAGCGCGCGATTTCCTTGTGGGCCATGATCGCCGGTCCTACGATCCGAGCAAGAGCCGAGGAGGTCGCACCATGTCCACGTCCCGCAGGTTCACTCCCGGCGCCCGGGCGGGTTTCCGCTTCCGTGCTGGTCGGGCGCCGTCCACCGCGATCCTGGCCGTCACGGCCCTCGTGCTCGCGGGCTGCGGTGGAGGTGGCGGTGGCGGGGCCACCACCGGCCCCACCGACTCCGGGGCCGTGGGCTTCGACGAGGCGGAGAGCGCCACGGTCAAGATCGAGGCGCTCGGTTCGTTCGTGGACCCGAACGAGGGCGCGCTCGAGGGTGGATGGTGGGGTTCCGGCCTCATCGTCGACGAGTCCGGGCTCGCCGTGACCAACAATCACGTGGTGGTCGGCGCCGCGTCGCTCAACGTGGACGTGGACGGCGAGCAGGTGAACGCGAAGATCCTGGGCTCCTCGGAGTGCCTGGACCTCGCCGTCATCGACCTCGAGGGTGACGGCTACCCGTTCTTCGACTGGTACGACGGCGAGATCAAGGCCGCGCTGGACGTGTGGGCGCTCGGCTACCCGGCGGTCGGTGACACCTCCTTCGCCGTGACGCGCGGGATCGTCTCCAAGCCGGACACCGCGAGCGACACGCAATGGGCGTCGGTGGAGCACGCGATCGAGCACGACGCACGCATCCGTGGCGGCAACTCGGGCGGCCCGCTCATCGACGAGAACGGCCGCGTGGTCGGCGTCAACTACGCCGGCGACGACCAGAACGACCTGAACCTCGCCATCAGCCGGGACGAGGTGCTCAGCGTCTTCAACCAGCTCGCCAAGGGCCGGGACGTGCTGAGCCTCGGCGTCAACGGCGTTGCGGTGGTGGGGGACAGCGGAGCGTCCGGGATCTTCGTCTCCGGCGTCGCTTCGGGTTCGCCGGCCGACAAGGCCGGCGTGGTGCCCGGCGACATCATCACCCGCATGGAGGGCGTGACTCTCGCCACCGACGGCACGATGGCGGACTACTGCAACATCCTGCGCACCCAGGGCACGGACGCGACGCTCGCCGTCGAGGTCTACCGCCCGTCCGACGGCGGGACGTACGCCGGGCAGTTCAACGGCCGTCCGCTCGAGGTCGCCTACCTGCCCGACGCCGGGGGTACCACGGCGCCCAGCGACGCCGGCGACCTCACCACCGTGACGGACGACAGCGGCAAGGTCTCCGTGCAGGTGCCGTCGTCGTGGAGCGACGTGAACGGCACCCAGTACACCGACGACGCCGGAAACGTGGTCTACGACGTCTCGGCCAGCCCTGACGTCCAGGCGTTCTACAGCGGATGGGACACCTCCGGGGTGTCGGTGTCGGCCTCGCAGCAGGCCCTCGCGAACCAGACGGTGAACGGGATCCTGGACCGAGAAGGCGCGCCGCCGCAGTCGGCGGGGTGCTCGAACGACGGGCGGCAGCCGTACAGTGACGCCCTCTACACCGGCTCGTACGACTACTGGTACAACTGCGGCGGCACCGGGTCCACGTACATCGTCATCGCGGCCACTGCCGACGACGGCTCCCACATGATCTGGGTGCGGTTGCAGTTGGCGCCCGGGGACGAGTGGGCGATCGAGCCCGTGGTCGGCTCCTTCATGGCCGACTTCTCCTGACGGGACACCCCTGACGCCCCAGCTCCATCTGCACCCCCATCTCCGCCGAACACGGGGTTAGTCGCCTCAAGGGCGCTCGTGAGACGACTAACCCC
>JARKOU010000194.1 GCA_029975645.1 Actinomycetales bacterium
CCCCCCCCCCCGCCCCGCCCACCCCCCCCCGCGCGGGGGTGGGGGATTATCCACAGTTCGGTTCTCGCCAACTCCGTCCACCGCGGGCGGTCGCGCTCGGGCCGGCCGACGACGCCGTCGGGCACGCTGGCCGTCATGTCCAGCAGCAGTCAACCCCGCCTCATCCTGACCCGCACGCTGGTGGCCGGGGGCGAGGACCCGAGACGCGTACAGGAAGACGCCAAGTCCGGAACCCTCACCCGTGTTCGGCCTGGTGCGTATGCCGACGCCACCGAGTGGCAGGCGAGCCGTCAGGAGCAGCGGCACCGCTCGCTCGTCCTGGCGACCGTAGAAGCGATGCGCGACCGTCCCGTTCTCTCGCACGAGTCCGCCGCTGTCTTCCACGAGATCCCGATCCTCGGAGCCCTGCCGAACCAGGTCCAGGTCACCGCAGCACGGGGTGGCGGTGGGAGGTCCAGCGCGCGGATTCACCGGCACGGCGTGCGCGCGATGCCCGAGGTCGTGGTGGCAGGGGGACTGGTCGCCACGACGCCGGCGCGCACCGCCATCGACCTCGCCCGGTCCCGTTCGTTCGCCTCCGGGCTCGCAGCGGCGGACCACGTGCTCCATTCGGGACTCGCGACGCCGGACGACCTCCGCGCCGAACTCGAGGCCGCAGGCCGCGGAAGAGGCACGCGTCGAGCGAGCCTCGTCGTCGAAAGAGCAGACAGCCGCGCCGAATCAGCCGGGGAATCGCTCTCGCGGGCCCAGATGTACGTGCTGCGTGTCCCCATCCCTGACCTCCAGCGCGAGATGGTCGACGCCGACGGCGGCTTCATCGGTCGCGTGGACTTCTGGTGGGAGGAACTCGGCCTGGTCGGCGAGTTCGACGGACGGGCGAAGTACGCCAGAGGGCTCGCCGCACAGGGACGGGGCGTCCGCGCAGCCGACCTGACCGCTCAAGCGGTGTGGGAGGAGAAGCGGCGCGAGGACAGGCTGCGGCAGGTGTGCCGCGGCGTCGTCCGCTGGATCTGGGACGAGGCGCGTCGCCCAGAGGTACTGTCCCGAGTCCTCGGCCTGGCCGGAATCCGGCCGACGACCCGGTGAATATGCACCCGCCCTCTGCGCACAGACCCGCCCTCGCGACCGTCAGGCGTCAGGGGTGGCCGTCAGGCGTCAGCGCTCGGCGATCGGGACGTAGTCGCGCTTCGTGTGGCCCACGTAGACCTGCCGCGGGCGGCCGATCTTGAAGGCGGGGTCGGAGTTCATCTCGCGGTACTGGGCGATCCAGCCGGGCAGCCGGCCGAGCGCGAAGAGGGGCGTGAACATCCGCGTCGGGAAGCCCATCGCCTTGTAGATGAGGCCGGTGTAGAAGTCGACGTTCGGGTAGAGCTTGCGCTCGATGAAGTAGTCGTCCGAGAGGGCGATGTCCTCGAGCTCGAGGGCGATGTCGAGCAAGTCGTCCCGGGCGCCCAACTTGGAGAGGATCTTGTCCGCGGTGGCCTTCACGATCGCGGCGCGCGGGTCGTAGTTCTTGGAGACGCGGTGGCCGAAGCCCATGCGGCGGACGCCCGCCTCCTTGTTCTTGACCTTCGCCACGTACTCGCTCACCGGGACCCCGGAGTCCCGGATCTCCTGGAGCATGGTCAGCACGGCCTCGTTCGCACCGCCGTGGAGCGGGCCGGAAAGCGCGCCGATGCCGGCCGAGACCGAGGCGTAGATGTCCGCGTGGCTCGAACCGGTGACGCGCACCACCGAGGTGGAGCAGTTCTGCTCGTGGTCCATGTGGAGGATGAGCAGCATCTCGAGCGCGGCCACCACGTCCGGGTCCACCTCGTGGAGCTCGTACGGGATCCCGAACGTCATCCGGAGGAAGTCCTCGATGAACGTGTACCGGCTGTTCGGGTACAGCAGCGGCAGCCCGGAGCCGCGCTTGGCGATGTACGCCACCATCGTCGGGATCTTGGAGATCAGCAGCACGGTGGCGAGTTCCAGCTGCTCGGCGTCCGTCGCGTCCACGGTGTGCGGGTAGAACGTGCTCAGGGCCGCGACGCTGGACTGCAGCACCGCCATCGGGTGGGCGTCGCGCGGGAAGGCCGTGAAGAAGGCCTTGAAGTCCTCGTGCAACAGCGTGTGCTTGTTGATGCGGCGCTCGAAGGCGGCGAGTTGCTCGGTGGTGGGCAACTCACCGCGGATCACGAGGTAGGCCGCCTCGAGGTAACTCGCCCGCCCGGCGAGCTGCTCGATGGGGTAGCCGCGGTAGCGCAGGATGCCGGCGTCCCCGTCGAGATAGGTGATCGCCGAGACGCACTGGGCCGTGTTCATGAAGCCCGGGTCGAGCGTCACCTGACCGGTCTCGGCCAGCAGGTTCGAGATCGCGACGCCGTTGTTGCCCTGGGTCGCGCGCACGCGCTGGAACTCGAGCCGCTTCCCGTCGACCTCGAAGACGGCGGGGTTCAGAGCGGGTTCGGACATGTGGCCCTCCAGGATCTGTGGTCCGTCGGCGGAACGCATCGGCCGGGCGATCCGTCGCGTCGAAGGGTCCGGCCGCGCCCTCGCACTCTGGCGATCACGCTACCGGCGGCGCAGACGTTCCCCAAAACGTCGTGCATCAGCGCTCGCGGCGCCGCGATGCCGAGGCGCGCGCGAGGCGCCCGGATCGGACGTCCCACTCCGCTGCGCCGAGGGAAAGAGACGGCAAATCACGCGCGGGCGCACGGTCAACGTTACGCCAAGAGGGGGCCCACGGCGAGGCGATCTGCCGCGGCCCCCACGCGCTCGTCCGTCGCGGTGAGGGCCATCCGCACGTGATGCGCGCCCGCCGCGCCGTAGAACGTGCCCGGGGCCACGAGGATCCCCCGCGCGGCCAGCGCCTCCACGAGCACCGACGCCGGGACGTCGCTCTCCGCCGAGCGCAGCCAGAGGTAGAGCCCGGCGTCGCCGCCGTCGTGACGCAGGCCGGCCCTGGCCGTCGCCGCGAGCAGCACCTCACGCCGTCGGCCGTACCGCGTGCGCTGGTCGAGCACGTGCGCGTCGTCGGCCAGGACCGCGGTCAGGGCCGACTGGACGGGCGCGGGCATGATGAGGCCCGCGTGCTTGCGCACCTCGAGGAGGCGGGACACGAGACGCGGGTCCCCCGCGACGAAGGCCGCACGGTAGCCCGCCAGGTTGGACTGCTTGCTGAGGGAGTAGACCGCGAGCAGGCCCTCGTGCGAGCCGCCGCACACGCGCGGGTCGAGGATGCTCGGCACGGGTTCGTCGGTCCACCCCAGTTCCGCGTAGCACTCGTCGCTGGCGACGATGGCGCCCCGCGCCCGCGCCCACGCCACCACCTTGGCCAAGTGCTCCACCCCGAGCACCGTGCCCGTGGGGTTCGACGGCGAGTTCAGCCAGACGAGGTCCACCCGCCCGGGTCCGACGGCGCTCGTCGCGTCCGCCGGCACAGGCCTGGCACCGGCCAGGCGCGCGCCGACGTCGTAGGTGGGGTACGCGATCCGCGGATGGACGACGACGGCACCCGGCCCCAGCCCCAGGAGTCCGGGCAGGAGCGCGACGAGTTCCTTCGAGCCCACCGTCGGCAGGACCGCCGCCGGATCGACGCCCGGCACGCCGCGCCGTCGGGCGAACCATGCCGCGACGGCCTCGCGGAGGGCGGGGGTGCCGTGCGTCGTCGGGTACCCCGGGGCGTCGGAGGCCGCCTCGAGGGCGGCGCGGACCACCGCGGGCGTGGGGTCAACGGGCGTGCCGACCGAGAGGTTGACGATCCCGCCGGGATGAGCGCGGGCCCGCGCCGTCGGCCCGGCCAGGGTGTCCCAGGGGAAGTCCGGGAGCGCGTGCGTGAACACCGCGTCAGGGCGTGGTGGCGGGGCGGCGCCCGCTCACGCCTGGGGCGGGAGCGCGGCGATGATCGGGTGGTCCTTGGGGATGAGGCCCATCTTCGCGGCGCCGCCGGGCGAGCCGAGGTCGTCGAAGAACTCGACGTTGGCCTTGTAGTACTCGGACCACTCCTCGGGGACGTCGTCCTCGTAGTAGATCGCCTCGACGGGGCAGACGGGCTCACAGGCGCCGCAGTCCACGCATTCGTCGGGGTGGATGTAGAGCGAGCGCTGCCCCTCGTAGATGCAGTCGACCGGGCACTCCTCGATGCACGCCTTGTCCTTGACATCCACGCAGGGCTGGGCGATGACGTAGGTCACGATCGGTTCCTTTCGTTCCCGGGGCGACGCCTAGTATCGCGGGAAAGTATCGCCCACGTGCCGCTGCGCGCGGCCAAGGAGTCCAAGTCCGAGATGATCGACGACGCGTGGTCCGGCGAGCACGGGGAGGCGGGCAGGCAGGGGCCGGGGGACGAGGCCGGGGAGAAGGGCGTGGCCGGGCCGACGGGCCTCGCACCGGAACCGGACGACCGGCCCTGGCTGGCGTGGTCGGTAGGCGACCGCGTGGTGGTCCGCTACCGCATCGAGCGCACGCGCGACGGCGGCCCCGGCCACACCGACGCGCTCGGTGACCTCGTGTCCTGCTCGCCGGAGGGCGTCACGGTCCGCACGCGGACCGGCGACGTCGTGATCCCGGCCGAGGTGATCGCCGTCGGCAAGCGCGTCCCCCCGCCGCCCCCGCCGCGCCGCCGTCCCGACTCCTGAGCGCCTCCCGCGCGGGAGCGCTCGCCAGACCGCGAACACCCCCGCAGACCGCGAACACGTGGGCGGTCACCCCGAGCGAACATCCCCGCAGACCGCGAACGCGTGGGCAGAACGCGAACTCCGGATGTTCGCGGTCCGGCCCGATGTTCGCGGTCCGGCCGGATGCCCGGACGTCAGGGCGCCGCGCCGCAGACGATTCGGTTCCAGGGCTGGTACGTGGTGGTCCAGGTCTGCGTCTCGGGCGCCTGACCCGCCTGCGTGCGCGTCCGGGTCACCTGGACGGTGAAACCCGACTGGCCGCCGGACTCGGGCGTGCAGTCCGCCGCGGTGTTGTAGACCGTGCGCGGCGCGGTGATGTTGTAGCGCGGCCCGGTGACCGAGGTGACGTCCCAGACCTTGGTGCTCCAGAACGCGACGTGCGTGCGCCCGCCCGCCACCCAGGCCTGCACCAGCACGCCGTAATCCGTGTTGTTCCGCCACTTCAGGTCGATGCTCGGGGTGAACATCGTGGCCTCGCGGCCCTCGGGGTAGCGGTCGAACCATCGCGAGTGGGGCTTGTGGAAGACGTCGTCCATCCCGGCGAAGTACGCGGCGTTGTACGTGGTGGTCGCGAGCTGGGAGAGCCCGCCGCCGAGCGCCTCGGAGACGTTGCCGTCCACCACCACGTGCGAAACGGTGAACCCGCGGGACGCCGTGATCGGGCCGAGCGCATCGATGAGGCTGAACGTCTCGCCCGGGAGCACGATGTCGCCGTTGATGATCGACGTGCCCGTGATGAGGTTCTGCGTCCGGACCGGGTCGTAGGGCATGGGTGTGGAGAACTCCGAGACCTTCTCCACGATCCCCAGCGCCTGCGCCTCCTCGGTGGTGAACTCCGGCTCCACCGGAACGAGGTCGACGACGGCGGTGCGGTCCGTGGTGGACAAGGCGGCCGTGGTCGCGGCGTCGGCGAGGGCCGTGACGTCGATGCCGACGCCGGAGACCGCCGGGACCACCACGGGGGCACCGTTCTCGAGCCGGACCGTCGCGTCCTTGGGCTGCTCCCCGATTCCCGGCGTGAGTTCGTAGACCTTCGCCTTGAGCGCCTCGCCGTCGATCTTCAGCACGAGGTCCGAGCCCTCGGCCTCGACGCGGCTGACCGCGAGCAGGGCCTCGAGCGGGATGGGGGTCACGGCGTCGCCGACCGTCACCGAGATCGGTGCGCTCGTCAGCGGCCGGACGATCTGGTCCATCGCGGCCTGCACGGCCTCGGCCCCGATCGCCGGCTCGACGAGCTCCGTCACGGCCTCGACCGAGGTGCCCTCGAGCCACGTCTCGCGCACGCGCTCGGCGGTCGCCTCGACGTCGACGGCGACGCCGTCCTCGGGCTGCACCGCCTGCGCCTCGGTGCCGGCGAAGGTGATCGCTCCCTCAACGGGCGCGATGTTGAGGTCGGGCGTGAGCGCGCCGATCGCGGCCTCAAGGTCGGACTCGTCCACCGTGCTGACGGCCGGCTGCTCGCCGAGGCCGAGCACGTGCCCGAGCAGCACCTGCGGCGCGAGGGTGAACCCGGTGAACTGGTCCACGGTGGCTTCCGCGTCGAACGCGAGGCCGACGGCGGCCGGGTCGAGCTGCGCGTTCGCGCCGTCGACCACGATGACCACCGGCTGGGCGGCCCGCTCCGCGAGCCCCTCGTTGAGCGCGGCCTCGGCCTGCGCCACCGTCATCCCGCCGATCGCCACGCCGGCGACGCTCGTCTCCTTCGGCACCTTGTCGCCGAGGTAGTAGGCCGCCGCGCCATACGCGCCCGCCAGGACGACGACGGCGATCCCGAGCCCGAGCAGGACCTTGGGCCACACGCGCCGCTTCGGCTCCGTGCCGAGGTCGCCCAGGGGCGACGACGGGTCCATCGGGGGGACGGCGTCCGGCACCGCCCCCGGCAGGACCTGCGTGGCGGGTGCGCTCTCGACCACCGGCAGCACCTCGGTCGGCGGTGCGCCGTCGGCGCCGGGCGCCGGGCTCTCGGGTTGCGTGACGTCGCTGACGCCCATCCGGTTCTCGTTCCTTCGGGGTCGGGAAAATGACCGCAATGCGGTCGATCTCATTCCATGCTACGGACGCATTCCGGCGGTCGCGGCTGGACGGGCGCAGATGTGAACAGACTCACGCCGACACGCGAGGCAGGAATGGGCCGGTCGACGGCGTCCGGCGGCTACGGGAGCGCGTCGATCCGCCCCAGCCGATGGACCAGGGCACCACGGTCGCCCGGGGCCACGGTCGCCGTGAGCACCTCGCCGACCACCACGTCGTGGTCCCCCGCCGTACGGATCCAGACCGTCCGGCACTCCAGCCAGGCCTGCGCACGATCCAGCAGCGCCGCGCCTGTGGCGGCACCCCGTCGGTGCGGGACGCGGTCCAGCACCCCGAACGCGGGACGCCCAGGCGTCGCGAGCCAGTCGGCGACCGGCGCCGCGCTCGCGTCGAGGATGCTGACCGCCCAGTGGTCGACGTCGTCGAGCGCCTCGCGCAGCCGGGCGTCGACGTGCACGCAGAAGAGCAGCATCGGGGGCTCGAGCGACACCGACGTCAGCGACGTCACCGTCGCCACGTGCTCCACCCCGGCGCCGGCCCGGGGTGCCCGCGCCGCAGCGACCACGCTCACCCCCGAGGCGAGCCGCGCCATCGCCGCCCGGAAGTCCTCGGTGAGCATGGCGGTGCCGGCGGCCTGCGCTCCGTCGTCGGGCACGCGGGCCACCCTACGGAGCGGGGCTGGCCGGTCGCCCGAACCAGCGGGCCGGCAGAAACGCCGCCACGGCCACCGTCAGGACCGAGCCGTAGAGCCAGGTGTGGCCCAGGCCGTCGCCGGCGATCACGACGTCGCCGCCTGGCCTGACCTGCGACATCGCCTGGGTCACCAGGAGCAGGGCACCGGCGTAGATCGCCAGGCCGGGGCCGTGCGCCAGCGCGCGGGCCAGCACCGCACCGCTCAGGGCGGCCAGCAGCGCGAGGACCAGGCCCCACGGGCTCACCGCGCGGTGGACGGCCGTACCGAGCACGCCGACGAGGAGGCCGGCCACGGCGCACAGCGGCCACGTGACCGCGCGGCCGGTCGCGAGCACCTGGTCGAGGGGCAGGAACGACCCCGACGGCGGCGCCGTCGGCGCCTCGGAGGGCGACACCGAGCCCTCGAGCGGCGTCGACAGCGCCTCGAATGGCGAGGAAGAGAGCACCTCGGACGGCGTCGGCTCAGCACCGGTGGGGGGCGTCGTCGTCGGCTCGGCTCCGGCTCCCTCCCCCGCGCTCGCGCCGGCCGCCGCCTCGTTCACGGGCGCCGGGCCCCGGGCTCCGCACGCCGGGTGCGCGCAGCCGACTTGGCTCGCTCCACCTGGTCCAGGACCACCTTGCGGATGCGCACGGCCGTGGGCGTGACCTCCACGCACTCGTCCTCGCGCGCGAACTCGAGCGACTCCTCGAGCGTGAGGCGGCGTGGCGGCACGATGTTCTCGAAGGTGTCGGCAGTGGAGGACCGGATGTTCGTCAACTTCTTCTCCTTGGTGATGTTGACGTCCATGTCCTCCCCCCGCGCGTTCTCGCCCACCACCATGCCCTCGTAGACCTCCTCGGTCTGGCCCACGAAGAACGTGCCGCGGTCCTGGAGGTTGAGCAGGGCGTAGCCGGTGACGGCGCCGGAGCGGTCGGCCACGAGCGAACCCGTGGTGCGGGTCTCGATCGGTCCGGCCCACGGCTCGTAGCCCTCCGCGATCGAGGACGCGATGCCGGTGCCGCGGGTGTCCGTGAGGAACCGGGTGCGGAAGCCGATCAGGCCGCGCGCGGGCACCATGAACTCCATCCGGACCCAGCCCGTGCCGTGGTTCGCCATGGTCTCCATGCGGCCCTTGCGCTGGGCGAGCAGCTGCGTGACGGCGCCCAGGTACTCCTCGGGGACATCGATCGTCATGTGCTCCATCGGCTCGCAGACGGCGCCGTCGATGACCTTGGTGACCACCTGAGGCTTGCCGACCGTGAGTTCGAAGCCTTCCCGGCGCATCTGCTCCACGAGGATCGCGAGGGCGAGTTCGCCGCGGCCCTGCACCTCCCACGCGTCGGGACGCTCAGTGGGGAGCACGCGGATCGAGACGTTGCCGACCAGTTCGCGGTCCAGGCGGTCCTTCACCTGGCGCGCGGTGACCTTGGACCCCTTGACGCGGCCGGCCATCGGCGAGGTGTTAATGCCGATCGTGACCGAGATCGCCGGCTCGTCCACCGTGATGAGCGGGAGGGGGCGAGGGTCCTCGAGGTCCGTCAGCGTCTCGCCGATGGTGATGTCCTCGATGCCGGCGACGGCGACGATGTCGCCCGGTCCGGCCTCGGTGGTGGGCACCCGGTCGAGCGCGCGCGTCTCGAGGAGCTCCGAGATGCGGACCGGGCGGATGGTGCCGTCGGCCCGCGCCCACGCGACGGTCTGCCCCTTGCGGAGGGTGCCGTTGTAGACGCGCAGGAGGGCGAGGCGGCCGAGGAAGGGCGAGGCGTCGAGGTTCGTCACGTGCGCCTGCAAGGGTGCGCCCGGGGTGTACGACGGCGCGGGAATGCGTTCGAGGATCGTGGCGAAGAGGGGCTCGAGGTCCGCAGAGTCCGGGAGCGCGCCGTCGGCGGGCTGCTCGAGGGAGGCCAGACCCGCCTTCGCGGAGGCGTAGACCACGGGGACGTCCAGGACGGCGTCGAGGTCGAGGTCCGGGAAGTCTTCGTGCAGGTCGCTGGCCAGGCCGAGCAGCAGGTCGGTGGACTCGTGGACCACCTCGTCGATGCGCGCGTCCGGGCGGTCCACCTTGTTGACCACGAGGATCACGG
>JARKOU010000198.1 GCA_029975645.1 Actinomycetales bacterium
AGGGTGTTGACGACCTCGTCGAGGAAGTCGTCGACCTCGTCCTGGTCGTAGCCCTCGCGGAACTTGGTCGGCTGGAACTTCTTGTTGAGGACGTCGTCTGCCGTGAGCAACGCCATGATCGTCACCTCAGTGTCAGGTCGGGAGATCGGGTGGAGCGGTGGCACCGGTCGCGGTGCCACCGCAGGGGTGGACGGCTGTCCGGACGGTACCCCCGACCGCCACGGTGCGGGGCCGGCGCCCGCGCGCGCTCACGCGGCGAGCGAGCCGACGATCCGCATCGCGAACGTGCACGCCAGCATGAGCACGAGGTAGCCCAGGTCCAGCTGCACCCCCCCGAGCCGGAGCGGGGGGATCAGCCGGCGCAGCAGACGCAGCGGTGGGTCGGTGAGGGTGTACGTCGCCTCGGCGATCAGGAGCGTGGCTCCTCGGGGCCGCCAGTCGCGTGCGAACACCTGGATCCAGTCGAAGACCAGCCGGAGCAGCAGGACGATGACATAGATCAGGAGCGCCACGTAGAGCGCACCGAAGAACCACTGCACGCGGCCTCAGCTCTGGTTGAAGAACCCCGCCTGGGCGGGGGCGGCGGCACGGTCGCCGGTCGCGACCTCCACGGTGGCGGGCGAGAGGAGGAAGACCTTGCTCGTCACGCGCTCGATGGTGCCACGAAGTCCGAAGACGATGCCCGCCGAGAAGTCGACGAGGCGCTTGGCGTCGCCGTCGTTCATGTCGGTGAGGTTCATGATGACCGGCGTGCCGGAGCGGAAGGCCTCGCCGATGACCTTGGCGTCGTTGTAGCTGCGGGGGTGCACGGTCGTGATGCGGCGGAGCTCTCCACCGGTCACGGCGCGCGAGATCGGCATCACCTGGGCGTGGCGCTCGACCGGCGCCTCCTGCTCGTACTCCGCGGGCACCGCGGTCTCCTCCGTGTAGTCGACCTGCTCGTCGGGGTTCTCACCCTCGGCGAGCCCGAGGTACAGCATCGTCTTGCGCAGCGCTCCGGCCATCTGTCGCTCCTGGTCTGGTTGTGCCTTCGCCAAGGACGCTAGACCAGGCACGACGTCGGGTCAGGAAGGCGGGCGCGGCGTGTCGCGGCCACCCAGGGCGACCACCCCGGCGAACCGGCCGGTGACCCCGTCGCGACGGTGGGAGTAGAACCGGGGGTCCTCGCGGGTGCAGACGCCGAGTGCGGCGGCGGACCGGACCCCGACGGCGCCCAGCTGGGCGAGGACGCCGGCGACGAGGTCCACCGACGGCGTGCCCCACGCCGGCGTCGCCCCCGCCTGCGGCACGACGGCGACCACCTCCGCCTGCACGTGCGCGCCGACCGCGTAGCAGCGACTGCAGATCGACGGG
>JARKOU010000200.1 GCA_029975645.1 Actinomycetales bacterium
GCTCGTGGACGTGATCGTGGACCAGGCCAGCCAGAAGGGCACCGGCCGGTGGACCGTGCAGAACGCCCTCGACCTCGGCGTCCCGATCACCGGCATCGCCGAAGCCACCTTCGCGCGCGCCCTGTCCTCCTCCGTCCCCCAACGCCACGCCGCCGCCGGTGTCCTACCCGCCCACGCCGGCACCTGGGCCGTCACCGACCGCGCCGCGTTCATCGAGGACGTCCGCCAAGCGCTCTACGCCTCCAAGGTCGTCGCCTACTCCCAAGGCTTCGACCAGATCGCCGCCGCCAGCGCCCAGTACGGGTGGGACATCGACCGCGGGGCCATGGCCCGGATCTGGCGCGGCGGGTGCATCATCCGCGCCGTGTTCCTCAACCGGATCACCGAAGCCTACGAACGCCAGGCCGACCTCCCCCTCCTCCTGGCCGACCCCTTCTTCACCGACGTCATGAACAAGGGCGTCCCCTCCTGGCGCCGCGTCGTCGCCCACGCCGCACTCAACGGCGTCGCCACCCCCGTCTTCGCCTCCTCCCTGGCCTACTACGACGGAATCCGCGCCCACCGCCTACCCGCCGCCCTCATCCAAGGCCAACGCGACTACTTCGGCGCCCACACCTACCACCGCACCGACAAACCCGGCACCTACCACACCCTCTGGACCGGCAACCGCACCGAGATCGAGGCATGACGTGACCGGCCTCCTGCGGAGCGGGGCACCCTTGCCGGCCTCGGTGCGAGCCGAGGCCGGCAAGAGAGGCCTGCCCCGCGTCGTCGTGTCGACCGCGACCGCCACCGCCGAGAGCTACCTCCAGGGCGCGCACGTCACTGCGTGGGCGCCGGCGGGGCAGGTCGACGTGATCTGGATGAGCGAGAAGAGCGCGTTCGCGCCCGGTGCGCCCATCCGCGGCGGGGTCCCGGTGTGCTTCCCGTGGTTCGGGCCGCTCCCCTGGGGCAACGCTCCGCTCCACGGGTTCGCCCGCGTCTCGGACTGGACCCTGGCCGAGGTCACGGAGCAGGGGGACGAGGTCGCGCTCGTCTTCACCCTGTCCGACTCCGAGGAGACTCGGGCGTCGGCGTGGCCGCACCCGTTCGACGCGCGCTACACCGTCACGGTTGGCGCCGGCCTCACGCTCGCCCTCGAGGTGACCAACACCGGCGCCGAACCGATCACGTTCGCCGAGGCGTTCCACACCTACCTGGGCGTGGGCGACGTCCGCGACGTCTCGATCACGGGCCTCGAGCAGGCTCCGTACGTCGACCGGCTCGTCTCGCCCGAGTGGCTGGAGCCGACCGGCGAGCCCCTGACGATCACGGCCGAGACGGACAGGGTGTACGCCCAGCCCGGAACGATCGCGGTCGTCGACCGAGCCGGCGCCCGCACCCTGACCATCACGGCCCAGGGCTCGGCGAACGCCGTCGTCTGGAACCCGTGGATCGCCAAGGCGGCCGCGATGGGCGACTTCGGGGACGACGAGTGGACCCAGATGGTGTGCATCGAGACCTGCAATGTGCTCGACGCCGCCGTCACGCTGGCACCGGGTGAGCGCCATGCGATGGTCGCGACGATCTCGGTGTCCGCCACGGAGTGATCGGCCCCGCACGACTCAGCCAGAGAATGACGAAGGCGGTGACCCTCGAGGGTCACCGCCTTCGTCGTCCGGGTCAGCCCCGCAGGCTCACACCGTGGGGCTGAGGTTCTCGATGGCGCCCTCGACAGAGGCGAGGAGCTCCTCCCAGGCGGTCTCGAACTTGTCGACGCCCTCGGCCTCGAGCCGTTCGGTCACCGTCGCCATGTCGATGCCCACTCCCGCGAGAGCGCCCATGACGGCCGCGGCGCCCGCGTACTCCCCGCGGATCGTGTCGCCGTGGACCACGCCGTGATCGGCCACCGCGCGCAGCGTCGCCTCGGGCATCGTGTTCACGGTGCCCGGAGCCACGAGTTCCGTCACGTACAGGGTGTCGGGGTACGTCGGGTTCTTCACGCCCGTGGACGCCCACAGGGGTCGCTGGGGCCGGGCGCCGGCCGCCGAGAGGACCTCCCAGCGGGGGCCGCTGAAGGTCTCCTCGTACGCCTGGTAGGCGAGTCGCGCGTTGGCCACGGCCGCCTTACCCCGCAGGTCCAGGGCCTCGGCCGTCCCGATCGCCTCGAGCAGCGGATCAATCGCGGTGTCGACCCGGCTGACGAAGAAGCTCGCCACCGACGCGATGCCGGTGACGGGCAACCCGGCGGCGAGCCGGTCCTCGAGTCCGCCGACGTAGGCCTCCATGACGGCGCGATAGCGGTCGAGGGAGAAGATGAGCGTGACGTTCACGCTGATCCTCTCGGCGATGGCGGTGCGGATCGCGGGGAGGCCGGCGAGGGTCGCCGGGATCTTGACGAGCAGGTTGGGCCTGTCGATCTCCGCCCACAGCTCACGCGCTTGCGCGATGGTCCCCCCGGTGTCGTGTGCGAGCCGGGGGTCGACCTCGATGGACACGCGGCCGTCGACGCCTCCCGAGGCCTCCGCGACAGGGGCCAACAGGTCACAGGCCGCGCGGACGTCGTCGGTGGTCAGGGCGCGGACGACGGCGTCGGGGTCGGCGCCGCGGGCGGCGAGGGCCTCGACCTGGCCCGCGTAGAGGTCCGACCCGGTGATGGCCGCCTGGAAGATGGACGGGTTGGTCGTGACGCCGACCACCGACTGCTCCGCGACGAGTGCCGCGAGCCCGCCCGTCGCCAGTCGATCGCGGGAAAGGTCGTCGAGCCAGACGGCGACGCCCTCATGGGACAGGTCCTGCAGGGGGTTGGTCATTCGAGGTCTCCTCAGGTCAGTGCGTGGTCAGGATTCCCCGCGATGCTTGGCGACTCTCAGATCTCGCCGCAACGCCTTGCCAGGAGTTGCCCTGGTCCTCAGCGATCCAGGAGACAACTCATGGCAAGCGGTTCCCGGGGCCGACCCGCCTGGTTCAGAGTGAGGAGCAGCGCCCCTGCCGGCAGATCTGCACGGTGGGGCACCCCGACCCGATCACCCGACCGCTGAAGTGGAGTTCGCCCGTGGCTACGCACATACAGATCACTGATCCCGATGAGTTGGCTGTTGCGACGATGCGGACGTTGGCGATGGATGCGGTGCAGGCGGCGGGTTCGGGTCATCCGGGGACGCCGATCGCGTTGGCGCCGGTGGCGTATACGTTGTGGCAGGAGTTCCTGCGGTTCGATCCGGCGCAGCCGATCTGGGCGAA
>JARKOU010000203.1 GCA_029975645.1 Actinomycetales bacterium
CTTCTTCTCGGCGCCCCTTGGGTGCGCGTCTTCGTCTCGCCGCACCGTGGGGCCCGCGGGTCTTCGTCTCGCCGCACCGCCGGGCCTGCGCGGTCTGCCCCGGCTCCCCGTCCAAACCGGCACCCGCGTTCGGGCGACCCCCGGGGGGAGCGGCACCGGTCGCGTCTCACGCCCCGACCGCGCCGGAGTCCGCCTGTCGGGATCGGCTATCCTCTGCCGGACCATCCAGAGCGGCCGAGAGTCCTGGCTCCCCGACGCCGCAGCAACCCCCCGATCACGCCCACGGGTGAGGGTGCTACCGCCAGGTCCGATGGAGAGACGATGACCCAGCAATACCCGAGAGCCGCCGCGGCGTCACGCGCCGTCGGCCGCAGACGCGCCGTCGGCCACATCGCGAGTTGCCAGGAGGCGGGCTCGTGACCACGGCCGCCCTGTACGCGACGCCCCTCGGGCGCCCGACAGTCTCGTTCGAGATCTTCCCGCCCCGCACCCCCGCGGCGGCGGACACGCTGTGGGACACGGTGCAGCGCCTGGCAACCGTGAACCCCGACTACATCTCGGTCACCTACGGCGCGTCCGGGTCCACCCGCGACTCGAGCCGCGGCATCGTCCGTCGCATCCTCGCCGAGACGCCGATCACCGCCGTCGCGCACCTCACCTGCGTGGGCGCGAGCCCCGCGCAGGCCGCCGCGCTGGTCGGGGACTTCCTCGACGAGGGCGTGCGCAACATCCTCGCCCTGCGCGGCGACCCCCCCAAGGACCAGCCCGACTGGCAACCACCGGCGGGATGCCTCACCTACGCCTCGGACCTCGTCGGCCTCATCCGGCAGATCGAGCGCGACAGGCGGGGTGCCGGCCCGCGCGCCGACGCCGTCGACCCCCTCAGCGTGTGCGTGGCCGCCTACCCCGGCGGCACGGCGTCGCCCACGCGTGCCCAGGACGTCGCCGCGCTCCTCGCCAAGCAGGAGGCGGGCGCGGACTACGCGCTCACGCAGTTGTTCTACGACCCCGCCGCGTACGCCGGCCTGGTCCACGACGCGCGCGCCGCCGGCGTGCACCTGCCCATCGTCCCGGGCCTCATCCCGATGACGGACCCCGGCCGCCTCACGCGGCTGGCCGGGCTCACCGGCGTGCAGCCGCCCGCCGACCTCATGGCCCGGCTGTCCGCCACGGACGACGTCGAGGAGCGGCATCGCATCGGCATCGGCGCCACCGTGGACCTGGCCCACGCGGTGCTCGACGCCGGCGCGCCCGGCCTGCACATCTACACCTTCAACACGTACCGAGCCGCACTTGACCTGCTCGAGGGTGTCCACCTCGACGGCGGGGCCCCCCGGGCCCTGGACCTGGCCAGCGGGCCGTGGGTCAGCGCAACCCCTACCCCGAAAGCACAAGGACACCGATGAGCACTCCCGCCTTCCCCACCGGCACGATCCTCGGGTACCCCCGGATCGGCCCGCGCCGTGAGCTGAAGAAGGCCGTCGAGGCCTTCTGGGCCGGCACGGTGAGCGTCGACGACCTCGAGGCGACTGCCGTCGCCCTGCGCGCCCGCACCCGCGGCCGCCTCGCCGACCTCGGCCTGCGCACCGACGACGCCTCCATCCCCCTCGACTTCTCCTACTACGACCAGGTGCTCGACGCCGCGGTCACGGTCGGCGCGATCCCCGCCCGCTTCGCGGACCTGGTGGGCGACGACGGCGCCCTGGACCTCGCCGGCTACTTCACGGTCGCGCGCGGCGAGGGCGAGCGCGCCCCGCTCGAGATGACCAAGTGGTTCGACTCCAACTACCACTACCTGGTCCCCGAGATCGGGCCGGACACCGCGTTCCGCCTGGCCGGCACGCGCCGCGTGGCCGAGTTCGCGGAGGCGCTCGCGGCCGGCGTGCTCACGCGCCCGGTGATCGTGGGCCCGGTGACCTTCCTCCTGCTGAGCAAGCCGGCCGACGGCGCCCCCGAGGGCTTCGAGCCGCTGTCCCGCCTCGAGGACCTGCTGCCCGTCTACGCCGACCTGCTCCGGGCCCTGGCCGCCGCGGGCGCCACGTGGGTGCAGATCGAGGAGCCTGCCCTGGTCTCGGACACGTGGGACGTCCCGCGCGAGCGCGTGCTCGCCGCCGCGGCCCGCGCCTACGAGGTCCTCGCCGGCGCCCTCGCCCGGCCCGAGCGCCCCGCGATCTTCGTGGCCGCCGCCTACAACACCCTCGGCGACGCCCTGCCGGTCCTCGCGGCGTCGGCCGTGGAGGCGATCGGGCTGGACCTGGTCCGCGGGAGCCTCGAGGTGCTCGACGGCGTCGCCCCGGGCGCGCTCGCCGGCAAGACGGTGGTCGGCGGCGTCGTCGACGGCCACAACATCTGGCGCACCGACCTCGCCGCGGCGCTCGCGTCCCTCGACGCGCTCCGCGACGGCGTGGGTGAGGGCGCGACGGTGGCGGTCTCGTCGTCGACGTCGCTGTTCCACGTCCCGCACGACGTCGAGGACGAGCCGGCGCTCGCCGCGGACCTGAAGTCCTGGCTCGCCTTCGCCGACCAGAAGGTCGGGGAGGTCGTGACGCTGGCGACCGCGCTCACCCAGGGTGCGGACGCCGTCGCCGAGGCGATCGCGGCGTCGTCGGCCGCTCGGGCGAACCGCCTGGCCGCCGCCGGCGTGCACCGCGCCGAGGTGCGCGAGCGCCTCGCCAACCTCAAGCGCGCGGACTTCAGGCGGTCCTCCTACGAGACGCGGCAGGCCGCGCAGGACGAGGTTCTGCACCTGCCTGCCCTGCCGACGACGACGATCGGCTCCTTCCCCCAGACGCCCGAGATCCGCCGGGCCCGCGCGGCGTGGGCCAAGGGCGAGCTGAGCGACGAGGCGTACGCCGAGGCGATGCGCGCGGAGATCGCCCAGGTCGTGGCCCTGCAGGAGCAGATCGGCCTGGACGTGCTGGTGCACGGCGAGCCCGAGCGCAACGACATGGTCCAGTACTTCGCCGAGCACCTCGACGGCTTCGCGGTCACGCAGAACGGCTGGGTGCAGTCCTACGGCTCGCGGTGCACGCGCCCCTCGATCCTCTGGGGCGACGTGTCCCGCCCGGCGCCGATCACGGTGGACTGGTCCACCTACACCGCCTCGCTTACCGAGAAGCCGGTCAAGGGCATGCTGACCGGGCCGGTCACGATCCTCGCGTGGTCGTTCGTGCGGGACGACCAGCCGCTCGGAGAGACCGCCCGCCAGGTCGCGCTCGCGCTGCGGGACGAGATCGCGGACCTCGAGGCGGCCGGCATCGGGATCATCCAGGTGGACGAGCCGGCGCTGCGCGAACTGCTCCCGCTGCGGCGGGCCGACCAGCAGGCGTACCTCGACTGGTCCGTGGGCTCGTTCCGGCTCGCGACGTCCGGCGTCGAGGACTCCACGCAGATCCACACGCACCTGTGCTACTCGGAGTTCGGCGAGGTGATCGGGGCGATCGACGGCCTGGACGCCGACGTCACGAGCATCGAGGCGGCGCGCTCGCGCATGGAGATCCTGCCGGCGATCAAGGAGTCGGGTTTCGCTCGCGGCATCGGCCCGGGCGTGTACGACATCCACTCTCCGCGCGTGCCCTCCACCGAGGAGATCACGGAGCTGCTCCACGCGGCCGTGCAGTCCGTGGACGGGCGGCACCTCTGGGTGAACCCCGACTGCGGGCTCAAGACGCGCCGGTACGCCGAGACCGTGCCGTCGCTCGAGCACCTGGTCGCGGCGACCAAGGCGGTCCGCGCGAGCCTCTGAACTGGGCTATCCGGTACCACCTCGGGGCGGACCCCCGCGCGCGGGCAACCAGTCCGGCTCGTCCCTCGCGGGACGGCCAGACCCATCCACCCCCGCGCGTGGGGATCCGCCCCGACGTGCCACCTGCCCTTGGTCCTCTCTGCGGCCAGCGAGCCGGACCACCCAGCCGGGTTGTGCGATTCGCCGCGATCCGGCTTAGGGTCGACGCCCGAAGGGCCCGCACGGGCGGGCCGGCAGCCGAGAGGGAGCACCATGAAGGGCAAGGCACTCATCGTCATCGGCGCGGGGCTGGCGTACTTGTACGGCACCGAGTCCGGCCGGCAGAACCTCGAGAAGGCCAAGACCTGGGCCCGCACCACGTGGGAGCACCCCGAGGTGCAGAAGACCGTGCACGACGTCGAGGCCCGCGTCACCCAGGTGGTCAAGGAGCAGGGCGCGGCACTCTCCGAGAGGGTGACCCAGGCGGTCAAGGACGCGATGGCCGGCGTGCAGGCGAAGACCGAGCCCGTCGACCCCGACGAGATCGTGGTCGAGGAGGACGGCACCGTCCGCCAGCCCCGGGTGTAGTAGCTACCACCCGCGAGGGCGGGTGTTTGCGCCGACGGCGGGTCGGTACGCACCCGCCGTCGGCGCATGGACCCGCCCTCGCGGGCCGGTGGAGCCTGGCAAAGGGCGGGAGGACGCTAGATCGCGCTCCAGCCGCCGTCGCAGGCCAGCAGGGTGCCGGTGACGTTGGACGCGTCGGCGCTGGCGAGCCAGCAGATCGCCGCGGCCAGCTGCTCGGGCTGGGCGACGCCGGGGATGATTCCCATGAGGCCACCGAGCACCGAGGCGGAGAACTGCGAGGCGAACGGCGCCTCGATGTTCGTGGCGACAGCGCCGGGGAGGACGGCGTTGCACCGGATCCCGGCCGCCCGGTAGAGAACGGCGGTGGACTTGGTGAGGCCGACCACCGCGTGCTTGGACGTGGTGTAGGCGGTCCCCGCGGCACTGGCCCGCAGCGCCGCCTCGGACGCCACGTTCACGATCGAGCCCGAGCCGCGCGCCACCATGAGCGGCACCACTGCGCGGGTGGTCCGCATGGGGGCGTTGACGTTCACGTCCATCACGCGGGCCCACGTCGCGTCGTCGACCTCGCCCACCGGCAGGAACCGGTCCATGATCCCGGCGTTGTTGACGAGAATGTCCACCCGCCCGTCGCACGCCGCGACGACGGCGTCCACGTGGGCCTGGTCCGTGATGTCGCCGGCGATCCAGTCGGCGCTGCCGCCGGCCTTCCGGATGAGGGCGACGGTCTCCTCGGCGCGGTCGGCGAACAAGTCGGAGACGATCACGCGACCGCCCTCCGCGGCGAGGCGTTGCGCCGTCGCCCGCCCGATCCCGGAGCCGGCACCGGTGACGATCGCAGTCAACCCGGCAAAGCGGTCAGCGTCCATGCTTGCACTCCTTCGTGCGCGTCAGCCCGCGGGTCCGACGTCGGAAACCCGGTGGGCGGTTCTCCGTTCCGTCGATCCTCGCACCCGTGCCGAGACGCGGAAAGGGACCTTGCGGGGCCGGCGAGGCGCGCCGTCGTCGTGCCGAGATCACCCAGTCACCCCCTCGGGGCCGCACCGTGCGCTACAAAGGCCCTATGCCTCGGTGCTATCCGGCGGAACCCGTGTTCGGAGACGGCGCGCAAGCGGAGTACGCCGTCTGGGAGGTGCTGCGCGAGCAGCTCCCCGACGACGCCGCCCTCTTCTACGCCGTCCGCCTGATCGAGGGCGACCGCCAGCAGGAGATCGACCTGCTCGTCGCCTGGCCCGGCGTCGGCATCGCCGCGCTCGAGGTCGCCGGGGGTTTGGTCACCCGCGACGCGAGCGGCTGGAGCGAGGGTTCCGGCGAGGAACGGACCGCCATCGACCCCGAGGCGGAGATGCGCGACGAGCGCCACATGCTCCAGCGGATGCTGGAGGACCGCCGCAGTCCGGCCGCCACCGCGCACACGGTCCACATGGTCGCGCTCCCGCACACCCCTGTCCCGGCGACCTGGGATGCCCCGGACCTGCCGCGGGCCCTGGTGCTCGACCGCGACGACCTCGCCACCGCGGCCGAGAAGATCCGGGCCGCCATCGAGGAACTCGGCCACGACCACGGCGTCGAGTACGGCCACGGCGACCATCCGCTCACCAGGGCCGGCCTCGCCTCGCTCGTGGACCTGCTCTCCGCCCAGATGCCCAGCCAGATGGACGCCCTCGCCTGGGCCTCGGACGAGGAGTTCCGCCGGGGCCACCTCACTCGCGACCAGGCGAAGGTGCTCGACATGTTCGAGTACTACCCCCGCCTCATCGTGACCGGCGGCGCGGGCAGCGGGAAGACGTGGCTGGCCCTCGAGCAGGCCCGACGGCGCGCCGCCGGCGGCGACCGCGTGGCGATCGTCTGCCGCAGCCGCGGCCTGAGCCGCTACCTCCAGCGCGTCGCGGACGGCCTCGACGTCCGGGAACGCCCGGCCTTCGTCGGCATCCCGCAGGACCTGCTCGGGCACTGGGGCCGCGGCCCCGCCGTCGCGGACGACGACGTCGACGCCGCCGACTACTGGGAGCACCGACTCCCGAACGCCCTGTACGAGGTGGCGCTGCGCCGCCCCGACGTCGAGCGGTTCGACGCGCTCGTGGTGGACGAGGCCCAGGAGTTCGGTGAGGAGTGGTGGCCGGCCCTGGCCGAGTGCCTGCGCGAGCCGCAGACCGGCAGCCTCGTGGTCTTCACCGACAACGGCTACAGCGACGAGTGGCGCAAGGCGGGTGTCCCAATCGACGTCGCGCCGATGGTGCTCGGGGAGAACGTGCGGTCCTCGCGCCAGATCGCGCGGCTGACAGAATCCTTCGCCCTGAGCGAGTTCCTCTCCCGCGGTCGCAAGAAGGCGGCCGTGCGGTTCGTCGACGTGCCGAGCGAGTACGCGCCGACGGTCGCGGAGGTCGCCGTCGAGGCGCTGGTTGCGGAGGGGTGGGCACCCGGCGCGATCGCTGTGCTCACGACGGCGGCGCACTGGCCCACCGAGAAGGACATCGGCGCGTTCGAGGGCTACCGCGACTACTGGGACCACTTCCTCGCCGGGGCGGACGTGCACCGCGGCGGGGTGAAGGACTTCCAGGGTCTGGAGCGCGCCGTCGTCGTCCTCGTGGTCAACGGCTTCGAGGAGGCTGCGCAGGCGCGCCAGATCCTCTACACGGGACTTTCCCGCGCACGCAGCCTCCTGGTGATCGTGGGCCCGGGCGAGGAGATCGAGGCCGCCGGCGGCCAGCGCGTGCGCAAACGCCTCGGCAAGTGCGAGGCCTGGTACCCGAGCGCCTGACGGACGACGACGGCGCTCGCGTTACGCGGTCGCCGGTTCCCGGAGCGCACGCACCGACGCCAGCGCGAGCACGACGGCGGCGCCCGCCGCCGCGACGACCACCAGGTACCCGGCGCGCGCCCCCGCGGCGTCGATCATGTTGCCGCCCACCGAGGCGCCGATGGAGACCCCGACCCCGAGGGCCGTGCCGCCCCAGGTCAGGCCCTCGGTGAGTCGCGTGGGTGGGACGAGGTGCTGGATGAGGCCGTTCGCCGTGATGAGCGTGGGTGCGATCGCGAACCCGGTGACGAACATGACGAGCCCGAGTTGCCAGAGCGTGCCCACGAGCACGAAGAACGAGACCCCGGCGCCGAGCAGCAGCACGCCGATGAGGAAGCGCCGCCACAGAGGACTGGTGAAGTGGCGCGCGCCGTACAGCAGGCCAGCGATGAGCGACCCGGTGGCGAAGACCGCGAGGATCGGGCCGGCGAGGGCCTTGGATCCCTGCTCCTCGGCGAAGGCGACGGTGGAGACGTCGGTGGCTCCGAAGATCACGCCGATCGCGGCGAAGATGGCCGCCAGGGCGAGCATCCCGGCGGACCGGATGATCGATCCCTGCCGGGCGCCGTCGGCCCGGTCGCTGGGCGGGGGCTCGGTCCGGCGCTGGGCGAGGAACCAGTAGCCACCCAGCAGCGCGCCGAGCAGCGGGACCACGAGGCCGGCGCCGGGCGCCACCGAGGTCGCGAGGAGCGTGGCGGCCACCGGGCCGACCACGAACACCACCTCGTCGAGCGCGGACTCGAGGGAGAACGCGGTGTGGAGCTGCCGGGGGTCGTCGAGCGCGTGCGTCCAGCGCGCGCGGACCATGGCGCCGATCGAGCCGAATGTGGCACCGCTGAGCGCCGCGGTGACGTAGAGGATCCACGTGGGTGAGTGGAGGCTCGCGGCGACGATGAGGACGGCGAGCGAGGAGACCGCGACGCCCAGCATCGGTCGCATGACGCGGGCCTGTCCGTGCCGGTCGACCAGCCGGGCGATCTGCGGCGCGCAGATCGACCACGCGATGACGTGCACCGCCGAGACCCGGCCCGCCAGGCCGTACGAGCCGTACACCGCCGAGATCAGCAGCACGATGCCGATGCCAAGCATGGACATCGGCAGGCGCGCGATGACGCCGGCCGCCGAGAACGCGAGGGTTCCGGGCTTGGCGAGGATCTCGCGGTAGGTCCGGAACATCGGGACATCCTCGCACCCGGGTCCGGCCGCACCGGACCGCGAACATCCGGCCGGACCGCGAACATCCCGCCGGACCGCGAACATCCGGTCGGGATGCGAACATCGGGAGTTCGCGATCTGCCCCTATGTTCGCGATCTGGCCGGGTGGTGCGGACCGCGAACATCCCGCCGGGCGGCCGGGCCCGCTCGCCCCTGATCGTCGGGCGCTGACCGTCAGGCGCGACCCCGGAGCCGGTCGATCTCGCGGCGCTCGCGCTTGGTGGGACGACCGGCACCCCGGGGGCGTTCGGCGAACGCGATCCGGGCCTCGCGCGGCGGGGGCGGCGGGCTGTGGTCGATGAGGCACTCCGCGGCAATCGGAGCGCCGACCCGCTTCTCGATCAAGCGCACCACCTCGACGACCCGTTCCCGCTCGCCGCCACGCACCCGAACCCGATCGCCCACGCGGACCGTCGCGGCCGGCTTCACCCGCGTGTCGTTGACCTGGACATGCCCCGCCCGGCACGCCGCCGCCGACGCCGACCGCGTGGGGAACAACCGCACAGCCCAGAGCCAGCGATCAACCCGGGTCCCGTCCACCGACCCAGCCTACGAACCCCCCGAGCGGAGCGCGGCCGACCGCGGTCGTGGCTGGGCCAGCCCGGCCCGACGACGGCGCATCGCAAGGCGAGCCGAAAGCCGGAGGGTGTCGTCCCCCGCGCGGGCGTGTCTGGGCCAGCCCGGCCCCACGACGGCGCATCGCAAGGCGAGCCGAAAGCCGGAGGGTATCGTCCCCCGCGCGCGGGCGTGGATGGGCCTGGCCGTCCGGCGAGGAACGAGCCGGACTGGTTGCCCGCGCGCAGGGGACGACACCCTCCCGGGGTGTGTCAGCGCATCACGCGAGCGCCGCAGACACAACCTCCTTGGCCGCCGCCTGCACCTCCGCCAGGTGCTCCTCGCTCACGAAGGACTCGGCGTAGATCTTGTAGACGTCCTCGGTGCCCGAGGGCCGCGCGGCGAACCAGGCGTGCGCCGTCGTCACCTTGAGCCCGCCGATCGAGGCGCCGTTCCCGGGCGCCGCCACGAGCCGGCCGGTGATCTCCTCACCCGCGAGCTCGGTCGCCTTGACCTGGGCCGGGTCGAGCTTGGCCAACTTCGCCTTCTCCTCGCGGGAGGCCGCGGCGTCGATCCGGGCGTACCAGGACTTGCCGTGCTTGGCGACGAGGTCGGCGTGGTGCTGGCTGGGCGACTTGCCGGTCACGGCCTGGATCTCCGAGGCCAGCAGGCACAGCAGGATGCCGTCCTTGTCCGTGGTCCACACCGTGCCGTCCTTGCGGAGGAACGAGCCGCCCGCGGACTCCTCGCCACCGAAGCCGACGCTGCCGTCGAGCAGCCCGGGCACGAACCACTTGAAGCCCACCGGCACCTCCCACAGCCGCCGGCCGAGGCCCTTGGCAACGCCGTCGATCAGCGCCGAGGAGACGAGCGTCTTGCCGATGGCGGCCGACGGCGACCAGCCCGTGCGGTTCGCGTACAGGTAGTTGATCGCGACGGCGAGGTAGTGGTTGGGGTTCATCAGCCCGGCGTCGGGCGTGACGATGCCGTGCCGGTCGGCGTCGGCGTCGTTGCCGGTGGCGATGTCGTACGGCGCCGGGCCACCGTTGCCCGCCATGATCTTGCGCAGGGACGCCATGGCGGACGGCGAGGAGCAGTCCATGCGGATCTTGCCGTCCCAGTCGAGCGTCATGAACGGCCAGCGCGGGTCCACGGTCGGGTTCACCACGGTGAGGTTGAGGCCGTACCGCTCGCCGATGGCGCCCCAGTAGTCGACGGCGGCGCCGCCGAGGGGGTCGGCGCCGATCCGCACGCCGGCGGCCCGAATCGCCTCGACGTCGATCACCTTCTCGAGGTCGTCGACGTACGCGGCGAGGAAGTCGTGCTTGGTCGTGGTGGGTGCCTGGAGCGCGGACTCGATGGACACGCGGGCCACCTGGTCCACACCCTGCCGGATGATCTCGTTGGCCCGGCGGGCGATCCAGCCGGTCGCGTCGGAATCCGCCGGGCCGCCGTGCGGCGGGTTGTACTTGAACCCGCCGTCGCGGGGCGGGTTGTGCGACGGCGTGACCACGATGCCGTCCGCGAGGCCGGAGCCGGTGGTCCGGACCCCGGCGGCCGTCCCGGCGCCGTTCGCCACGAGGATCGCGTGGGAGACGGCCGGCGTCGGGGTGTAGGCGTTCCGCGCGTCGATGCGCGTCTCGACACCCGCAGCGGCGAGGACCTCGAGCGCCGTCTGCCACGCCGGCAGCGAGAGGCCGTGCGTGTCGCGGCCGATGTACAGCGGCCCGTCGGTGCCCTGCGCCCGCCGGTACTCGATGATCGCGGCCGTGATCGCGATGATGTGCGCCTCGTTGAACGCGGTGTCGAGGCTGGAACCGCGGTGACCGGACGTCCCGAACGCGACCTCCTGGAGGGGGTTGTCGACGTCGGGCACGAGGTCGTAGTAGGCCGACACCAGGGCGTCGACGTCGATGAGGTCTTCGGGGAGGGCGACTTGGCCGGCTCGTGCGTGCATGGGGCCGATCCTGCCACCGGCCTCCGACACCGGGGAGGCCGAGTGACGCCCGAATTTGGCCAAAGTCCCCGCCGTCACCCCTCGTGCGCGCGGCGCCCCCGGAACCCCGCCCGACGACGGCGCCCGGCCGCCCGTCCTCTAGGCTCGCCGATCGTGACCACGCAGAGCATCCCGGTTGTCGGCCAGCGCGAGCCCTGCCCCTGCGGCTCGGGGAAGCGGTACAAGAACTGCCACGGGCGCGAGCGCGAGCAGGCCGCCGTCGCCCTCGTGGAGCGCCCGTTCGAAGGCCTGCCGAACGAGGCGGACTGGGTGGCGCTGCGCGACCTCGTGCCCTCCGCCACCGCGACGGTCCGCACCACCGCGGAGTACGGGGCGCGCGACGTCGTCGTCTGCACCCTCCTGCCGATGATGTGGCCGGCGCTGCACCGCGAGGACGGCACGATCCTCCTCGCCCTCCAGACCACCACGCACAGCGGGGACGCGAGCCGCGACGCCGCCGCCGCGCTCCTCGAGGCGCTCGACGCCGAGCCGGGCTCCGCCGTCGGCCCCCGGGACCTGCCCGGGCCCGGGCCGCGGCTGCAGGACGTCCTGGACCCGGCGGTGCCGCTCGAGCCGGAGGTCCACGCCGACTTCGACTACTGGGTGGCCGAGGACGCCGCGCGCACCCCGGACGTGGTGTCGTCGCTGGAGCAGGCGAGCGCGTCGATCGTGCCGACGGTGAAGGTGCCCGGCCTGGCTGCGGCCTACTGGGTGCGGATGGGCCGCGAGTTCCTGCGGTGGGCGCGCCCGGAGCCGGAGGAGGCCCTGCTCGACGCCCTCGCCCGCCTGCACGCGCGCCGCGCCTCGTCCCTGGGGCCCGGCTCCCGCTTCGTGGGCGCGTTCCGCAGCTGCGGGATCGTGGTCCCGGTCTGGGAACTCGCGCCGGGGACGGAGGCGGCCGACGTCGAGCCCCTCGCGCTCGCGTTCGACGCCCTCCTCGCCGAGGCACTCGCGACGACGACGCCGCTCTCCGCGGCCGAGCGCCGCGCCCGGGCGGGCCTGGTCTCCCGCCAGGTCACGCTCCGGTAGGCGCTGTCCCGAACGGCGCGGTCCCGGCGGGGTCGTCGGTCGACTGCGACGACGCCGCGTGGCGGAGCATCCGCCGCAACCCGAACCCCGTGACGACGGCGACCGTGACGGCCATGAGCAGCCCCGCGACGCCGTAGGCGAGGAAGAGGCCGGCGGTCGAGGTGGTCTCGTTGACCAAAGGCGACGGCGCGAAGGTCCACAGGATGCCGGCGCCCCACGCGGCCACATTGAGCGGGACCCAGCGCCAGGGGTGCGGCACGTGCCCGCGCAGCAGCGGCGCCTGCGCCGTCGGGATCGAGAGGAGCAGGAGCGCTCCGCCGACGACGACGCCCGCCCAGGTGAGCGGGGACGCCCAGTCGAGCCCGGGCAGGGTGGCGGGCAGCATCCCGATCCCCCACGCCAGCGCGGCGGCCAGCGAGGTCGCGAGCACCCAGGTGCGGGCTGGGACCGCGACGCCGGAGCGCCGCAGCGCGAGCGCCTGGGCGGTCCCGAGCAGCGCGCCCTCGCCGAGGCCGGCGACCACTGCCGTGGCCCACGCCGCCCACGGGCTCATCGCGAGGAGGTTCCCCGCGGCCATCCCGGACGCCGCCACGAGGAAACCGAGGGTCTCGCCGATCACGACGTAGGAGATCCACCGACGCAGGAACCGGGGATCGCTCCCGTCGGACCACGCCACGGTCGGCCCCTTCCCAGAGACGCTGCAGACTCGACGCTACCGCCCCGCGGTCGACTCAACCCGGGAGAGGATGCGCGTCCTGCTCCCTGCCACCCCGCCTCCCTGCCTCCCTGGCTCCCTGGCTCCCTCCGCTGAGGTCGAGGGTTGTCGCTGGTGAGGTCGAGGGCTGTCGCTGATGAGGTCGAAGGGTTCGACCTCAGCCGCGGGCCCTGGGTGACGAACGCCACCACCCACCGCTGGGCCCACGCGGCTAGGGTTGGAACCGTGATCGCGGAGAACCCCGACGTCCCGCAGCAAGACGAATCGGCAGAGGGGAAGACCCCCGCCACTACCCCGACCGGCCCCCGCCAGCACTCGGAGCAGCGGGTCGCGGTGATCATCCCCGCGAAGAACGAGGCCGATCGGATTGCCGCCACGATTCGTGCCGCGCGCGCCATCCCGCACGTCGACCTCGTGCTCGTGGTCGACGACGGCAGCACCGATGACACGCAGAACGTCGCCCGGGCGGCGGGCGCCGTCGTCGTCCGTCACTCCGTGAACCGCGGCAAGGCCTCGGCGATGGAGACGGGAGCGGCCGTCGCCGCGATGCGCGACGCCGAGGACGCCCCGCCGCGCCTCCTCCTGTTCCTCGACGCCGACCTGGGCGTCTCCGCGGTCAACACCGCGCCCCTGGTCCCGCCGATCCTGGTGGGCAAGGCGGACTGCTCCATCGCCGTCCTGCCGAAGCAGACGGGCGCGGGCGGTCACGGGCTGGTCACCGGCCTCTCGCGCCGGGCGATCCAGAAGGCGACCGGGTGGGCCCCCACCCAGCCCCTCTCCGGCCAGCGCTGCCTCACCCGCGAGGCGTTCGAGGCCGCCACGCCGCTGGCCCGCGGCTGGGGCGTGGAGACGGGGATGACGCTAGACCTGCTGACTCAGGGCTTCGCCGTCGTCGAGGTGCCGTGCGACCTGCGGCACCGGGCGAGCGGGAGCGACTGGCGCGGCCAGGTGCACCGGGCCAAGCAGTACCGAGACGTGGCGCTCGCGGTGTGGACGCGCCGGTGGCGGCGGCTGATCCACCGGCGCCCGGCCCCGGGAAGCGGACCCGAGCGGGTCTGACCACCGGCGGGTCTGACCACGGCCCGGTCTGACCACGGCCAGGTAGTCGTTTCGGCTTGAGGTAGTCGGCTCGAGGCGACTACCCCGCGTCAATCCGACTACCTCGCGGCTGAGTCCACCCCGCCGACGGCGCCAGTCTCGCCCACCGGGTCCACCACGCCCGCCCCGCCCACTCCTGAGCGCAGTTCCAGCATCCAGTTCGCGGACACGGCCACGAGCAGCGGCACCGCGAGGGCCACGCCGATCGCGGGGATCACGATGCCGGAGTCGTTGAGCGCGAATCCGAGCGTCAGCACCACGCCGAGCGTCACCAGTCCCGAGCCGAGCATCGGCGACGCCTCGCCGAGCATCCGCAGCGGCGTCCCCCCGGAGAGCCAGGAGTACGGCCCGCCGTCGGGCGCGTTGGCGACGGACCGGATCGGCCGCGCGAGCACCAGCACCACGAGCGCGATCCCACCGAGGGCGAGCAACGTGAGCCACGTCCCCCCGAGGTTGGACAGGTTCTGGTCCACCTTCCGGGTGATGACGTCCCACAGCCCGCCGTCGAGGACGGTGTCGATGAAGCGCCCCAGGTGGGTGCGCTGGGACGCCGGGCGCAGCCAGTCGAGGAAGGCGAGCCCCAGGACGACGGCGGCCCCCGCCGCGAGCACGAGCAGCACCTTGGACCACGTGATCCGCACGCCGAGCGCGAGCAGCACGAAGATCGTGAAGGCGGGCACCAGCGACGGCGGTCCGCCGAAGTCGCTCCCCAGCCCCGGCATCCCGTCCAGGACCGTCACGAGGATGCCGATCCCGGCGATCACGGCGGCCGCGGCCTTGCGTCGACCGGCCTTGACGAACGGGTCGCTCGCCACCACGGCCACGAGCACGCTCGCCGTCGCGAGCAGGGCGTACGCCTGGTTGTTCAGCCCGTAGAAGCGGCCCGCCACGGTGGGCGGCGCGCCCATGAGGGCGGAGACCTGCAATTTGCCCCCCGTCGCGGCGTCGTAGCACAGCACCGCCATCGTGAGGCCGGCGACGACGGCGATGGGCGCCGTCGTCCCCTTCCCCCACGGCGGCAGGAGGGTCACCACGGTGATCACGCCGATGATCAGGACGACCAGGCCGAACAGTGCCCAGCCCGAGGCCCCGGCCCGCCACCACGGCAAGGCGTTGGAGAGGTAGGTCGCCACCGGGATCGCCGCGATGCTCACACCCGCGACGGACAGAAACGTCAGCACTGTGGTGGGCCGCAGCGGCGCGCGCGTGCGCAGACGTGCGACCACCCAGCTGTTCAGCCCGATCGCCACCAGCAGGTAGAAGATCAGGTTGATGATCACCAGGGCCAGGAAGAACGGCGGGATCAGCGGCTGGATCTCCACGGAGTGCAGGCCGATGTCGAGCACGGCGTCCAACGGCGCCGTCGCCGATCCCACCGCGACCGCTTCGACCGGCGAGCCCACGAGCGTGCCCGGCGGCACCTCGTCCATGAGGTCCAGCGCCTCGAGGATCGACGGCGTCAGGTCGGTGGTCTGGATGATCCCGTCCTGGCGGGTGGACGCCGAGCCGAGGAGGGAGTCGCCGAAGGGCGGCGTCCCGGCGACCACCGCCGGCCCGAGCGCGGCGGCGAGCTGCAGCCGCGGGTCGGCGCCGGAGTCCGCGAGGGAGGCCACGAGCACCGTGACGGGCCGCCCGGACGCGGCGACGCCCTCGAGCGCCGCCGCCAGGTACGCCTCCACGCGCCGGACCTGCTCGGACCGGCTCGGCTCGGTCCAGGCCGGGTTCACCGGCGTGCCCAGGGGCCGCTGCGTGGTGGCCTTCCCGGGGTCGCGGACCGTGCCGGCGTCGACCACCACGAGGTCGGCCTCCGCGAGCGCCGCCGTCACGGCGGGCGTCAGGGCCGCGGGGTCGCTCGGCCGGGGGGCGTGCGTCCCCACGGGGACGCCGTCGGAGTCCGCGAGCGCGATCGCGGCGCCAGGTCCGAAGCCGGCGGCAGGCACCCCACCCGCGGCAACCGCGTCGCCGAGCGTGCCGAGGCTCGCACCGTAGGTGGTCGCCGCCGCAGCGAGCGCGTACGCGGTCCAGCCCGGCACACGGGCGTCGTCGCCGGGCTGCAGCAGGGTGCGGCACCGCCCGTCCGGGCTGGGCAGGTCGGCCGCACGCTTCCCGGCGGAGACCGCGAGCCAGCCGTCGGCCGGGCAGGCGAGCCGCCGCACGCTGCGCACGGCGTTCTGGCCGAGCGAGGCCTCCTGGGAGAGCGCCCAGAGGTTCGGCGTGCCCTCCTCCGAGACGTCGTCCCAGCGCAGCCCGGCGGCGCCGAGGAGGACGACGGCGCGCTCGTCGTCGGCCGCGGCGGGCAGCGCTCGCGGGGTGGACGCCGACGACGGCGCAGCCATCGTCGCGACGGCCAGCACGGCGGCGACCAGCGCGATCAGGGCACGGACGCGCCGCCACATGGCCCGGACCGGTGAGCGCATCGGGCCCGCGCCGGGGCGCGGGGCTGCGGTCGGCTGCACCCTGGCGAGTCTACGCAGCGCAGTAGGCTCGAGCGGCCGACGCCGGAACCCGGCTGCTCCGTCGCGGGTGGCGACGGCGATCGGGACGAGACCACGGGAAGCACAGGATGTCCGAGCACGTCGAGGAGACCGAGGCCCCGCTGCGTTATGCCTACCTGGGACCGGCCGGCACGTTCACCGAAGCAGCCCTGTTCCAGGTGGCCTCGCCCGAGGACTCCGAACTCCTCCCCCAGCCGGACGTGGTCTCCGCGATCGACGCGGTGCGGACCGGGGAGGCCGACCTCGCCGTCGTCGCCATCGAGAGCACCGCGGAAGGCGGCGTCACCGCCACGCTCGACGCGCTCGCGGTCGGGGAGCCGCTCGTGCTCCTGCAGGAGATGCTCGTGCCGGTCGGGTTCACGCTCGCCGGGCCGCCGGGTTCGCGGCTCGAGGACGTCCGGCGGATCGCGGCCCACCCACACGCCTGGGTGCAGTGCCGGCGCTGGCTCGCGACGCACCTGCCCCGCGTGGTGCAGGTGCCCGCCACGTCCAACACCGCTCCGGCGGCCCTGATCGCCGAGCGGACGGCCCGGCTGCGGGCGGGTGCGGTCGAGGTCGCGCCGCTCGGGTTCGACGCCGCCCTGGTGCCGCCGAACGCCGTCGACACCTACGGCCTGGAGCCTCTGGCCGAGGGTGTGGAGGACAACCCCAACGCCGTGACGCGATTCGTGCTGGTGGGCCGCCCGGGGATCCTGCCCGAGCGCACGGGCGCCGACAAGACCACCCTGGTGGTCCACCTCCCGCACAACAACGCGGGGGCTCTGCTGGACATGCTCGAGCAGTTCGCCACGCGCGGGGTGAACCTCTCCCGGATCGAGTCGAGGCCCATCGGCGACTCCCTGGGTCGGTACTCCTTCTCGATCGACGCCGAGGGCCACATCCAGGACGAGCGCGTGGCCGCGGCGCTCATGGGCCTCTACCGCGTGTGCCCCGTGGTGCGCTTCCTCGGCTCCTACCCGCGGGTGGACGGGGTGCGGACGGCGGTGCGCCCCGGCACGTCCGACGCCGACTTCATCGCCTCGCGAGCGTGGGTGGAGGCGCTGCGCGCCGGTCGACACCCGGCGCCCGGCGACTGAGGTCGCTGACGATCAGCGCGGTCAGCGCGTCCTGATCATGAGGGCGCCGTCCCGGAGCGTGACGCGGACCCTGGTGGCCTCTCCCACCAGGTCGCCGTCCACCTGCACCGGCTCGGGTTCCTCGCACTCGACCGTCACGTGCTTGCCCCGCCAGAACTCGATGGTGCCCGGCGAGTTGGGCACGCCGCGACGGACCCCGAGGCCCTGCAGGATCACCTGACCGAACAGCGAGGCCCAGCCGAACACGCCGCCCTTGGTGTCCACTCCGGCCACGTCCAGCCACCCGTCGTCGATCTCGGCGTCGGGGAGCAGCACGATGCCACCGGGGAGGCGACCGCAGTTCGCGAACAGCAGTGTGCGAAGCCTCAGGTGGCGGGCCGGGGAGTCGCCCACGGTGAGGTCCACCCGCAACTTGCGGCCGTGCATGTGCTTGACGCCGGCCAGGAAGTAGGCGAACCAGCCGACCTTGCGCTTCAACTCGTCGTCGGCGCCGGCCACCATCGCCGCGTCGAAGCCGATGCCGGCCATGACCAGGAAGATGTGGTCGGCGCCGTCCACGCTGGGGCCCTCGGCACGGAGGAAGCCGACGTCGACGGCGTGGTCCCGGCCCGTGAGGGCCACCTGGACCAGTTCCCGGGCGTCGCCGATGGGCAGGTCGAGGTTGCGGGCGAGGAGGTTCCCGGTCCCCATCGGGATCAGGCCCATCGGCACCCCGCGGCCGGTCAGCGCGTCCGCGACCGCACGCACGGTGCCGTCGCCACCGGCGGCGACCACCACGGACGCCCCCTCCGCGATCGCGCGGCGGGCCTGGCCGCCGCCGGGGTCCTGCTCGGTGGTCTCGTACCAGAGCGGTTCGCCCATGCCGGCCTGCGCGCTGGCCTCCCTGGCGATGGCTCGGAGCGCCTCGGGGTCCGGGACCTTGATCGGGTTGATGACGAAGGCGGGCGGTCCAAGTGCGACGTCGTCGCGCTCCAGCGGATTGGCCAGCGGCTTGGGCACCCGCCGGGCGGCGGCGAGGCGTCGCAGCACGAGCGCGCCGACGGCGACCGCCGCGAGGGCGAGCAGCAGCGCGGCGATGCTCACCCACTGCTCCCACGTCACGTGGGCACCTTCTCACGTCCGACCGACACGGCGCGCCTCGCGACTCGGACCCGGTGAGCGGTCGGGGGCAGGAGCGTGTCGGACGTCGCCGATACGCTCGGACGCGTGATCGACCTCAAGGCCCTTCGTGATGACCCCGACGTCGCCCGGCGCAGCCAGCTCGCCCGTGGAGCGGACCCCGGCGCCGTCGACCGCGTCCTCGCCGCGGACGAGCGGCGCCGCGCCACGCTGACCGCGTTCGAGCAGCTGCGCGCCGACCAGAAGACGCTCTCGCGCTCCGTGGGCACGGCCGCTCCCGCGGACCGCCCGGCGGTCCTGGCTCGGGCCAAGGCCATGGCCGAGGAGGTCAAAGCGGCCCAGAGCGAGGCCGACGCCGCGCAGCGCGACCTCGACGCCGTGCTCGCGGACTTCCCGAACGTCGTCGAGCCCGGTACCCCGCCGGGCGGCGAGGATGACTACGTGGTCCTGCGAGAGGTGGGCACCCCACGCGACTTCGCGGCCGAGGGCGTCCAGGTCCGCGACCACGTGGCGCTCGGGGAGTCGCTCGGGGCGATCGACACCGCGCGCGGGGCCAAGGTGTCTGGCGCTCGCTTCTACTACCTCACCGGCGTCGGCGCCCGCCTCGAGCTGGCGCTCCTCATGGCGGCGATCGACCAGGCCGTGGCCGCCGGCTTCACGCCGATGATCACCCCGACCCTGGTGAAGCCCGAGGTCATGGCCGGCACCGGCTTCCTCGGCGCGCACGCCGACGAGGTCTACCGGCTCGAGGCGGACGACCTCTACCTCACCGGCACCTCGGAGGTCGCCCTCGCCGGCTACCACGCCGGCGAGATCCTCGACCTCGCGGACGGGCCGCTGCGCTACGCCGGCTGGTCGGCGTGCTACCGGCGCGAGGCCGGCTCCTACGGCAAGGACACAGCCGGGATCATCCGCGTCCACCAGTTCCACAAGGTGGAGATGTTCAGCTACGCCCGCGTGGAGGATGCGGCGGAGGAGCACCTTCGCCTCCTGGCGTGGGAGGAGGAGATGCTCGCGAAGGTCGAGCTCCCGTACCGCGTGATCGACGTCGCGGCGGGCGATCTCGGCTCCAGCGCCGCCCGCAAGTACGACTGCGAGGCGTGGCTGCCGAGCCAGGGTCGCTACCGCGAGGTCACCTCGACGTCGAACTGCACCACGTTCCAGGCGCGCCGCCTCGGCACCCGGGAGCGGACGCCGTCGGGCACCCGGCCCGTGGCCACGCTCAACGGCACCCTCGCGACCACGCGCTGGATCGTCGCGATCCTCGAGAACCACCAGCAGCCGGACGGTTCGGTGCGCGTCCCCGAGGCGTTGCGCCCGTACCTGGGCGGCCTCGACGTGCTGCGGCCCCGGTGACGGACCGCGCACGCTCGGAACCCGTGACCGCACGGGGCGTGGGGCAGGCGGTGGCACCCGGCGTCGAGCCGCGCGCCACCGGCAGTGCCGGCACCGCCGTCGAACCGTTCACGGCGGAGGCCGTGCGCCACCTCGAGCCCGGTCCGGAGATCATGGTCGCGCTGGACATCGACGGCACCATCCTCATGCACGACGGCGCCCTACGGCCGAGCGTGCGCGACGCGGTGCGCGACCTCGCCGCCACGGGCACTCACCTGGTGCTCGCGACGGGGCGCTCGCTCATGGGACTGCTGCCTGTGCTCGACGCCCTCGCGATCGAGCGGGGCTGGGCGGTGGCGTCCAACGGCGCGGTGTGCGTGCGGCTCGACCCGGCCCTGCCCGGCGGGCACGAGGTGTCCGACGTCGTCACCTTCGACCCCGAACCCGCGCTGCGGCTCCTGCGCGGCCGGGTGCCGGGCGGGCTGTTCGCCGTCGAGAAGCTCGGCGAGGGCTTCTGGGTGACCCACCCGTTCCCGCCCGGCGAGCTGATCGAGCCGGTCCGCGTGGTGGACTTCGAGGACCTCTGTGCCGCGCCCGCGAGCCGCGTCACGATGCGCGCTCCCCTGCTGTCCGCCGGGGACTTCCGCGAGGTGATCGAGGGCAGCGGCCTGGTGGGCGTCACCTACGCGATCGGCTGGTCCGCATGGCTGGACCTCACCCCGCCCGGCGTCACCAAGGCGAGCGCGCTGGAGATGCTCCGGGAACGGCTCGAGGTCCCGGCGGGCGCCACGCTCGCCGTCGGCGACGGCGGGAACGACGTCGAGATGTTGGGGTGGGCCGGCGTCGGCGTCGCCATGGGCGAGGCCGCCCCGCACGTGCTCGCCGCGGCGGACCTGGTCACGGGCGGCGTAGCCGACGACGGCGTCGTCCCCGTGCTGCGCGGCCTCCTCGGGGAGGGTTGATCGGGCGGAGCGCCCCGAGAGCGCGCGGCCGTGACGGTCCGAATGTGGGATCCGGACCCACGCCGGACCCGCACGCCCTACGGTCAGTGACGCACGTGACGTCTATCGCACCCGGCGGACGACGTTCGTCGCCCGTTCCGGGCGTTGCAGGGGGGAGAATCGAGGCCGTGGGGGCCGGAATCGAAGACGTGGCACGGATGGCGGGTGTATCGACCGCCACTGTTTCGCGCGCCATGCGCGGCCTGCCGAACGTCTCGGACGCCACGCGGGACCGTGTGCGCTCCGCCGCGGCGATCCTCGGCTACGTGCCCACGCCGTCGGCGTCGTCCCTCGCCTCCGGGCGCACCAAGACCATCGGCGTCCTCACCCCGTGGATCAGCCAGTGGTTCTTCGCGAACGTGATCGAAGGCGCGGAACGCGCCCTCCACGAGCGGGGCTACGACGCTCTGCTGTACTCCTTCACGGTGGAGCGGCGCGGCCGGCAGGCCGTGGACGTCGAGGTCTTGCGGCGGCGGGTGGACGGCGTGCTCGTGGTCGGCCTGCCGCTCAGTACCTACGAACTCGAGTCCCTGCTCGCGCTCCAGGTTCCGGTGGTGTTCGTCGGCTCGGGCGTCGAGGGACAGGTGACCGTCCGCATCGACGACTACCAGGTGGGCCTGACCGCTACGGAGCACCTGCTCGGCCTGGGGCACACGCGGATCGGGCACGTCACGGGCCTGCCCGACACGATCTCCAGCTGGTCGCCGCCCATCGGGCGCCGGCGCGGCTGGCAGGAGGCCATCCAACGGACCGGCCACGACGTCCGGCACGAGTGGGTGGTCAACGGCTACTTCGACGTCGAGGGTGGCCGCGAGTCCACTCGCCAGCTCCTCGAGCAGGCGCCCGAGGTGACGGCCGTGTTCGCGGCGTCGGACGAGATGGCGATGGGCGCGTTCCTCGCCGCCCGCGACGCCGGGCTGCGGGTCCCCGAAGACCTGTCCGTGATCGGGGTGGACGGCCACGAGCTCGGCGAGGTGATCGGTCTCACCACCATCGCCCAGCCCGCCGAGTCGCAGGGCAGCGATGCCGCGCGCTTCCTGCTCGGCATGGTGAACGGCGAGGACGGCCCGCCTGCCGAGACCACCCTCTATCCGACCGAGCTGATCGTGCGGACCTCGACGGCGTCGCCGCCGGACTGAGTTCGCGAGGCGACCCCCGGGGCGTCCGACGACGGGCTAACCTCGGAGGCTGCACCCCCACGGATGCCAGCGCTTGCACTGCCACAACTGCACCGGGTTCGGCGTGGAACCCCGATCGCCCCGCGCCGACCGCTGATCAGCCAGACGAGGAGCCGGGTCGATGAGAGACCTCCCCAACTTCCTGGACGTCGCGGACGTGCTGGGCGAGTTCTCGGCCGACCGCCGCGACCTGTTCGAGTTGCGGGTGCAGCGCTGGTGGCCCGATCTCCACGCCGGGCTCAGCGAGGTGTACTCCCCCCAGGAAGTCGAAGAACTCGAGGCGCGCCTGCTCTACCTCGCCGCGACGGCGGTGCGGGACCGCGACCCCGAACTTGCGCGCCTGGACCAGGCCCGCACCCTGGACCCCGGTTGGTTCCAGCGGGAGAAGATGCTCGGCTACGCGTGCTACGCCGACCGTTTCGCGGGGTCGCTCGACGGCGTCCGCGAGCAGATCTCCTACCTCAAGGAACTCGGGGTCACGTACCTCCACCTCATGCCCATCCTCAAGCCGCGCGACGGGGACAGCGACGGGGGCTACGCCGTCGCCGACTACCGCTCGGTCCGCGGCGACCTGGGCACGGTGGACGACCTCAAGCGACTCTCCGCCGCCCTGCGGGCCGAGGGCATCAGCCTCGTGGCCGACCTCGTGCTCAACCACGTGGCCAAGGAGCACGTCTGGGCGCAGGCCGCGCGGGCGGGCAACCCCAAGTACCGGGACTACTTCCTCACCTTCCCCGACCGGTACATGCCGGACGCCTACGAGCGCACCCTTCCCGAGGTGTTCCCCGACTTCGCGCCCGGAAACTTCACCTGGGACGAGGACCTCCAGTCCTGGGTGTGGACCACCTTCAACTCGTTCCAGTGGGACGTGAACTGGGCCAATCCCGAGGTCTTCTACGAGTACGCAGACGTCATCCTGTTCCTGGCCGGTCTCGGCGTCGAGGTGCTTCGGCTGGATGCGATCGCCTTCATCTGGAAGGCGCTGGGCACGAACTGCCAGAACCAGCCGCAGGTGCACTCGATCACGCAGGCGCTGCGGGCGCTCGTGCGGATCGCTGCACCCGCGGTGATCTTCAAGGCCGAGGCGATCGTGGCGCCGCAGGACCTGGTCCACTACCTGGGCCAGGGAAAGCACCACGGCAAGGTCAGCGACCTCGCCTACCACAACAGCCTCATGGTGCAGATCTGGTCGATGCTGGCCTCGAAGGACGCGCGCCTCGGGGCGCACTCGCTCCAGCACCTTCCCCCGGTGCCGCCGACGACGGCGTGGATCACGTACGTCCGCTGCCACGACGACATCGGCTGGGCGATCGACGACCGCGACGCGGGCGCCGTCGGCCTCAACGGCTACCAGCACCGCGCGTTCCTGTCCGACTTCTACACGGGCCAGTTCCCGGGCTCGACGGCGCGCGGCCTGGTGTTCCAGTACAACCCGGCCACCGGCGACCGGCGCGTGAGCGGGTCCGCCGCCGCGCTCGTGGGGCTCGACGCCGCCGTCGAGGCGGGCGACCGGGTGGCGACGCAGCAGTCGATCGACCGGTTGCTGCTCGCCTACGCGATCGTGCTCGGCTGGGGCGGGATCCCGGTCATCTGGATGGGTGACGAGATCGGGCTGCCCAACGACCAGATGTGGGCGAGCGAACCCGGCCACGCCGACGACAACCGCTGGGTCCACCGCCCACGCATGCCGTGGGGGCGCGCCGAGGCGCGGCGCTACCCCGGGACCGTGTCCGCGCGGATGTTCAGCGGGCTGACGCACCTCATCAAGGTGCGCAAGTCCGCGCCCTTCCTCGACGCCTCCGTGCCGGCCCAGGTGCTCGAGCTGAGCGACCCCGGTGTGCTGCCGGTGCTGCGCCGGCACCCCCTCGGCTCCTTCCTGGCCCTGTACAACGTGACGCCGGAGTGGCGGCCGTGGCCGTCGTGGCGGCTCGGTGGGCTGGGGCTGTGGGACTCGGTGGACCTGCTGAGCGGGCGGCACGTCAACGTGGCCGACGACGGCAACGTCTGGCTCGCGCCCTACGCCTCGCTGTGGTTGGTGCCGCGGGAGCACTGACCTCGTCCCGTGTCCTGGGCGGGGGGGGGGGGGGGG